>JAUYEI010000029.1 GCA_030691385.1 Azonexus sp.
GCCTTCGATGCTATTCACCCATTGGGTGACAGCGCTACGCAGCCGCTGGCACGTCTGGTCGGGCGTCCGGCTTTGTCGCTCCGCCTTGCAGGCATGAGCCTGCCGCGTCCGCAAGGGATACCGATCCCTGCTGCGCAGGGACCATATTGTCGCTTCGCGCCGGCCATCCCGCCCAGACGCACCATCAGCAGCGTCCAACCGAGGTTTCAAGGATGACCGTTCTGCCTCGTCTGCTGCTGATTCACAAGCATGGGACCAGCGGCCGCGTCCGCTTCCTCTGTCTGGCTTCCGGCGTTGTCGCCTTCAAGCCGCTGCCGGCCCTCTCGGCGCTGCGCGACGAAGACTATTCGCCGACCATCCAGTTTCACCCGACCGCCGCCGTGCGCGAGGCCGAGATTCATCTCGGCCTGCCCGAAGGTGCCATCGAGCCGGTGGCCGAGTTTCAGGCCTGGGTCGATACGGCGGAAGGCGACGTGCCGGTCTTGCTCGCCGCCTTCGCCGGCATCGATCCGCCGTTCGCGGCGGCCGAGCGGACCCGCAGCCGCTTCATCGCGATCACCGAATCACGCCAGCTAAGCGAAGTCGAACGCAACCTGTTGCGTCGGGCTTACGAACACGTTTTGGGGTGATTGTCGCAAAAGCGACAAGGCACTTCGGTGCAACAAGTCAATGAATTCAGTTGGTTAAAGTGTTTTTCCGGCATGGCACAGGGCTTGCGATGAATAGCCCATCTACTCTGGGAGAATCGCCATGATCAATCTGACACCCGCCGCTGTTAAAGCCGTCCAACGTTTCATTCGCGGTTCCGAAACCCCGGTTATCGGTCTGCGCCTGACTATCTCGGGTGGTGGCTGCTCCGGCCTGCAATACGGCATGAAGCTCGAAAACGAGAAGGCCGATGACGACTGGGAACTCGAAGTCGAAGGCGTCAAGGTGCTGGTCGATGCGATGACCATGCCGATGATCGACAACGTCACCGTCGATTTCGTCGACACCCTGACCCACACCGGTTTCAAGTTCGACAACCCGAATGCCAGCGCCCAGTGTTCCTGCGGCTCTTCCTTCTCGGTCTAAGGAGCACACGTCATGTGGGAATATTCAGACAAGGTTCGCGAACACTTCTTCAACCCGCGCAATTCCGGCCCGCTCGAAGAAGCGAATGGTATCGGTGACGTCGGTTCCATCCAGTGCGGTGACGCGCTGCGCCTGATGCTCAAGGTCGAGCCGGAAACCGAGGTCATCCTTGATGCGCATTTCCAGACTTTTGGCTGCGGCTCGGCCATCGCCTCGTCGTCAGCACTGACCGAAATGGTCAAGGGCATGACGCTGGATCAGGCGCTGGAAGTCTCCAACCAGAACATCGCCGATTACCTCGACGGCCTGCCGCCGGAAAAGATGCACTGCTCGGTGATGGGGCGCGAAGCCCTGCAGGCCGCCATCGCCAACTACCGTGGCGAGGAATGGTCCGACGACCACGAAGAAGGCGCGCTGATCTGCAAGTGTTTCGCCATCGATGCCGTGATGATCGAGGATGTGGTCAAGGCCAACAACCTCAACACGGTCGAGGAAGTCACCTTCTACACCAAGGCCGGCGGTGGTTGTGCTGCTTGTCACGAAGGCATCGAGGAAATTCTCGCCAAGGTCATGGCCGAACGCGCCGGCCCCGGCGAAGTCTCGCCGCCGCCCGCCTGCCCGGCCACCCCGGATGCGCCGAAGCCGCCCGCGAAGAAGCTGTCGATCGTCGAGAAGATCAAGAAGATCGAGGAGGTGCTGGAATCCGTCCGCCCGATGCTGCAACGCGACCACGGCGACGTCGAACTGGCCGACGTTCAGGGCAAGAAGATCTACGTGCACCTGAAGGGCGCCTGCTCCGGCTGCATGATGGAAGCGGCCACCCTCGGCGGCATCCAGCAGAAGATGATCGAAGCCCTCGGCGAACTGGTCCAGGTGCTGCCATCGTCACACATGCCCGTAGAGGCTTGATGATTCTCTCCTCCCCCTTCAAGGGGGAGGCCGGGAGGGGGATGGGTTGCCTCCCCCGAACCATCCCCACCCCAAACCACCCCTTGAAGGGGAGGGGGTAAAACAGAGGACTGCGCCATGAAACCGATCTATCTGGACAACAACGCCACGACGCGGGTCGATCCCGCTGTGGTCGAAGCCATGCTGCCGTTCTTCACGGAGCATTTCGGCAACGCCTCGTCGATTCACGCCTTCGGCAGTGAAGTCGGCAAGGCGCTGAAGAAGGCCCGCAGTCAGGTTCAGGCGCTGCTCGGCGCCGAGCATGACTCGGAAATCATCTTCACCTCCTGCGGCACCGAGTCCGACTCGACCGCCATCCTCTCAGCGCTCAAGGCCCAGCCGGAACGCAACACGGTGATCACCACCAACGTCGAGCATCCGGCCATCCTGACGCTGTGCGACTGGCTGGAAAAGGAAGGCTACATCGTCCATAAGCTCAAGGTGGACAAGAAGGGCCGCATCGACATGGACGAGTACCGTTCGCTGCTCCATGACCGCGTCGCCATCGTTTCGGCGATGTGGGCCAACAACGAGACGGGGACCATTTTCCCGGTTGTTGAAATGGCTGAAATCGCCGCCGCCAAAGGCATCATGTTCCACACCGACGCCGTGCAGGCCGTCGGCAAGATTCCCATCGATCTCAAGAACACCAAGATCGACATGCTCTCGCTGTCCGGCCACAAGCTGCACGCCCCGAAGGGCATCGGCGTCCTTTACCTGCGTCGCGGCTGCCGCTTCCGTCCGCTGCTCCGTGGCGGTCATCAGGAACGCGGTCGTCGCGCCGGCACCGAGAACTCGGCGTCCATCGTCGGCCTCGGCATGGCCTGCGAACTCGCCATGCAGAAAATGGAATTCGAAAACACCGAAGTCCGCCGCCTGCGCGACAAGCTGGAGCTGGGGCTGCTCAGCCAGATCACGCATTGCTTCCCGACCGGTGACATCTCCAAGCGCCTGCCCAACACCAGCAACATCGCTTTCGAATACATCGAAGGCGAGGCCATCCTGCTGCTGTTGAACAAGATGGGCATCGCCGGCAGTTCAGGCTCGGCCTGTACCTCCGGCTCGCTCGAACCGTCGCACGTCATGCGCGCCATGGGCATTCCCTACACCGCCGCGCACGGCACGATCCGCTTCTCGCTGTCGGTCTACAACACCGAAGAAGAAATCGATCGCGTCATCGAAGCGGTTCCGCCCATCGTCGCGCAACTGCGCAAACTTTCGCCGTACTGGACCGACAAGGGCCCGGCCGCCAATCCCGAAGCGGCCTTCGCCCCGACCTACGCCTGACGGCAGCTCCGGCCGCAGGCCCTGCCTGCGACCGGAGGACCTCTCTCTCTGCAGCAACCTCGGTTTGCCCCGGAAGAAATTCCGGGGCATTTTTTTGCTAGCTGGTCGTCTTGAGCAGAATCAACAACAACTGCTTTGATATACTGTTCAAATGAACAGTATTCGTCGCATCGCCCATCTCGACATGGATGCCTTCTTCGCCTCGGTCGAGCTGCTACGCTATCCCGAGTTGCGCGGGCAGACTGTCGTGGTCGGCGGGCGGAGTGTTCTTCAGCCGCTGGTGCAGGCCGACGGCGCCAGGCATTTTTCCCGTTTGCGCGAATACACGGGGCGGGGGGTGATTACCACCTCGACCTACGAGGCCCGGGCCTTGGGCGTGTTTTCCGGTATGGGGCTCATGAAGTCGGCGAAGCTGGCGCCGGAGGCCATTCTTCTGCCGGCCAACTTCGAGGCGTATCGTCACTATTCGCGGCTGTTCAAGGCGGCGGTCAGGGCGATTGCGCCGAATGTCGAGGACCGGGGAATCGACGAAATCTACATCGACCTCAGCGACATTCCGGAAGAAACCCGCGTCCTGGCTCAGCGCATCAAGGATGCAGTTTTTTCCGCAACCGGGCTGAGTTGTTCGATAGGCGTGACGCCTAATAAACTGCTGTCCAAAATTGCCTCGGATCTCGAGAAGCCGAATGGGTTGACGATCTTGTCGATGGAGGATGTTCCGACACGGATCTGGCCGTTGGTGGCAAAGAAAGTGAATGGGATCGGACCGAAGGCCAGCGAGCGTCTTGAACGCCATGGCATTCGCACCATCGGCGAATTGGCGGCCACACCGCAGGAGTTCCTGGTCAGCAAATTTGGCCGGAGTGCCGGGCTGTGGATGCATCGCATCGCCCGTGGTATTGACGACCGGCCGGTGGTTACCGAGTCGGAGCCGAAATCGATTAGCCGGGAAACGACTTTCGAGCGGGATCTGCACGCCAGGGCGGATAGATCCGAATTATCTGAAGTGTTTACCTCGCTATGCCTGCGCGTGGGTGACGACCTGGTGCGAAAAGGCTACGCTTGCCGGACGGTGGGTATCAAGATCCGATATTCGGATTTCAAGGCGGTTACCCGGGATGTGACCTTGCCGGTCGCCGTCAGCGATGGCGCCGCGATTCGCAAAGCGGCCGGCTTGTGCCTGAAGCGCGTGCCGCTGGAGCAGCGCATCCGCCTGCTCGGCGTTCGCGCCGGTGGCTTGGTGAAGGCAGGGGATGATGAAAGCGCGCCGTCAGCAATCCAGGCTGAACTGCCTTTGTAGGTGCAGTGATCGAATTGCCGGGCCTGGCGCAATCAAGTGCCGGATTTCGTCATCTGGTCATGGTCTAGCCTCGGTGATGCAGCGAATGCGCCGGGGGTATTTGCGTTCCCTGAAGTCAATTTCCCGGCCATGCCTGAATTGTTGTCAATATTGTTGATTTTTGACTTTGGGGCGCAACGGATACTTCTGGAATATCCCGCTGAATGGTGTAAAGTTATTCAGGAGTTCTCGTTTTGAGGTGAAGAAATGGATATTCAATCAGTAACTTCCAGTATCAGTGCTTATACAAACTCGAGCACTCAGGCGAGCCAGGCCCAGCAGGTACAACAGGCAGAGAAGCGTGAGCCGCGTCCGGAAGAGCGTGTCGAGCGCACGGAAGAGTCGCCGCGCCCGGTGAAGAATGCGCAGGGTCAGGAGACCGGTACATTGGTCAACGTGACGGCTTAGGCACAAACGGGTTCGTAACAGGCGATTGGTGACGAAATGGCAGTAACGTCGGCATCAGGCGCTCAATCGGCCAGTGGTGGGCTTTGGGCGCAACTCCAGCTACAACAGGCGCGGCGAAATGCTGATCAGGCAGAGCAGCAGGCCGCGGCCTTGCAGGCTCAGGCACGGTCAGCGCAGAGTGTTGCCGACCGCGCGCAGGAAAATGCCCGTTCTCTACAGGTCCAGTCGCGACAGGCGCAGGGCGACGCCAGCCAGGCAAGACTGAATCTGGCGACGCAGAGTTCGGTGGGTGAGGTGCAGAGCCAGCTAGGTGATCTCAGAACGCAAATCGCGGATGTGCTGCAATCGGATATTCTGAGCACTAAGGCGGCCCCCGTCGTCAATACCTCCGGTCAGCAGACAGGAACGCTGGTCAACGTGACGGCCTGACCCATTTGCACTGCAGATCAGCAACGAGGCGCTGCGGCGCCTGTTTTTTTGCCTGCGGTTCGGCGCCAGCTTTGGTATCGTTCTGTCTTATCCATATTGAATGACTTAAAAGGAATCTGATTCGTGCTTGAAAATCATTGGTGCGCCTCCGTCGATGCGACCATTCAACTGCGTACCGGCTGCCATCCGCTCGAAAAACACGGGCCGCAGGCGGTGCTTGTCCATGCCGATGCCTGGGCGCCGATGGATGCCGTGACCGATCCGCACGATATTCGCCAGGTCGTCGATTACGAAGTGATCTTTCTGGCCATCCGCAAGCTCGAGGGCAATGCCCACTGCGAATGCCTGGAGTCGAGCATTCTCGAGGTCATGGATGCGATTTTCGGCATGGCCATCGTGACATCGGCTCATGTTTCGATGCACAAGCCGCATGTCTATAACGGCCAGGGGACGCCGGCCATTTCACTGTCCCTGACGCGCGAGCAGTGGGCCAAGAACAAGCGGTGATCTCGGCCATCGGTGCTGTCGCCAGCAACGGCATGCTCGGACTGGACGGCTGGCTGCCCTGGGATATTCCCGAGGAACTGGCCTACTTCGAGAAAATGGTGGACGGCGCGGCGCTGGTCATCGGTCGCCTGACTTACGAATCGATGGATGTGGTGCCGATCGATTCGTTTATCGTCAGTCGCCAGCCCGATCTCGCATTGCGCCCGGGTTGCATCCGCGTGGCCTCGGTGGAGGAGGGCTTGCAGGCCGCGCTGGCGACCGGCAAGCCGGTTTTCGTCATTGGCGGTGCATCGGTCTACGCGGCGGCCTGGCCTTACTGTCACCGTTTCTACCTGACCCGGATCGAGCGGGCATTTGATGGCGATTCGCTGTTTCCGGCCGAAATCCCGCTCGATCAATGGACTATCCATGAAGAATCGGTCAAGGTTTTTCGCGAACGGCATGGCAACCTGGATGTGACCTGCCGCTTCCTGCAATACCGACAGCCCAGCCCGCGCCCGCTGCCGGCGCTGCATTGCAATTCGAATACCGTATGATCAGAATGGTTATTCGCGAGTTTGGCTAAGCCGCAGCGAGACATGGAGACAATGCCCGGAAAGAATGCCCGCAATGGGAATCACCTGTGGATCGCCCTGATTTCTCTGGCGCTCTGCGGGTTCGTTCTGCTTGGCTACGTATTGTGGTCTGCCTATCAGGAGGTCTGGGCCGAGGCCCGGTCGATGGCGAGCAGCCAGTCCGAGTTGCTCGAAGCGCGATTTGACTCCACCTTGCGGCGCATCGACATGACGCTCAACGAGCTGGCCGAACACGTTCCGAAAGAGTCATTGCATGCCGAGGCTGCAGCCCGTTTTCGTCCTGACATCGAGAAGAAGCTCGCCCGCCTGCAGCGTGCCTTCCCCGAAATTGCCGGCTTTCGTGTGGTTGCCCCTGATGGAAACGTGCTCTACCTCTCGGGTGGGGGCGAGTATGTGAATTTGCTCGACCGCTCATACTTCAAGGTTGCCCGGAGTGGGACGGACGGGGCTATCGTTTTTTCGGAAGTGGTCAAGTCGCGCATTACCGGCCGCGATACGATTGCTGCGGCGCGGGCAATTCGCGCACCCGATGGGCGTTTCATCGGCATGGTCAGCGCAGCGATCGAAATTGATCATTTTGAGCAGTTGTTCAATGCCGCCCACCTGGGGGCTTCCGGTGCCGTAGCGATCCGGCACAGTGATACCCACGCTCTGGTTCTTCGCCAACCGCCGGTGCCGGCCGAGATCAACCGGCCACTCAATCCCTCCCATCCCCTCTATCAGTCGATCACGGCCGGAAAGCATCACGGCGTTCTTGAATTTGCTGCCCAGTCCGATGGCGTGAAACGGGTGTACGGCTACCGGGTGCTTGAACACTATCCGTTCTACGTGTTGGCCGGCCTGTCGGAATCGGACGTGATGGCGTCGTGGCGACAGCGGACTTTCATCGTTGGCGTGTTTGGCGCTGCCCTGCTGGCTTGTCTCCTTATCGTGCTCTATGAATTATTTCGCGCCCGGCGGCGGGAGCTGGCAGCGGCCATCAATTTGCGCCGCAATGGCGAACGACTGAGTGTGGCCCAGCGAATAGCCCAACTCGGCAGTTGGGAGATCGACCTGGCGACGATGCAGGTAACGTGTTCCGACGAGCTTTACCGGATTTTCGAAATCCCCAGGGTCGAGGGCGCCGCGCCATATGACGAATTGCTCGTGCAGATCCATCCCGAGGACCGCGCCATTGTCGACAGGACACTCAAGGAGTCGGTGGCCCAGGGCGGGCCGGACAGCCTGAAGCACCGGCTGGAAATGCCCGATGGCCGGATCAAGTATGTGCTGGAGTGCTGGGAAACCGAGTATGGCAAGGATGGCGAGCCCTTGCGGCTGATCGGCACCTCGCAGGATGTCAGCGTCCAGCACGAGACCGAGGCGCAGATGCAGTTGCTGGCCAGTGCCGTGCAGCATAGCGGCGAGGCCATCCTGATTACCGATGTGCACAACAACATCATTACGGTGAACCCCGCGTTTACGCGCCTGACGGGTTATTCCGCAGAGGAAGCGGCCGGGCGCAACCCGCGCTTTCTTTCAGCCGGGCGGACGACGCCCGAAGAATATGCCCGGATGTGGGAAGGCATTACCGAGAAGGGTTTCTGGCAGGGCGAAATCTGGGATCGGCGCAAGGATGGGGGCATCTACCCGAAGTGGATTTCAATATCGGTCATTCGCGATGAAGAGGGGAAAATCCTCTACCACATCGCCCACTTTACCGATGTGTCGACCGAGCGCGCGACCGAGGAGCGCCTGCACCATATTGCCCACCATGACGTTCTGACCGGCCTGCTCAATCGCCTGAGCCTCAAGGGGCGGATGGATCAGGCGCTGGCGACGGCGCGCCGCGATGGCTCGCGGGTCGCCGTGATGTTCATCGACCTCGATCGCTTCAAGGTGATCAACGATACGCTCGGACATCACATGGGCGATGAACTGCTCATCGAGGTCGCCAGGCGCCTGCGTGAAAGCGTGCGCGACAGCGACGTGGTGGCGCGGCTCGGGGGCGACGAGTTCGTCATCATGCTGTCTGGCGTCGACCACACGAGTTCGATAGCCCTGATCGCCGAAAAACTGGTGTTGAGCGTCGGGCATTCCTACCAGATCGGCGGCTACGATCTCTATACCTCGCCCAGTATCGGCATTGCCATTTTTCCGACCGATGGGCTCGACGGCGAAACATTGATGAAAAACGCCGATGCCGCCATGTATCACGCCAAGGCGGCCGGTCGGAACAACTTCCAGTTTTTTGATGCCAAGATGAACGATGTGGCGCTCGATCGGCTGAAAACCGAGCACAGCCTGCGTCATGCTCTTTCCCGCGACGAGTTTCGCTTGCACTTCCAACCGATCATCGACATGGCCAGCGGCAAGGTGGCGGCCGTCGAGGCACTGGTCCGCTGGCAGCACCCCGAGAGAGGGCTGCTGGCGCCCGGCAGTTTCATCGGCATCGCCGAGGAGACCGGGCTGATCCAGCCCTTGGGCGAATGGGTCTTGTGGGCGGCCTGCCGCCAATTGGCCGAGTTCTATGCGGCGGGACTTTCCGGCGTCAAGATGGGTATCAATATTTCGGCCATCCAGATGCGCAATGGCAATCTGCCTGTGCTGGCTCGCGGCATCATCCAGGCCTACGACCTCAATCCGGCTGACCTCATTTTCGAAATTACCGAGTCGGTGGCCATGGAACAGCCGCTCGAGACCGTGCGCATCCTCGATATCCTGCACAGCATGGGCATCGTTGTCGCCATCGACGATTTCGGGACGGGCTATTCGTCGCTCGGCTACCTGCGCATGTTCCCGCTCAAGCACCTCAAGCTGGATCGTTCCTTCGTCGAGGAAATCGGTGAGGACACCGATGGTTCGGTGATCTGCGACGCCACCATCGGGCTGGCCCACAACCTGGGCCTGAAAGTGGTGGCGGAGGGCGTCGAAACTGTCGAACAGCTTGACTACCTGCGCAGCCGCGGCTGCGATCTGGTGCAGGGCTATCTCTATAGCCGGCCGGTGCCAGCGGCTGAAGTGATGGCCTTCATTCAGCAGCACAATTCCTGACGGCTAAAAAAGACTTGCCTTGGCCGAATGTTTTTCTTATGATTAAAACGAACGTATGAATCATACTAATAAAGAGGCCCCCCGATGGAAACCCGTACTGTTGATACCCGCGAAAGAATTCTCGATGCCAGCGAGCGCCTGTTCATGGCGCATGGCTACGAAGGCACGTCGATGCGCCAGATTACCGGCGATGCCGGCGTCAATCTGGCGGCGGTGAATTATCACTTCGGCTCGAAAGAGTCCTTGATGCAGGAGGTTTTCCGGCGACGGCTGGACTGGCTCAACGAAGAGCGCATGCGCGTGCTCGATGCGCTGGAAGCCGAGGCGGCTGGCCAGGCCGTCAAGCCGTCGGCCATCGTCGATGCGTTTTTTGGCACCTTGCTGCGTATGGCCGGCGATGAGAATCGCGGCGGGATGACCTTCCTGCGTTTGCTCGGGCGGACGCTGACCGAGCCGTCCGAGTTCATCCGCGCTTTCCTGGCGCATGAATACAAGGAAGTCATGGATCGCTACAAGGAAGCGCTGTTCAAGGCGCTGCCCGAGGTGCCCAAGGCCGAGATTGTCTGGCGCTTTCATTTCATGCTCGGCGCCACGTCCTACGCCATCGCCGGTACCGATGCCTTGCGTCTGGTCACCGACTGGCAGATCGAGGACGAGGATTCGACCGACCGTATGGATCGCCTGGTACCGCGCTTGATGACCTTCCTGCTCGGCGGCTTGCGCGCCCAGTTGCCCCAGTTTTGATGACTGCCACGGTCAACGGCAAAAAACGACCAAAAATCAAAAAGACATAAAAGGAGACAGCAGCATGTTCGACAACCTTATCCCTCTGCTCGGGGCAGTCGCCCTGGTGGCTTTGGCCGGGTTGGTTTTGATTCGGCCCTTGCGCCGAAGCATCATCACCCGGCCCATTTTTTCCACCTACCGCAAGGTGCTGCCGCAGATGTCGGATACCGAGCGCGATGCGCTCGAAGCCGGTAGCGTCTGGTGGGAAGGCGAGCTGTTCCGCGGCGCACCGGACTGGCAGAAATTGCACGCCTACCCGCAGCCGAAACTGACGCCGGCTGAACAGTCCTTCCTCGACAACGAGTGCGAGGAAGCCTGCCGCCTGGTCGATGACTGGAAAGTGACGCACGAACTCTACGACCTGCCCAACGAAGCCTGGCGCTACATCAAGGACAAGGGCTTCCTCGGCATGATCATTCCGAAGAAGTACGGCGGGCTCGAGTTCTCGGCCTACGCCCATTCGCAGGTGGTGACCAAGCTGTCGACGCGTTCAAGCGCACTGTCGGTCTCGGTCATGGTGCCCAACTCGCTCGGCCCGGCCGAACTGCTGCTGCACTACGGCACCGAGGCGCAGAAAAGCCACTACCTGCCGCGTCTGGCCAAGGGCATCGAGGTGCCGGCTTTTGCGCTGACCAGCCCGTGGGCGGGTTCCGATGCGGCGTCGATTCCCGATGCCGGCATCGTCTGCAAGGGCATCTATCAGGGCAAGGAAGTGCTTGGCATGCGCGTTAGCTGGGACAAGCGCTACATCACGCTGGCCCCGGTGTGCACGGTCTTCGGCCTGGCCTTCCACCTCTATGACCCGGACGGCCTGCTCGGCGACAAGAAGCACATCGGCATCACCTGCGCGCTGGTCCCTTACGACCATCCGGGCGTCGAAACCGGTCGTCGCCACTTCCCGCTCAACGCCATGTTCATGAATGGCCCGACGCGCGGCAAGGATGTGTTCATGCCGCTCGATTTCATCATCGGCGGTCCGGAAAAGGCCGGTCACGGCTGGCGGATGCTCATGGAATGCCTGGCCGCTGGTCGCTCCATTTCGCTGCCCTCGTCGAACACCGGCATGGCCCAGATGACGGCGCGCGCCGTCGGCGGCTATGCCCGCGTGCGCAGCCAGTTCAAGATGGCGGTCGGCAAGTTCGAGGGCGTCGAAGAGGCGCTGACCCGCATCGGCGCCTACACCTACATGATGGACGCCGTGCGCAAGATGACGGCCGGCGCCGTCGATCTCGGCGAGAAGCCGTCGGTCGTCTCGGCCATCGCCAAATACCACGTCACGGAGCGCGCCCGTCAGGTGGTCAATGACGGCATGGACGTCATCGGCGGCAAGGGCATCTGCCTCGGCCCGTCGAACTTCATGGGTCGCGCCTACCAGCAGGTGCCGATCGGCATCACGGTCGAAGGCGCCAACATTCTGACGCGCTCGCTGATCATCTTCGGCCAGGGGGCGATCCGCTGCCATCCGTATTTGCTGCCGGAAATGCAGGCAGCGCAGAACCCGGACCACAAGCAGGGTCTGGTCGATTTTGACAAGGCGCTGTTCGGCCATATCGGCTTCACCATCAGGAACGGCTTCCGTGCCCTGTGGCTGGGGATGACCGGGTCGCACTTCGCCGGAGTCAGTGTCGATACGGCGCCGGAAATGAAGCGCTACTACCAGCAACTGACGCGTTTCTCGGCGTCCTTCGCCTTCATGGCTGACATCTCGCTGCTGGTCTTGGGCGGTAGCGTCAAACGTCGGGAAAAGCTGTCGGCCCGCCTCGGCGACATCCTCGCCCAGATGTACCTGATCTCCTGCACCCTCAAGCGTTACGAGGAAGAGGGCCGCCAGGCTGAGGACGCGCCGCTCGCCCACTGGGCGATCTGGGATGCGATGTACAAGGCGCAGGAAGCCTTTGACGGCGTGATCGCCAACTTCCCGGTGCGCTTCATCGCCGCCTTCCTGAACCGCTCGATCTTCCCGTGGGGCCATCCGTACGTCGTGCCATCCGACGATGTCGGCCACGAGGTCGCCAAGCTGCTGATCGCCCCGTCGGCCACGCGCGACCGGCTGACCGCCGAATGTTATTTGCCGCTGGTCGAAAGCGAACCGGTGGGTGCCATCGAGCTGGCCTTGAAGGCCACGCTGCTCGCCGAGCCGATCGAGGCGAGAATCCGCGAAGCCGAAAAGGCCGGCCGTTTCGACAACAACCCGCTGGCCAATGTGCGCGACATCGCCGTCGCCGCCTTCGAGGCCGGGGTGATTTCGGCCGCCGATTACGAAATCATGAAGGCGCGCAATCATCTGCGTGACATCGTCGTCCATGTCGATGATTTCCCGTTCGACTACGGCGTGGCGACTGCCAACAAGCCGGCCGAATGCCGGATGGCGGCGTGATGCTCGGCATGCTCGGTTCCTCCCCCTTTATGGCCCGCAGGGCCGGTATCCCTTGGGACAAGGGGGAGGTCAGGAGGGGGATGGGTCATTCGGACGTAACCTCTGTGCCGACCCATCCCCACCCCAGCCGGAGGGCTGGCTTTGCATAGCCAGCCCGTTCAGGCGGCGCAGAGCAGTGCTCTGCGAAACCCCGCCTTCACCCCCTTGAAGGGGGGAGTTTTCGGAGCTGTTTCAGAATGAAACCAATCTACATTATCGACGGCGCTCGTTCGCCGTTCCTCAAAGCGCAGAAAGGGCCGGGTGTCTTCGCCGCCTCCGACCTCGCCACGCAGGCCGGCCGGGCGCTCCTGCTGCGCCAGCCCTTCGAGCCGAGCGACCTCGACGAAGTCATCCTCGGCTGCGCCGCGCCGTCGGCGGACGAAACCAACATCGGCCGCATGGTCGCCCTGCGCCTCGGCTGCGGCAAGAAGGTGCCGGGCTGGACGGTGATGCGCAACTGCGCTTCAGGCATGCAGTCCATCGACTCGGCCATCGCCAACATCCAGTCCGGGCGTTCCGGACTGGTGCTGGCTGGCGGCGTCGATGCGCTCTCACGGGCGCCGCTGCTTTATTCGGACGCGATGGTGCGCTGGTTCGCCGGCATGATGTCCATGCGTACGGTGAACCAGAAATTTGGCCATTTTTTGAAATTGCCGCTGGCCGAGTTGCTCAAGCCGGTCATCGGCCTCATGAAGGGGCTGACCGATCCCGTGGTCGGCCTGCTCATGGGCCAGACGGCCGAAAACCTGGCCTGGAAATTCGGCATCAACCGCCAGCAGATGGACGAATTCGCCGTCAAAAGCCATTTGAAGGCGATGTCGGCTCGCGCCGCCGGCTATTTCGGCGAGATCGTCCCGGTCGTCGATGGCCAAGGCAAGGTCTACGCCGAGGATGACGGCGTGCGGGCCGACGCCAGCATGGCCGGCATGGCCAAGCTCCAGCCGTTCTTCGACAAGAAATACGGCAACATCACGGCGGCCAACAGCTCGCAGATCACCGACGGCGCCGCCTGGCTGATCCTCGCTTCGCAAGAGGCCGTGCAGAAATGGGGCCTCAAACCCATCGGCAAGATCATCGACAGCGAATGGGCCGGCCTCGACCCGGCGCAGATGGGCCTTGGCCCGGTGCATGCCGCGACACCGATCCTGCAACGCCACGGCCTGGGGTTGAACGACATCGATTACTGGGAACTCAACGAAGCCTTCGCAGCGCAGGTGCTCGGCTGTCAGGCGGCGTGGAAATCCGACGACTACTGCCGCGAGCAGCTCGATCTGCCCGGCGCCCTGGGTAGCCTGGACGACGACAAACTCAACGTGGACGGCGGCGCCATCGCCATCGGCCACCCGGTCGGCGCCTCGGGGGCGCGCATCGTGCTGCATCTGCTGAATGTGTTGCGCCGGAACAAGGCGAAGCGCGGGATTGCCACGATATGCATCGGGGGCGGCCTCGGTGGCGCCATGCTGGTTGAATCGCTATGAAAAATAATTTCAATTTTGGGCATTTTTTCCGGTTGACCGTAGCAATCGGCCAGCGGAAGGAAAACGCATGAAACACTGGCAACTAACCAGGGAAGAAAGCGGCATCGCCATCGCCGTCTTCGACAAGGCCGGCGAATCGGCCAACTCTCTGTCGGCCGACGTCATGGCCGAATTCGGTGAAATTCTCGACCAGCTCGACAAGCAGCCGCCCAAGGGACTGATCGTCCGTTCCGGCAAGGAAGCGGGTTTCATCGCCGGCGCCGACATCGAGGAATTCTCGCAACTCGATTCCGCCGAAAAGGGCAGGGCGCTCGTCACGCGCGGCTGGAGCCTGTTCAACCGTCTGGCCGCCGTGCCCTACCCGACGCTGGCCCTGGTCCGCGGCCACTGCCTGGGCGGCGGCCTCGAACTGGCGCTGGCTTGCCGCTACCTGCTGGCCGTCGATGAATCCGGCACCAAGATGGGCCTGCCCGAAGTCATGCTCGGCATCTTCCCGGGCTGGGGCGGCATGCTGCGGCTGCCCAAACGCGTCGGCCCGGCAGCCGCGCTCGACATGATGCTGACCGGCAAGACGCTGGATGCCAAACGCGCCAGGAAAATGGGTCTGGCCGACGATTGCGTGCCGCCGCGCGTCATGGAAATGGCCGCCCGCCAACTGCTGCTCTCCGGCCAGCCGCGCCGGCCGCTGCCCTTCATGCAAGGCCTGCTCAACGGCCCGCTCAAGTTGGTTGCCGCCAACGGTGCCCGCAAGCAGGTGGCGAAAAAAGCGCGCCCGGAACATTACCCGGCGCCCTACGCCATCATCGACCTGTGGGCCAAGCACGACGGCAACGCGCTGGCTGCGCCGGAGGTCATCGACCGCATCATCACCTCGCCGACGGCACGCAATCTGGTCCGCGTCTATCACCTGCAGGAACGGCTCAAGGGCTTCGGCAAGTCGTCTGACTTCAAGGCCAAACGCGTCCACGTCATCGGCGCCGGTGTCATGGGCGGCGACATTGCCGCCTGGTGCGCCCTGCGCGGCATGACGGTCACCCTGCAGGACCAGACGCTGGAGCGCATTTCCCCGGCCCTCAAGCGCGCCCACGCCTTGTTCACCAAGCGCCTGCGCGAACCGCTCAAGATCCGCGACGCCTTCGACCGCCTGATTCCCGATCCGAACGGCGATGGCGTCGCCCACGCCGACGTGGTCATCGAAGCCATTTTCGAAAACGTCGAGGCCAAGCACGCGCTGTTCAAGTCGCTCGAACCGAAAATGAAACCGGGTGCCGTGCTCGCCACCAACACCTCCAGCCTCAAGCTCGAAGACCTGCGCACGGTTTTGAGCAAGCCGGAACGTCTCGTCGGCATCCATTTCTTCAACCCGGTGGCGATGATGCCGCTGGTCGAGGTCGTGGAAGCCGAGGGCGCCGACCCGGCCGCCGTGCAGGCAGCCTGTGCCTTCGTGAAACAGATCGACAAGCTGCCGCTGCCGGTCAGGAGCGAGCCGGGATTCCTGGTCAACGCCGTGCTCGCGCCCTACATGCTGGCCGCCATGCGGGCGGTCGACGAGGGCGTTTCGCCGGAAACGGTCGATGAGGCGATGCTCGCCTTCGGCATGCCGATGGGGCCGATCGAACTGGTCGATACGGTAGGTTTGGACATCGCCATGGCCGCCGGCAAGCAACTGGCCGGCGGGGCCGACGCGCCGCGCTGCCTGATCGAGCGCGTCGAGAAAAACCTGCTCGGCAAGAAAAGCGGGCAGGGCTTCTACGACTGGTCGTCGGGCAAGGCCGCCAAGGCTGCGGCGGGCAGCGTACCGGCCGGCCTGGCCGAACGACTGATCACCCCGTTGATCGATCGGGTCGAAAAACTGGTCGCTGACAAGACCGTTGCCGACCCGGAACTGGCCGATGCCGGCGTGATCTTCGGCACCGGGTTCGCCCCTTTCACCGGCGGCCCCATGCACTTTCGGCGAAGCATGGAATAACAGTGTCGTTTGTTTCAAACGATCGTTTGAAATAGTGCATTTCAAACGGCGTTTCACACGCTTGTTTGAGATTTAATCGTAGCAGCAGTGACGGGAGAATTCCTCCCAACATAACAAAACAGGAGACAAATCAATGAGCAAAACCAATCTGCGCCTCATCCCGGCGCTTATCGCCATCGCTTTTTCCGGCAGCGCCGCCGCGGCCGGCTTTCAGTTGCAAAACCAGACGGGTTCCGGGAACGGTAATGCGTTTGCCGGTGCTGCGGCAGCGGCGGAAGATGCCGGTACAATATTTTTCAACCCGGCCGGTATGACCTATCTGGCCAAGGGGCACAACATTTCTGCTTCCGGTACGGTGCTCTATCGCGTCATCGATTACTCGGATACCGGGTCATCTGCAAGCGTTGCCTCCCTCGGAACGACCAACGGCGGTAATGCTGGCGGGTTCTCTCTGCTTCCGGCCTTGTATTGGGCTTATTCAGTGACGCCAACGGTCTCGGTTGGTCTCGGCATTTCTCCGACGTTTGGTAACCGGACGGAATACGATTTTGCCTTTGTTGGTCGCAACTCTGGTTACTTCGCCGAAATTGCCCAAATCAATATCAATCCATCGGTTGCCTGGAAAGTAAACGAGCAATTTTCGATCGGTGGCGGCATCAACATTGCACACAATGAAACCCATTTCCGGCAGGGTATGACCCTGGGTGGTTTTGCTGCGACAACCAACAATCTCGACGTCAAAGGCGATGCTTGGGCATTCGGTTACAACCTCGGCGCCATGTTCCAGATTACGCCAACGACCCGCCTTGGTCTGACCTATCGCTCGGAACTCAAGTTTGATCTTGAGGGGCAGCAGAAAGCCAGTATTGGCCCGGTTAATGGCGTTACGGGTTCGCAGGATATCAAGACTGTGTTGAAGACACCGGCAAGTGCGTCGCTGGCGCTTTCCCAGAAAGTAGGGGATCGCCTGGAACTGCTTGCCGACTATACGTGGACGAACTGGAGTGTCGTCGACGTGATTCAGTTGCAGAACAGGAACACAGGTGCAAATCTGAGTGGACTCAGCTACAACTTCAAGGATACATGGCGCGTAGGCCTGGGCGCTAATTATCAGTACAACAAGGATCTCAAACTCAGGGTTGGTGTGGCCTATGACCTGTCTCCGGTCAAATCCTCGGCAGATCGAAGCATGACCCTGCCTGACTCGGACCGTACCTGGATTTCGATTGGTGCCAAATACCAGCTTTCGCCAAGTGCTTCAGTCGATATCGGATACAGCCACATTTTCTTTGCCAAGGAAAATACGACACGTGATGTGATGTCGGGTGCGGTACCTATCCAGAGCATTCGTGGAGAGTGGAACAACAGCGTCGATATCATAGCGGCGCAGTTGAACTACAAGTTCTGATTCCTGATTTGTTTGCCTGATCCAATCCCCGGCCAGCCCGGGGATTTTTTTGATTTTGGGCCAAAAAACCGGTTGACCGTGGGAGTCGCTGTTCTATAATTCAAACGTTCGTTTTATATTAACGAAGCGGAAAATAAGAGACTTAAAAGGAGATGCAATTGACCAAGTTGATCGTGAAGAAAGCCGCTGTGCTGGGCGCTGGCGTCATGGGAGCGCAGATTGCCGCGCACCTCGCCAATGCCAACGTGCCGGTCGTGCTGTTTGACCTGCCGGCAAAAGAAGGCGACAAGAACGGCATCGTCAAAAAGGCCCTCGACGGCCTGAAGAAGCTCGACCCGGCCCCGTTGGCCAGCAAGGGCAAGCTGCAGTTCATCGATGCCGCCAATTACGACGAGCACCTGCCGCTGCTCGCCGAGTGCGATCTGGTCATCGAAGCCATCGCCGAGCGCATGGACTGGAAGAACGACCTCTACGCCAGGATCGCGCCGCACCTCGCGCCGAACGCCATCATCGCCTCGAACACCTCCGGCCTGTCGATGAATGCGCTGGCCCAAGGCTTGCCGGAAGCCGTCCGGCCGCGTTTCTGCGGCATCCACTTTTTCAACCCGCCGCGCTACATGCATCTGGTCGAGATCATCGGCACGCAGAGTACCGACGGCAGCACGCTCGATGCGCTGGAAACCTGGCTGACCTCGCGTCTGGGCAAGGGCGTCATCCGCGCCCTCGATACGCCGAACTTCGTCGCCAACCGCATCGGTGTCATGTCGATTCTCGCCGTCATGCATCACACCCAGGCCTTCGGCCTCGGTTTCGACGAAGTCGATGCGCTGACCGGTCCGAAGATCGGCCGCCCGAAGAGCGCCACCTACCGCACGGCCGATGTCGTCGGCCTCGACACGCTGGCTCACGTCGTCAAGACCATGCAGGACACGCTGCCGAATGATCCGTGGCACCAGTACTTCACCAATCCGGCCTGGCTGCAGGCCCTGATTGCGCAGGGCGCGCTCGGCCAGAAGACCCGCTGCGGCATCTTCCGCAAGCAGGGCAAGGAAATCCAGGTGCTCGACCTGAAGGCTCAGGATTACCGCAAGTCCGCGGGCGAAGTGGCCGAGGAGGTTGCTGCCATCCTGAAGATGAGAAACCCGGCTGAAAAGTTCGCCGCGCTACGCGCCTCGGCGCATCCGCAGGCTGAATTCCTGTGGGCCATCTTCCGCGACATTTTCCACTATGCCGCCGTGCAACTGGAGAGCGTCGCCGACAACGCCCGCGACCTCGATTTCGCCATGCGCTGGGGCTTCGGCTGGGCGCAAGGGCCGTTCGAAACCTGGCAGGCCGCGGGCTGGAGCGACATTGCCAAAGCCATTGCCGTCGATATCGCCGCCGGCAAGACCATGAGCGCCACGCCGCTGCCGGCCTGGGTACTGGAGTCCGGGCGGACTGGCGTGCATACGGCGCAAGGTTCGTATTCGGCCAGCAAGAATGCCTATGTGACCCGTTCGATGTTGCCCGTCTATCAACGCCAGCTTTTCCCCGAGCGCGTGCTCGGCGAGGGTGGCGCGACGCCCGAGAAATCGGGTGAAACCTTGTTCGAGAACGACGGCGTGCGCCTGTGGAAATTGCCGGCGGTCGATGCCGGCATCGGCATCCTGTCGATCAAGTCGAAGATGCACACCATCGGCGACGAGGTGCTCGACGGCGTCATCGCCGCCGTACGCCAGGCCGAAACGACGCTCGATGGCGTGGTGATCTGGCATGAAGCACCGTTTGCCGTCGGCGCCAATCTAGCGCAGGTGACCGAGGCTATCGCTGCCGGCCAGTTCGATCTGCTCGAAAAGACCGTCGAGAAGTTCCAGCGTGCCTCGCAAACGCTCAAGTACGCACAAGTCCCGACCGTTGCCGCAGTCCAGGGCATGGCGCTCGGTGGTGGCTGCGAATTCGTCATGCATGCCGGCAAGCGCGTCATGGCGCTGGAAAGCTATGTCGGGCTGGTCGAAGCCGGTGTCGGGCTTATCCCGGCGGGCGGCGGCTGCAAGGAGTTTGCCGTGCGCGCTGCCGACTGGGCGGCGCAATCGGCAACGCCGGGCGAGGTCTTCAACTTCCTGCAACCGGCCTTCATGACCATCGCCATGGCCAAGGTCGCCAAGAGCGCAGTCGAGGCGGTCGATTTTGGTTTTGCCAGGCCAACCGACACCATCCTGTTCAGCGCCAACGAACTGCTTTTCGTGGCCATTCGCGAAGCCCGCGCCATGGCTGAAGCCGGCTACGCGCCGCCGCCGATGCCGCGCGCCATTCCGGTCGCCGGCAAGAACGGCATCGCCACCTTCGAGATGATGCTGGTGAACATGAAGGAGGGCGGCATGATTTCCGCGCACGACTACAAGGTTGCCAAGTTCGCTGCCATCGCCCTGTGCGGTGGCGAGGTCGAAACCGGCAGCCTGGTCGATGAGGAATGGCTGATCACCGTCGAGCGCCGGCTGTTCGTCGAACTGCTGAAAACCCCCGAAACACAGGCCCGGATCAAGCACATGCTCGATACCGGCAAGGCTTTGAGGAATTAGGGAATGGGAATTGGGAATTGGGTCGTTTCCCGGTTTGCCAATAACCAATCACTAATTACCAATTACGAGGTAACAAAATGAGACAAATCCAAGACGCCTACATCGTCGCCGCCACCCGTCTGCCGGTGGCCAAGAAGAACGGCATGTTCAGGAACGTGCGGCCGGATGACATGCTGGCCCATGCCATCAAATCGGTTGTCGCCCAGGTGCCGGGCATCGACCCGGCGCTGATCGGCGACGTCATCGTCGGCTGCGCCATGCCGGAAGCCGAGCAGGGCATGAACGTCGCCCGCATCGGCCTCTTGCTGGCCGGGCTGCCGATTACCGTGCCGGGCATCACGATCAACCGTTTCTGCTCCTCCGGGGTGCAGGCGGTGGCCGATGCCGCCAACCAGATCCGCCTCGGCCTGGCCGATGTGATGATCGCGGCCGGCACCGAGTCGATGAGCGTCATGCCGCAGATGATGGGCAACAAGATGTCGATGAACCCGGCCATCTTCGCCAGGGAAGAAAACCTTGGCATCGCCTACGGCATGGGCCTCACCGCCGAGAAGGTGGCGAACCAGTGGAAGGTCAGCCGCGAGGTGCAGGATGCTTTCGCCGTCGAATCGCATCGTCGGGCCTGTGCGGCGATTGTCGCCGGCCATTTCAAGGCGGAAATTTCGCCCTACACGATTCGCGAAAGCCTGCCCGATCTGGCCTCCGGCGAAATCCGCATCCGTGAGCGCGTCGCCGATACCGACGAAGGTCCACGTCCGGATTCGGCTCTCGACAAGCTGGCCAAACTCAAGCCGGTTTTCCACGCGCGCGGTTCGGTGACGGCCGGCAACTCGTCGCAGATGTCCGACGGCGCCGGTGCCGTCATGCTGGTTTCCGAGAAGATCCTGCGCGAGCACAACCTGACGCCGCTCGCCCGCTTCGCCGGCTACGCCGTCGGTGGCGTGGCGCCGGAGATCATGGGTATCGGCCCCGTCGCGGCGATTCCCAAGGTGCTGGCGCAAGTCGGCATCAGGCAGGATCAGCTGGACTGGATCGAACTCAACGAAGCCTTCGCCGCCCAGTCGATTGCCGTCATGCAGGAACTCGGCATCGATCCGAGCAAGGTCAATCCGCTCGGTGGCGCCATCGCCCTCGGCCACCCGCTTGGCGCCACCGGCGCCATCCGTATCGCCACCGTCGTGCATGGACTCCAGCGCACCGGCGGCAAGTACGGCATGGTGACGATGTGCATCGGCACGGGGATGGGCGCTGCCGGCATCATCGAGCGAATTTGATGAAATCCACAGGAGCAAGCCATCTCCGTCGTTGCGCAGTGCTCACCAGCTCGCCTACCTCAAGGTATGTCTCGCTTGTTGCGCGCTGGGCGCCTCGGATCTGGCCCACTCCTGTGAATTTCGCGATTCCCACGGTCAACCGGAAAAAACGGCCAAAATTGAAATCATGAAACCCGCCTGGCTGGCCAAACTTTCTCCGATCTGGCGAGCGCGCATGGTGCGTCTCGGCTTCAATTTCCACCCGGCCTTTCGCGGCACGGGGGGCAGGGTGACGCATGTGGCGAAGGACTTGCGCCACATCCGGGTTTCCCTGCCGCTGAACTGGAAGACGAAAAACATCGTCGGCTCGCTCTACGGTGGTTCGCTCTTCGCGATCACCGACGGGGCGCATCCGATGATGCTCATGGCGGCGCTCGGTGACGGTTATATCGTCTGGGACAAGGCAGCGAGCATTCGTTACCGCAAGCCCGGATTTTCAACGCTGTATGCCGATTTTGTGTTGAGTGACGAGGAAGTGGCCGAAATCCGGTCCGAACTGGCAAAGAATCCGGAGCTTGAGCGGACTTATGAGGTCGAATTGAAAGACCAGCATGGCACCGTGCATACCGTCGTCGAACGCACGGTGTACATCGCCGACAAACATTACTACCGACAAAAGAGCGGTGGAGGAGACAAATGATGATTACATCGACAAGCGTCCGGCGGGCAGCGCTCA
Source organism: Azonexus sp. (assembly GCA_030691385.1). Taxonomy (GTDB): domain Bacteria; phylum Pseudomonadota; class Gammaproteobacteria; order Burkholderiales; family Rhodocyclaceae; genus Azonexus. The sequence goes on from JAUYEI010000029.1 coordinate 22,205, forward strand.
TTGCCGCCTTGCTGGCCGTTCCCGGGTTGCATGCGGCGGAAGTGGCCGGGGTGAAGGTGGACGACACTATCCGCGTCGGCAACAGCGATCTGGTGCTCAACGGCGCCGGTCTGCGCAGCAGGCTGTTCATCAAGGTTTACGTCGGCGCGCTCTACGTTGGCCAGAAGTCGACGACGCCGACGGCAATCTATGACAGCCCGCAGCCCCGTCGCATGGTCATGCGCCTGATGCGCGATCTCGATGCCGATACGCTGAGCTCGGCGCTCGACGAAGGCCTGAAGAGCAACCACAGCCCGGCCGAACTGGCCGAGCTGAAAACGCAGGCCGACCAACTGGGCGGCATCATGAAGGGTATCGGCAAGGCCCGCGAAGGCGATACCATCGCCATCGACTTCTCCGCCGACGGCGTCGCTGTCAGCCTGAACGGGGAAGCACGCGGCAAGGTGGCCGGAGCCAGCTTCGCGAAAGCGTTGCTCAAGGTCTGGCTCGGTGACAAGCCGGTGGACGCCTCACTCAAGAAGGCGCTGCTCGGCTCTTAGATTGGCTAATGGAGGAGAAAATCATGGAAAAAATCTGGCTACAAAGCTATCCGAATGGCGTGCCGGCCAACATCGACATCGACCACATCCCGTCGCTCGTCGCGCTCTTTGAAAAAGCCTGCGCGACCTTCGCCGACAAGGTCGCCTACATCAGCATGGACAAGGCGATGACCTATCGCCAGCTCGACGAGGAGAGCAAGGCCTTCGCCGGCTGGCTGCAGGCCAAGGGACTCAAGAAGGGCGACCGCGTCGCGCTGATGATGCCCAACCTCCTGCAATATCCGGTGGCGCTGTTCGGCACCCTGCGTGCCGGCTGCGTCGTGGTCAATTGCAACCCGCTCTACACGCCACGCGAGCTCGAACACCAGCTCAAGGATTCCGGCGCGACAGCCATCGTCATCGTCGAGAACTTTGCCCACACGCTCGATCAGGTCGTCGCCCACACGGCGATCAAGCACGTCATCGTCACGCCGATGGGCGAAATGCTCGGCCTCAAGGGCATCATCGTCAATTTCGTCGTGCGTCATGTGAAAAAGCTCGTGCCGGCCTGGAATCTGCCCGGTTCCATCGGCTTCAACAGCGCCCTGGCCACCGGCCGCAGCCACGGCTGGCAGCCGGTGCCGCTGACCCAGGACGACATCGCCTTCCTGCAATACACGGGCGGCACGACCGGCGTTTCCAAGGGCGCCATGCTGACCCACGCCAACATCGCCGCCAACGTCACGCAGGCCTATAGCTGGATCAAGCCGGTCATTCGCGAGGGCGAGGAATTCATCATTACCGCGCTGCCGCTCTATCACATCTTCGCGCTGACGGCGAACTGCCTGACCTTCCTGATGATCGGCGCGCGCAACCTGCTGATCGCCAATCCGCGCGACATCCCGGGCTTCGTCAAGGAGTGGGCCAAGTACCCGGTCACCGTGGTGACCGGCGTCAACACGCTGTTCAATGCCTTGCTCAACAACGAAAATTTTTCCAAACTGGATTTCTCGACCATGCGCGTTACCCTGGGCGGCGGCATGGCCGTGCAGGGGCCGGTCGCCGAAAAGTGGAAGAAAGTGACCGGCACGCCGCTGCTGCAGGCTTACGGCCTGACCGAAACCTCGCCGGCGGCGACGATCAATCCGCTCGACATGGGCGATTTCAACGGCTCCATCGGCCTGCCGATTTCATCGACTGAGGTTTCAATTCGCGATGATTACAGCAACGAGGTACCGCAGGGCCAGATCGGCGAAATCTGCATCCGCGGCCCGCAGGTCATGAAAGGCTACTGGCAGCGCCAGGATGAAACGGACCTTGCTTTCTATCCGGACCGTTTCCTGCGCACCGGCGACATGGGCTACGTCGACAAGAAAGGCTTCGTTTTCCTGGTCGACCGCAAGAAGGACATGATCCTCGTCTCCGGCTTCAACGTTTATCCGAACGAAGTCGAGGAAGTCGTCGCCATGCACCCCGGCGTGCGCGATGTCGCGGCCATCGGCGTGGTCGACGAGAACTCCGGCGAAGCGGTCAAGATCTTCGTCGTCCGCAAGGACCCGGCCGTCACCGAGCGCATGCTGATCGATCACTGCCGCGGCCTGCTCACCGGCTACAAGATTCCGAAACATGTCGAATTCCGCGACGACCTGCCGCGTACCAACGTCGGCAAGATCCTGCGTCGCGCCCTGAAAGAGGGGGCTTGATGCCGATCCCGGAATCACTGAACCGGAACCTCGCGCTGCCGGTGCTCTGCGCGCCGATGTTCATCGTCTCCAACCCCGAGCTTGTCATCGCCCAGTGCAAGGGCGGCCTGATCGGCTCCTTCCCGGCCCTCAACGCCCGGCCGATGGAGTTGCTCGACGAGTGGCTGACGCGCATCAAGGCCGAACTGGCCGCCGACCCCAATGCCGCGCCGTTCGCCGTCAACCAGATCATCCACCCCTCCAACGAGCGGCTGGAACACGACATGGCGCTGTGCATCAAGCACGAGGTGCCGCTCATCATTACCAGCCTGTCGGCCCCGACGCAGATCGTGCCGCCCGTGCATGCCTACGGCGGCAAGGTCTTCCACGACGTGATCAGCGTGCGCCATGCTGAAAAGGCCTTGGAGGCGGGCGTCGATGGCCTGATCCTGGTCTGCTGCGGGGCCGGCGGCCATGCCGGCACACTGAGCCCCTTCGCGCTGGTCGGCGAAATCCGCAAGTTCTACGACGGCCCGATTGCGCTCTCCGGCTCGATCACCAACGGCAGCGCCATTCTTTCGACACAAGCCATGGGCGCCGACTTCGCCTACATCGGCACGCGCTTCATCGCCACCGACGAAGCGCGTGCCGCCGAAGCCTACAAGCAGGCCATCGTCGATTCGGATGCCAAGGATGTGGTCTACACGCCTTACTTCACCGGCGTGCATGGCAACTACCTGAGCAAAAGCATCATCGCCGCCGGCCTCGATCCGGCCAATCTGCCCGAGAAGGACAAAACGTCGATGAATTTTGGCGGCGCGACGGCGGCCAAGGCCTGGAAAGACATCTGGGGCGCCGGGCAGGGCGTCGGCACCATCGCCGACGTGCTGCCGACGGCCGAACTGATCGCCCGCCTCAAGCAGGAGTACCGCGCCGCGAAGACGGCGTTGTGCAGCAGTCCGTTTTAGCAGCCCATCCCCACCCCGGCCGGAGGGCTGGCTTTGCATAGCCAGCCCGTTCAGGCGGCGCAGAGCAGTGCTCTGCGAAACCCCGCCTTCACCCCCTTGAAGGGGAGGGGCGATTTTCTCCTCCCCCTTCAAGGGGGAGCCGGAGGGGGGATGGGTCAATCAATAATCTGAAACAAAGAGGAGACCAACAAAATGAGTGACTACCGTGCGCCCGTAAAAGACATGCGTTTCGTCATGGACGAACTGGCCGGCTTCAGGGAACTGAGCCAGATCGCCGGCTACGAAGACGCCACGCCCGACCTCGCCGACGCCATTCTCGACGAAGCTGCCAAGTTCACCGGCGAAGTCCTCGCCCCGCTCAACCGCATTGGCGACCAGCAGGGCTGCAAGCTCACGCCCAACGGCGTCACCACCCCACCCGGCTGGAAAGAAGCCTACAAGGCCTTCTGCGAAGCGGGCTGGAACGGTATTTCCTCGCCCGCCGATTTCGGCGGCCAGGGCCTGCCCGATACCTTGGGCGTCGCTGTCAAGGAAATGGTCTGCTCAGCCAACCTGTCGTTTTCGCTCGGCCCCTTGCTCACCACGGGCGCCGTCGAGGCGCTCATCACCTGCGCCAGCGACGAACTGAAAGCCATCTACCTCGAAAAAATGATCACCGGCCAATGGACCGGCACGATGAACCTGACCGAGCCGCAGGCTGGCTCCGACCTCGCGCTGATTCGCAGCCGAGCCGAACCGCAGGCCGACGGCAGCTACCGCGTCTTCGGGCAAAAGATTTTCATCACCTCCGGCGAGCACGACATGACGGACAACATCGTCCACCTCGTGCTCGCCCGTCTGCCCGACGCACCGGCCGGCGTGAAGGGCATCTCGATGTTCCTGGTGCCCAAGTTCCTCGTGAACGCCGACGGTTCGCTCGGTGCCCGCAACGACGCCCATTGTGTCTCCATCGAACACAAGCTCGGCATCCATGCCAGTCCGACCTGCGTCATGGCCTATGGTGACAACGGCGGTGCTGTCGGCTACCTGCTCGGCGAAGCCAACCGCGGCCTCGAATACATGTTCATCATGATGAACGAAGCCCGCCTCGGCGTCGGCCTGCAAGGCATCGCCCTCGGCGAACGCGCCTACCAGCAGGCCCTCGGCTATGCCCGCGAACGCAAGCAGGGCCGCGATGCGCTGACCGGCGAAGCCCTCGTCACGCTCGACCGTCACCCCGACATCCGGCGCATGCTCATGCTCATGAAATGCCGTGTCGAAGCCTGCCGCGCCATGGCCTACTACGCCTCCGGCCTGCTCGACCGTGCCCACGCGGCGACCGATGCCGACGAGAAAAAGCGCCAGCTCTACCTCGCCGAATTCATGATCCCCATCGTCAAGGGCGGCGGTACCGAAATGGGTATCGAAGTCACCTCACTCGGCATCCAGATCTACGGCGGCATGGGCTTCATCGAAGAAACCGGCGCCGCCCAGCACTGGCGCGACTCGCGCATCACCACCATCTACGAAGGCACCACCGGCATCCAGGCCAACGACCTGCTGTTCCGCAAACTCATGCGCGACCAGGGCGCCACCGCCAAAGTCGTCTTCGGCGAGATCTACGCCACCGCCAAGGCATTGGGCGCTTCCGGCAAACCCGAACTGCAAGCCATCGGCCAACGCCTAGGCACCGCCCTCAAGGCCTGGACGGATGCCACCGAATGGCTGGCCGCCAACGCCAAAACCGGCCTCTCCGGCGTGTTGACCGCAGCCGTTCCCTACCTGCACCTCGCCGTCACCGTCTGCGGTGGGTGGTTCATGGGCAAGGCGGCGCTGGCTGCTACCGGCTATCTCGACAGGGAAGAGGGTGACCAGATTTTCTACCGGGCCAAGATTGCTACCGCCCGCTTCTATGCCGATCAGATGCTGCCGCAGGCAACGGCCTACGGTGAAACGGTCAGGGCAGGGGATGCAGCCTTGGCCGGCGTGGGCGACGAGGTTTTCTAGTCCTTCGTTTCCTGCCGTTCAAACGCAAAAAAGCCGCCCGGTTCGAGGCGGCTTTTTTGCGGCTTGCTGACGGGATTACTGCTTGATGGCTTCGATGGCGATGTCGATGGTCACGTCGTCGCCGACGTAGGGCGCGTACTTGCCCATGTTGAAATCGGTGCGCTTGACGGTGACGGTGGCGTTGCCGCCGATGGCGTCCTTCTTGACCATCGGGTGCGGCATGGCCTGGTAGCCGGTGACTTTCAGGGTAACCGGCTTGGTCACGCCCTTGAGGGTCAGCTTGCCTTCGATGCTGGCCGGCTTGTCGCCTTCGAAGACGACCTTGGTCGACTTGAAGGTGGCGGTCGGGTGCTTGGCGGTGTCGAGGAAATCCTCGCCCTGGATGTGCTCGTTGAAAGTGGCCGAGCCGGTGCTGACCGACCTGGTGTCGATGACGATGTCGACGACTGCGGTCTTGGCGGCCTTGTCGAGGACGATGGTGCCGGTGGTCTTGTCGAAGCGGCTCATCTGGATCGAGTAGCCGAAGTGGTTGTACGAGAAGCGCGGGAAGCTGTGCGTGCCGTCGAGCGTGAAGGTTTCCGGTGCAGCCAGGGCCTGGGTGGCGGCGGCGAGGGCGAGGGCGAGGGAGGCGAGTTGCTTTTTCATGGTGATTCTCCTGTGGTGGGTTGGGGTTTATTTCGTTGAAGCGGTGATGCGGAACTTGATCTGGACGTCGTTGGCGACAATGTCGAACTTGGCCCAGCTACCTTCGCCGATGGAAAAATCGGCCCGGCGGATGGTGAAGTTGCCGTCGAAGACGCCTGTGTTGCCTTGCGCCGTGAAAGTGGCGGGGACGATGACATCCTGCGTCTTGCCCTTGATGCTGAGCTGGCCGGCGACTTCATATTTGTTGCCGCCAAGCGCCTTGACGGCGCCGGAAACGAACCTGGCGGTCGGGAAGGCCTTGGTGTTGAACCACGGCTTGCCGGCGACTTCCTGGTCGCCTTCCGGGGCGCCGGTATCGACGCTGCCGAGTTCGACATCGAAGCTGGCCTTGGCAGCGGTCGGTTTGGCCGGGTCGAAATTGAGCTGGCTGGAAAACTTCTTGAATTTCCCGTCGACCGCGACGCCCATCTGCTTATAGACAAAATTGATGGTGCTCTTGTCGGGCTGGACCTGGATGTATTCGACGGCATGGACGGCGGGAATCAGTGCCGCGAAGGCGAGGGCGAAGGCGAGGCGTTTCATGTTCATTTCTCCTTGGCGTGGCGGGGGGCCATGCGAATCAGGATGTCGTCCTTGTCGATGAAGTGGTGTTTGAGGGCGGCGCCGATGTGGCCGGCCAGCACGGCGACGAAGAGCAGGTTGAGGCTCATGTGGACGGTTTGCAGCAGGTCGCCGAGCTCCTTGTTTTTCTCAAGCAGGTCGGGGATGGGCAGGACGCCGAAATAAACGGTCTGGAAACCCTTGGCCGAACTCATGAGCCAGCCGGATAGCGGGATGGCGAGCATCAGCCCGTAGAGCGCCAGATGGCCGGCGTGGGCGGCGAACTGCATGATCTTCGGCATGCTGTCGGGCAGCGCCGGCGGGCGATGCGTGAAGCGCCAGAGCAGGCGAAAACCGAGGAGCAGGAAGGCCGTTACGCCAGCCCACTTGTGCCAGGAATAGAGCTTGAGCTTGTCCGGTGACAGCGGCAGGTCATGCATGTAGAAACCGAGCGCCAGCAGGCCGAAGAGCAGGATGGCCATGAGCCAGTGCAGAGCCTTGGCGGTAGCGGTGTAATGTTTGACTTCCACGGTCAACCTCCTTTTTTGCCCAAAAATGAAAAGGCGTCCATGGCGATGACGTAGTCGTCGATGCCGGCATGGAAGCGTCGGACTTCGGCCTTCTCGCCGCCAGCTCCGAGTGCGACATAAAGTGGCAGCAAATGTTCATCGCTGGGGTGCGCCTGCACGCCGCCCGGCGCTTGCCGGCGGTAGTCGAGCAGGGCCGGGACGTCGTTTTCGGCCAGCCGGCCAGCGATCCACTCCGAAAATTCGCGGACGTAGGCCGGCGTCCGGCCGCCATTGCGCGCTGCCATCTGGTAGTCGCGCAGGCTGTGCGTGATGTTGCCCGAGGCAATGACGAGAAAGCCTTTTTCCGTAAGCGGCGCCAGCGCCCGGCCCAGCCGGTAGGCCTGTTCCGGACCGCCGCGGCTTTGGATGGAGAGCGGAATGACCGGCACCTCGGCATCGGGGAACATCAGACGCAGCGGCACCCAGGCGCCGTGGTCGAGGCCTTGTCCGGCATCGCTGGCGACGGGCAGGCCGGCGGTTTCGATGGCGGCGACGACTTCGGCAGAAGCCTCCGGGCAACCGGTAGCCGGATAGCGGATTTCGTACAGTTCATCCGGGAAACCCCAGAAATCGTGGATCGTTTCCGGGCGCTCGGCGAAACCGACGGTCGGCACCGCCGTATCCCAGTGGGCGCTGACAATGACGATGGCGCGCGGCAGGGCCAGCGATCCGGCCATGGCCGACAACGCAGCGCCGGCCGCACCCGGGCGCAGCGCGAAAGTCGGCGCGCCGTGCGGAACGAAAAGGGCGGGTTGAATCTGTGTCATTGCGGCAACTCCTCTGTCGATGAACGCACTTTAGGCCTGTTATTTGGATCGAAATAGCCGACAATGTGCAAATTACTATTGCTGGAGTTGCAACAATGGATCGCCTCGACGCCATGCATCTCTTCGTTCGGGTGGCCGAACTCGGCAGCTTCGCTGCGGTGGCGCAGCAGCTAGGCATCGCCCGCTCGGTCGTGACACGGCAGATCGCCGCGCTCGAAACGCATCTCGGCGTCAAGCTCATGGCGCGCAGCACGCGCCGCCTGGCGCTGACCTCGGGCGGTACGGCCTACCTGGAGAAATGCCGGGTCATCCTCAACCTTGTCGAAGCAGCCGAAACCGGCGTCGCCGAGGAGCGCCTGACGCCGCGCGGCAATATCCGCATCAGCCTGCCGCTCAGTTACGGCATGAAACGGCTGGCGCCCATCCTGCTCGATTTCTCGCAACGCTACCCGGAAGTCTCGCTCGACATGGATTACAGCGACCGGCGCGTGAACCTGATCGAGGAGGGCATCGACCTGTCGATCCGCATCACCCGGCGCCTCGAATCGGGCGATGTGGCGCGCAAGATCGGCGCCAGCCGCATGCTGGTCGTCGCCGCGCCGGACTATCTCGACCGCCACGGTAGACCGGAAAAACCGGCCGAATTGGCAAACCACCTTTGTCTCGGCTACACCAACGCCGGCAGCAGCCAGCTCTGGCAATTCATGGTCGACGGGCAACTCGAAAGCTTCCATGTCCGCAGTCGCCTCAATGCCAACAACGGCGACGTGCTGACCGAAGCGACGGCGCAGGGGCTGGGCATCAGCTGCCAGCCGGACTTCATCGCCGAAAGCTATCTGGCCAGCGGCCGGGTCGAGGAAATCCTCACCGCCTTCCCGATGCCCGAACTCGGCATCTACGCCATGCTCCCCAGCAATCGCCATGTCCCGTACCGGGTCAGGGTCTTGATGGATACGCTGGCCGAGCGCCAGGTTTTGCCGTAAGCGACCGCGGCACAATTCTTTACCGATCCGTGCCAACCGTCATTATCGTCACGCGTTAATATTCGAATGGCAAGCAGTCATTGCCACCTGACATCCTGCGTGATCGGAAAGGACTTCGAATAATGGGAATCGTGTGGACCATCCTGGTTGGCCTCGTCGTTGGCGTCATCGCCAAGTTTCTGCACCCCGGCAAGGACAACATGGGCTTCATCGCCACCGTGCTGCTCGGCATCGGCGGCTCCTTCCTGGCCGGTGTGCTCGGGCAGGCCATGGGCTGGTATCGGGCCGGCGAAGGCGCCGGTTTTGTCGCCTCTGTCGTTGTCGCCATCGTCCTGCTGGTCATTTACGGTCGCCTGCGCGACGGGGATCTGAAATGAACCGGTGCCTGACAACCCTGCTCGCCGGCGTTTTTCTTGCCGCAACTGCCCGCGCCGGCACCCTCGTCGATCTCGCCGCCGAGGCCAGCCGTCCGGCCGCCAACGACATGGTGCGCGCCAGCGTCTTCAGCGAAGCGAGCGGCAAGAGCCCGGCCGAACTGGCACAACGCGTCAATGCCGACATCGCCGAAGCGCTCAAGCTCATTCGCACCAAGTCCGGTATCTCGGTCAAAAGCGGCCAGCAGTCGACCTACCCCATTTACAGCCAGGGCCAGAAAATCGATGGCTGGCGCATGCGCAGCGAACTGGTGCTCGAATCCAAGGATCAAGGCAGCGTTTCCGAACTGCTCGGCAAGCTGCAGCAAATGCGTCTGGCCGTCGGCGACGTCAGCCTGCTGCCCTCGCCGGAAACCCGGCGCAAGGTCGAGGACGAAGCGACGCGCGAGGCCATCCAGGCCTTCCAGAGCCGTGCCGCAGTCATTGCCGGGCAACTTGGCAAGGACTGGAAGATCAAGCAGCTCAGCGTCCAGCAGGGGGGCGGCAGGCCGATGCCCATGATGCGCGCCGCCCGTGGCGTGATGATGACGGCAGAAGCAGCGCCGGCGCCGCTCGAAGCCGGCGAGAGCCTGGTGACGACCAACGTCAGCGGGCAGATCGAACTGGCCGACTGAATGGAGTCACATTGAACTTGAGGCGCAGCCCCTTTCAGGGCTGTTGCTACGGTCAACCGGAAATTTCGCCCGAATTTGAAATGTCATGCCGTGGCCGGCCGGCTTGGCCAAAAGCCCTTGTCGCGTAAGGGTTTTGCGCGCGGAGGCAATAAATTTTTCTGGCTGGTAATGCACCGTGAATTTGTTCACAGACGCTTCAGGGTACGCAAGGCAGAATGAATCCATCGACCCAGAAAGGCAGGAAAATGTCCCTCTCCAGCATCAAGGCAACTCCATCACAAACTGGCAGCAAAGTTGCCGGCAAGGGGAGTGCACAGGCTGGCGAGATCGACATGTCGGTATTCAACTTGCGCGATACCTTGAGCAACATCACGGTTCGCGAAGCAAACTTCAGCGAGTTTCTCTCGGCGCTCAAGCTGTTTGGCTCACCCGCTATGAAGCAGTAAGTTCGCCGGGCGGCGAGGGCAAGCGGGGTGGTGCCCATGGGCAGGATCGAACTGCCGACCTCTCCCTTACCAAGGGAGTGCTCTACCACTGAGCCACATGGGCAACCTGGTGCTCCTGACGGGGTCAAAGTAACGGCTCTATTGGCCGTGACTACGTTGTTTTTTCTGATTCGATCTTTTGGATACCGTCAGAAATGCTGTCAGTTGCTATGCGCTTGGGTGCCCAAATAATTTCTGGATACCTGTAACGCGACTGGTGATCACGTTCAAGCGGGGCGCATTGTAACAGCGTAGCGGCCGCCGTGTTCGGCAAATTTAATGTTTGAAACGCTATGTTGCGTAAGGGAAAATTGCGCGTAGCACCTTGTTGCTCTCTTTAACCTTGAAACCAAATATTGCAAGGAGCCCGCATGCCCCTCTTCCGCCTCGGTGACAAACAGCCCCAGCTCGGCGCCAACGCCTGGATTGCCGCCAACGCCACGGTCATCGGCGACGTCCGCCTCGGCGCCAACAGCTCGATCTGGTGGAACGCCACGCTGCGCGGCGACAACGACCCGATCCACATCGGCGACAACACTAACATCCAGGACGGCTCGGTGCTGCATACCGACGAAGGCGTGCCGATGCACATCGGCAACAACGTCACCGTCGGCCACCTCGTCATGCTGCACGGCTGCACGGTCGGCGACGGCAGCCTGATCGGCATCGGCTCGGTGATCCTCAACCGGGCGGTGATCGGCCAGGGCTGCATCGTCGGCGCCAATACGCTGATCCCCGAAGGCAAGGTCTTCCCGGATCGCGTACTGATCGTCGGCTCGCCGGGCAAGGTCGTGCGCGAACTGAGCGAACAGGATGTCGCCAACCTGCAGAAATCAGCCGAGCACTACGTCGCCAACGCCCAACGCTATCGCGACACGCTCAAGCTGCTGTAAACCGGCCAGCCGATGCGTTTCCTGCTCATTCTGCCCCTGCTGCTCATCGCCGGCCCGAGCCGGGCCGGCCCGTGCGACGAGTTGCCGAAACCCTCGGTCACGATCAAGCGCATCGAAGAACGCATCAGCACCAACACCGAGTACAGCTACAAGTCGCTGACCAACATCGGCGCCTCGCTGGCCCGCCCCGGCAAACAGGTGCTCGGCCTGACCCGCGGCAACGCGACAGTCGGTTTCGCCTCGAACACGCCGTCCATCATCGACCCGACCGGGCGCTGGGAATGCACCAGCCCGCAGATCACGCTGAGCTTCGGCTTCAGCCCGATCACTGTCTACGTCGCCCGCGAATTTCCGAAAGGCAGCTGCGCCTACAAGGAAATCCACGAACACGAAATGCGCCACGTCGAGGCCTACCGTGCGCATATCGCCAGCATCGAGAAGGAACTGACTGAAACGCTGAACGTCCGCTTTGCCACCGGCGCCGTGTGGCGTGGCCCGGTCGGCCAGACCGCCGCCCGGCTGCGGCAGGAACTCGATGCGCGCTGGGCGCCCTACGTCCAGCGGCAGATCAAGCGCGTCGACGAAGCCCAGGCCAAAATCGATACCGCCGAAGAATACGATCGCGTCGCCAATGCCTGTGGCGGCGAAATCAGCAAAGTGCTGCGCGGCAAGTCATGAGCGACTTTGCGGCCCGGGTTCAGGATACGCTGCAACCCTTGGCCGACGCCGGCAGGGCCAAGGCGATGGCCGCCTACATGAACCTTGAAACCTCAGTTGACCGCTTATCCATCCCAGAACCGATAGTGGCTTTCCGCTGAGAATGAAAACGCGTTAGACGGCGCTCGCCAGATTCGACAGCGTGATGTTCGGGCGCATGTTTTCCATGACCTTCTGCAAACCGACTCGTGCCTTGGTATTGATCAGCAGCGGGGCGCGCAGATTTGGCGTGATCGCCGCCTTGCCGCCTTCGTCCTGCTTGAACAGGACCTGCATGACCACCACATCCTCTGTGGCAGGCGACTGCAGCAGGGCATTTTCTGGATCGCTCAGTTCCAGTTCGTAGTTGAAGCCCAGTGTCGTTGGGTCAACAATCTGGAAAGCCAGCGTTGGGTCGTCGAGCGACTGCAGCGTAAAGCTGGCCGGGTGTTCCCTGCCTTCTTCATGCGCCAGCATGAAACGCTTGTTCTGCTCAAAGCCAACCAGACCACTCGGGAAATTGATGACTTTTTCCGGGCTAACCTCAACGGCGCCAAACAAATAGGTTTCAATTTTCATTCTTGTTCTCCTCTCATATGGAATATATCTGCCACGTCCTACACCATGCGGTGATGGTTGTATTTTCCACCACTATTGCGCATAGTGCACCCCCCCATTTTTGCTGCGCTGCCGCACCCATGCTGCCACCCATCGAACATCGCATTGCCGCCGAACTCGGCGTCCGCCCGGCCCAGGTCAACGCCGCCATTGCCCTGCTCGACGAAGGCGCTACCGTGCCCTTCATCTCGCGCTACCGCAAGGAAGCGACCGATGGCCTCGACGACACCCAACTGCGCAATCTCGAAGAGCGCCTGACCTACCTGCGCGACCTCGAAGAACGGCGCACCGCCATCCTGGCCAGCATCGACGAACAGGGCAAGCTGACGCCGGAACTCAAGGCCGAGATCAGCGATGCCGAAACGAAGCAGCGCCTCGAAGATCTCTACCTCCCCTACAAGCAGAAGCGCCGCACCAAGGCGCAGATCGCCCGCGAAGCCGGCATCGAGCCGCTCGCCCTCGGCCTGCTTGAGAATCCCAACCTGACACCGGAAGACGAAGCCGAGAAATATCTGAACGCCGAGGCCGGCCCTTCGGCAGAGCTCAGGACAGGCTTTGCCGATGTCCGTGCCGTGCTCGATGGCGCCCGCCAGATCCTCATGGAAAAATTCGCCGAGGATGCCGAACTGCTCGGCGGCCTGCGCGCCTACCTCAGCGAACACGGTCACGTTCGCTCCACCGTCGTCGAAGGCAAGGAAACCGAAGGCGCCAAGTTCCGCGACTGGTTCGACTTCGCCGAGCCGATAGCGACGATGCCCTCGCACCGCGCCCTGGCCCTGCTCCGCGGCCGCAACGAGGGCATGCTGTCGGTAGCGCTGGTTCTCGACTCGGAACTCGATCCTTCGACAAGCTCAGGACAGGTCCAAGCCGTCAAACCTGGCACCCAGAACCCCTGCGAACAGCGCATCGCCGTCCGTTTCGGCATCAAGCCGCAGGGCCGCCCGGCCGACAAATGGCTGGCCGACACCGTGCGCTGGACCTGGAAGGTCAAGGTTTACACCCACCTCGAACTCGAGCTCATGAATGAGTTGCGCGAACGTGCCGAGGAAGAAGCCATCCGCGTCTTCGGGCGTAACCTGAAAGACCTGCTGCTCGCCGCCCCGGCCGGCCAGCACGTGACCATGGGCATCGACCCCGGCATCCGCACCGGCTGCAAGATCGCCATCGTCGACGCCACCGGCAAGATGCTCGACCACGCCACCATCTATCCGCATGAGCCGCGCTGCGACTGGGATGGTGCTATCGCCACCATCGGCCGCCTGGCCGCCAGGCACCAGGTCAGCCTGGTCGCCATCGGCAACGGCACGGCCAGCCGCGAAACCGACAAGCTCGTGCAGGACGTCATGAAGCGTTATCCGGAAGCGCGGCTGACCAAAATTGTGGTTTCCGAAGCCGGTGCCTCGGTCTATTCGGCCTCCGAATTCGCTGCCAAGGAATTCCCCGACCTCGACGTTTCGATCCGCGGTGCCGTCTCGATTGCCCGCCGCCTGCAGGACCCGCTGGCCGAGCTGGTCAAGATCGACCCCAAATCCATTGGCGTCGGCCAGTACCAGCACGACGTGTCGCAAACCAAGCTGGCGCGCAACCTCGATGCTGTCGTCGAGGACTGCGTCAATGCCGTCGGCGTCGACGTCAATACCGCCTCGGTGCCGCTGCTCGCCCGCATTTCCGGCCTGACGGCAGGGCTGGCCGCCAACATCGTGAGCTATCGCGATGCCAACGGCGCCTTCAAAAGCCGCGATGTCCTGAAGAAAGTCCCGCGCCTCGGCGACAAGACCTTCGAGCAGGCCGCCGGCTTCCTGCGCGTGCCGAACGGCGACAACCCGCTCGACAGCTCGTCGGTGCACCCGGAAGCCTACCCGGTGGTCGAAAAAATCATTGTCGACCTCAACAAGTCGATCAAGGAAATCCTCGGCGACAGTCGCGCACTCAAGGGTTTGAACCCGGCGAAATACACCGACGAGCGCTTCGGCCTGCCGACCGTCCAGGACATCTTCAAGGAACTGGAAAAACCCGGCCGCGACCCGCGCCCCGAGTTCAAGACGGCGACCTTCGCCGACGGCGTCGAAAAGGTCGGCGACCTGCGCCCGGGCATGATCCTCGAAGGCGTCGTCACCAACGTGGCCGCCTTCGGCGCGTTCGTGGATATCGGCGTCCATCAGGATGGCCTGGTACACGTCTCGGCGCTGTCCAACACTTTCGTCAAGGATCCGCATACCGTCGTCAAGGCCGGCCAGATCGTCAAGGTCAAGGTGCTCGAAGTGGACCTGCAGCGCCAGCGTATCGCGCTGACCATGCGCATGGGTGACGAGCCGAGCCAGGCCAAGCGCCACGACAACGCCCCGACCGGGCGCGGCAATGCGCCCAGCCGGCCACAACCACGCAGCACCGGCCCGGCGCCGGCCGGCAACGCAATGGCTTCGGCCTTCGCCAAGCTGCGCAAGTGATTGCCACGGTCAACCGGGAAAAAGGGCCAAAATTGAAAAGGCGGCTGCGAAGCCGCCCTATTACTTTCTGGTGCTCGCTGTAGATTTGCAGCCGCGATCACTCTCGCTCCATTGCCTGCTGCCTACGTCATGAAGGCTTCTGCCGACTGCTGACCGCCGCCATCTGAGCGAATTCGGCATCAGTCGTTACTGACAATAATTTTCAGTACCTTCTCCTTTGCGGCGTTGCCAACGACCTCATCGAGAGCAATTTGTCAGTGCGCTCGGATAATCTTCATATCAGGCCCAAGACGCCCTGCCCACAGTTCACTGGATTGACGCACCACTTCTTCCAGTAAGCCCTCGCTCGCATAACTCGCGCGTATCTCGCTTGCCCCGTTTCGCGCTTGCAACACCTCAGTGCGGAGCAGATTGAGTGCTTCGGTTGCCCCCAGATCGTAGGCATGCATCTCGATGGCGGCCATGGTTCGAATGATGTCGTCTCCGATGTTGCGTTGCTCGGCGGAACCCGGGATGACCAGAGTACCGTCGTATCCGAAGCGGCAGGCTTGAAAGCGGTTGAAGGTGTAGACCAGATAATCGTCTTCGCGTGGTTCTGTCGGTCTTTCTTCGAGCAGATAGCGAGCCAGGGCCTGGGCATATGCCGCAATTTGTGCAGCGCGCTCGACTGTCCGGGGGGTATCCATCACGCGTAGCTCGATGGTGCCAAACTCGGGTTTGGGACGAATGTCCCAGTAAAAATCCTTCATGCTCTTGACCACCCCGGTAGCGATCATCTTGCGGTAATAGCCATTGAAGTCGTCCCAGTTCAAGACGAAAGGCGCCCTGCCGCTCAGCGGGAAGGCAAAGACCGAATTGAGCCGCGCCGACTGGAATCCGGTGTCGATCCCCTGAACGAAGGGTGATGCGGCCGATAGTGCGATGAGGTGGGGAATGTAGCGGTTGAAGGCGTGCAGCAGCCAGAGCGCCCGATCCGGACAGGCGCAGCCGATATGAACATGCTGGCCGAAGATGGTGAATTGCTTGGCCAGATAACCGTAGAGTTGCGACAGGAGGTGAAAGCGCGGCGCATCGAAAATGGCCTGCTTCCCCCAGTGTTGAAAAGGGTGGGTGCCGCCGCCCGACAGCAGGATTCCCAAGCGGTCGGCCTGATGAACCAGTTCGTTGCGAATGCTGCGCAACTGGCTCAAGGCATCCTTGTAGTCGCGACAGATGCCGGTCGATAACTCGATCATCGAGTCGGTTATTTCCGGCTTGACATCGCCGGGATGCTCACGACCCGTCATTTCCCGCAGCAGGTCCGGGGCAGCACCGATCAGGTTGTAATCCTGGCCACCGATAATCTGCAATTCCAGTTCGATGCCGAGGGTCAGTGCTTCCGATTTCGAAAACTCGGGCAGTTCATATTCGCTCTCGTTATTCACGACGTTCTCCGCTCCATTTGAGGCAAAGCGCCACAATGATCGGGCCGACCAGTTCCATGATTGCCGCAGCGCTCATGGCGACCGGCATCAAGGTTCCTTGCAGTTGGGGGTACAACTGCCCGAGATCGGCGGCAGCGACCATGACCGGCCCGGCGGCTGGCGACAACGCAACGCCGAGCAGCAGGCCCTGGCGCCAGCTGATGCCTGCGGGACGAGCGAATAACAGTACGCCGCAAAGCTTGGCCAGGCTGCGCGCCCCAATCAACAGCAAGGCCAGGATGCCACCGGTCACTAAATGCTCAATCTTGATCTGGATCCCGACGACCAGAAACAACAGCACGACCAGGACACCGCCGACCGAGCCAAAATGCTCCGGAAAGACCCAGGCACGGAGTTCGCCATTGCGCAGGACAATGCCGGCGAAGAGCATGCAAAGCGTTACCGGCAAGCGCAATGCTTCGATCAGGCCGATGGTCATCAGAATCAGGCTCAACAGGATGATTGAAGCGTATTCGTCATGCAGAGTCAGCCAGTGACGCAGCCGACTGACAGTCATGGCCAGCAGCTTGCCGACAATCAGACCGACACCGACCAGATAAA
Organism: Azonexus sp.; assembly: GCA_030691385.1. Lineage (GTDB taxonomy): Bacteria > Pseudomonadota > Gammaproteobacteria > Burkholderiales > Rhodocyclaceae > Azonexus. The sequence goes on from JAUYEI010000029.1 coordinate 39,134, forward strand.
GTGGATGCGAAATCGCCAGCACCCAATCCCCACTGTAACGCTGGTGCAGCACCCCCATGACCAGATGCACCGCCATGACCGAATAAATTGTATTCAATGCAGTCAGCACGAGCAGACGGGTACTCACTTGCCCCTGGGCATTGCTCTCCGTGACCACCCTCATGATGACAGCGGGCGATGTGGACATGCCAATTGCAGCCAACAGGGCGGCTGGTTCCGGCGCGATACCAAGATAGCGGCTGATCGCAAATACGGCACCAAAAGCGGCCAGTGACTCGCCGAGGCTGGTCACCAGCAGCCATCGATTGTGCCGTAGCCAACGCAGATCGACGCGGCTACCCAGCTCAAAGAGCAGCAAGGCGAGTGCCACATTGAGCCCCCAATGCAGCCATTCATCATGTTCCGCGACCAGACGGTCACCAGCAACAGCCGCCACCAGCATGCCAACTACCGGGTAAGCCGTAATTCTGGGAAGCCCGAGATAACGACGCACCCACTCGCCAGCCAGCGCTGCAGAGGCAACGGCAAGGGCAATCCACAGCAGCGGGCTCAGTGCGAGAGGCCAGGCAGGCAAGAAGAAAGCGAGAGGTTCATTCAGTAATTCCATATTGAACGCATCCTGAATTAGTCTCGTCTACTGCCTGGCAAGCATAGATTTCCAGACACGCTGCACCCGTTCGGGCAGGGAGAATCGCATGAAACGCACGCTCAAAATCGGATTATCCGCACGCTTGTCATATCCGAGACCCGAAGCCAGGGGCCTGGAAAGCAAGACGCTCCAGTACCTGGAGCAATCCGTGGCGCAGTGGATCATGGCACGAGGTGTCGTGGTCTTCATGGTTCCCTCCATTACACAGGATGGAATACTCGATCGTAGTGCGGTTCGCCTAAGCGATTATGCCCAGCATCTGGATGGTCTTGTCTTGCAGGGTGGTGCCGACGTCAATCCGATGGCCTACGGTGAAACGGCGATACGTCCCGAATGGGCCGGTGATCGGACCAGAGATATGTATGAGATGGAATTGCTGCATGAGTTCCTTGAAAGTCGAAAGCCGGTCCTTGGGATTTGCCGCGGCGCCCAACTGATTAATGTGGCGATGGGTGGGTCGCTCTATCAGGATATCGAGACGCAAATTCCGGATTCCATCGTGCACGTCGCCGACACCTACGATCGTCACATGCACGAACTGGTACTCGAAGAAGGCGGCTTGCTGGAAAAGCTGCTAGGGAGTGCCCCCCAGCGGAAAGTGATTTCCATCCATCACCAGTGCATTAGAACCCTGGGACGTGAACTCGCCGTAGAAGCTCGCGCCGCTGGCGACGGTATGATCGAGGCGATTCGCGGCACCGGGCGGGGATTTTTGCTTGGTCTGCAATGGCACCCGGAATTTCGTCGCCCCTGCGACGAGGATGTCCTCGACTGCCTCCCGCTGCTGGAGAGTTTTCTTGAGGCCAGCCGTTCAGGCAACTGGATCTAGCCAAACCGACATGGGCGCCAGGTGTGACCTGGCCAATCCACGAAAACTCAGACATAGCCGTCAGCGACCTATGGAACATTCCGGGATTTCCTGTATTCCCAAGCGTTTTCGAGGAGAACGTGCGGGCCAAGCACTCATGTATGGGTAGCACCATCCCTTGCGAAAAGGCAGAACTTTCCACCACCGCTTCGTTTGGCTTCATACATTGCGATATCAGCGTTGTGGATTAGCGTTTCTATCGAGTCTCCATCGTCCGGAAAGATGCTTATGCCTATACTGGGCAATACCTTGACTTTACGTTTGCCCAGCGCAAAGGGTTGGCTCAGCGTTTCAAGGCATTCCGTCGCCGCCCGGGTGACATCCTTGAATCCGGAAATTTCGCTGAGCACCGCGACGAATTCATCGCCGCCCAGGCGACCGACCAAATCCTCGGCCCGCAAGCTGTGGGCGATTCGTTGCGCCGCCTCCTGGAGGACGCGGTCCCCGGCCTTGTGACCATAGGTATCGTTGACCGCCTTGAAACGATCCAGATCGAGAAACAGCACCGCGACCTTGCCGTGCTGGCGGCGGGCGCTGCTCATCACGTGCTCGGCGAATTCGTGAACAAGCGAGCGGTTGGGCAAACCGGTCAATGAATCATGGCTGGCCACATAGTCGAGATGGGCCGCCTCCTCCTTGACGCTGGTCACATCGAGATGGGTCACCGCGAAGCTCGGGCCGCCATTTCCATCCTCGGGCAACGCCATCCAGCGGGCACTGATCCAGCGGTACCCCCCATCCTTGTGCGCCAGTCGGTACTCCATTTCAAAATCGGCGGCCGGCTGCCTGACCGCTCTTGCCACCTGCTGCAGCACATGCTTCCGGTCATCCGGATGCAGGCGACGTTTCCACTCCTCGATCCGGTTGGGCAACTCGGCGTCCGCATAACCCAACTGCTTTTTCCATTCCGGCGAAAAATACACCGCCCCTTTGGCCGGCTGCCATTCCCAGAACCCCAGCATCGCCATCTCGCTGGCCGTCCGAAAACGGTCCAGCGCCTCGCGCAGTCGGCGTTCGACCTGTTTGCGTCGCGAAATGTCGGCCGAGATGATCACGGCCCCATCGTCGGTCGGAAAAACTCGTGTTTCGAACCAGCACGAATGAACCTTGCTGAAGTACTCGAAGCGCACTGGCGCATGGCCCCGGGCGGCTCGCGACAGGCTCTCTTGCACCATTTGGCCAACTTCGCCAGGAAAGATGGCAGTCAGCTCCCGGCCGATGAACTCGTCTTTCGTCCGCTTGACGCGTTGCGGCGCCAGTCGGTTCAAGTAGGTAATCCGGCCGCTGCTCGAAACATCGACGACCACGTCGCTGACGCTCTCCAGTACGCCTTCCAGCCGGGATTTTTCAGCCTCGACCTGGCGTCGCAACAGGCGCTCGCGGCGCGCCGGTTCGGTCGGAGGCGCCTGCCTGGCCGGGGTGGTCTTCGCCGCACGGGGGGCCGTCGATGCGCCGCGGGGAGGCGCCGCATTCGCCTGGCGCAGGCGTTTTTTCAGGATGGCTATTTCCTTTTGGCGGAGGATCAGCTCATTCGCCAAGCGCTGGCGATCATCAATCTCGGGGGCCAGCCGATACTGACGCCAGGCCTTTCGGAACTGCACCTCATCCAGCTTGCCGGCCTGACTTGAATCGAGGCTCTCAAAAAATCGATCGAAGCCTGTCAAGGCCTTGATATCGGCCTTTGTGACCTGGCCGCGACCGGCGGCATCGAGAATCCTGAATACCGACCCCGCGCTTTGGGACGTGATGACTTGCTTTGGCTTGGTCATGATCAACGCCAGCGCGCTAAAATTCGCTCAACTAATGGCCGGGGCAGCAACCGGCGGATCAAAGTGGTAACCCTGGAACAGGTCGAACTGCAATTCCACGCAGCGTTGGGCGCACTGCTTCGAGTCGACCTTTTCAGCCAGAAGTTGAAGCGGAAACTGGCGTAGCTCCCTGACCAGGGCTTCGAGATGCTCGTCGTCGAGGCTCGGCAGATCCACCTTCACAATGTCGGCCAACTGGAGCAACGGCGTGTACTCGTCCCGGCAATCGCAGACGTCGTCGAGGGCGAGATGGAAACCCCGGCGCTTCAGATCGGCACAGCGGCAAATGACGCGCTCGTCGACCTGCACCGTTTCGAGCAGCTCCAACACGACCCGCCGGCTCGGCAAGGACTCGATCCGCGAGGAAAACAGCATCTCGGCGTCGACATTGATGAAGCCCGGCAGGCCTTGCAACATCTGCTCGCCCTGCCCGCCATTGTCGTAGACGAGACGAATGACATCATCGGTGGCCAAGGCATCGTCCGTGATCTGGGCGGCGATGGCGTCGCCATGGCGATGGAGCAATTCGAAAGCAGCCACTCGGGATTTCAGGTTACGGATAGGCTGCGGCGACACCCGAATTTCATTGGTCTTGATGGACATGATTGCTCCTTTTCTGGGTTGGAATCGGATGAATTGCCTAAAAACTTCCGCGACAGGTTTGCCGGGAGTCACTTTCATCATATGAACCCCACCTGCGACTTACTGTCGGAAGCAACTGAAACGGCTGTAGGACTGATCCTGCGTTCCGAACCGCAGCAGGCCCATCCGCTGGTCGCGGCGGCGTGGTGACAGAATCGACTGACAGCCGATTGCACAGGCCAACAACTGCTTGGCACCTGGCGTAGGCAAAAAGAACCCCGCCAACAATGGCGGGGCAGGAGATGAGGAGAAAATCGGCAGGACTGACCGGTTCGGGCAGCCCTGCAGCCATCTCGTTCAGTAGGCTTTTTTCGTTCCGTCCGGCTGGGCCGCCGGTGAGGAATTGTCTGGCGACGGAACGGCCGACTGGGGAACGGGTGTCGCCGACGGCTCAGTGGCAACACCCGGCATTCCGGCGGCGGGCGGCGCGCTCTCCAGGGCTTTGTCCGGGGTCATAGCCTGCTTTTCCTGATTTGGCACCGCGGCGGTAGGCGACTGCTCGGCCCGGTCACAGGCCAGCAACAGCAACGGAAGAGCGAGAATAGCGGCAAGCGTGGTTTGGTTTCGCATGGTGAATACTCCTTGGTTGAGTGGTGATTCGGATTTTCCCCCTAACCCTCCCTCAGGCTGCGGGTGGTTGATTGGTGAGGCCTTTCCGGTTTTTCTCCTGCAAAGCCTTGAGCAAGCCCGCGATGCCGCCCTTTTCGACTTCACTGGCGAAACTGCTGCGGTAGTTGGTCACCAGGCTGATGCTGGCGACCGCCACGTCAAACACCTGCCAGCGATCGCCGGTCTTGGCCAGGCTGTAGTCCAGCGCGATCGGCTGGGCGCCCGGCTTGTTGATCTGGCTGCGCACGAGCACCTCGTCGCCGCCGGCCGGTTTGGCTGACGGCTTGAAGCTGACGGTCTGGTCACGATAGGCGGTCAGCGAGTTGGCGTAAGTGCGGACGAGCAGGGTATGAAATTCGCTGATCAGCGCCTCGCGCTGTTTGGCATCGGCCTGCTGCCAGGCCCGCCCGACGGCCAGACTGGTCATCCGGGAGAAGTCGAAATGCGGTGCCACCTTCTTCTCGATCAGGGCCATCGCCCGTTGCGTGTTGCCCGACTGAATTCCCTGGTCCTGACGGAGGATGGTCAGCACCTCCTCGGTCACTCCCTTGACCAACGCATCGGGAGCAACATTCCCGGCCCGGCCAGCGCCCGGAAGCAGGAAGAAAACTGGCAGGAGCCAAAACAGACATTTTCGGATCATGGTGTCCTCCTTGGTTGTCGCCCCGCGGGTGGAGCGGGAATCGCCCCGCCGCCGCACACTGGGCGGAACCCGCGGGTTGATTTCATCCTAGCCGGACGAGCGGACGAAAAATGTCGGCGGTGGACGATTTGCTTGTAGGAGGAGTCCTGCACGACGATTCCGACGGGTCTGCGATGAATTTTCCGGCGATCCACGGCTCTAATCGTCAGCGAAAGGTGCAGGAAGAGAGGATTCGCCATGATTAATGTCGCCATCGTCGATGATCACGAAATTGTCCGGGCCGGGCTGCGCGAAATTCTCGCCAACGAATTGGGGATTGCCATCGCCTTCGAAGCCGCCTCCGGGGAAGAGGCGCTATCCCGCCTTCAGGAAAGCCCCTGTGACGTGCTGCTCCTCGACCTCGCCCTGCCTGGCCAAAGCGGTGTCGATGTGCTGCGCACCTTGCGTCAGCGCTACCCGGACCTGCGGGTGCTGGTGCTGACCGGCTACCCCGAAGAACGTTACGCCCTGGCCATGCTCCGCCACGGCGCCGACGGCTACTTGTGCAAGGAATGCGGCCAGGACGAATTGCTCCGGGCCATACGCACCCTGGCCCAGGGGCACCGCTACCTGTCGCCGCGGATGGCCGAACTGCTTGCCGACGAGGTTGCCGGCAACGGCGCCGGAGCCGCCCACGATCAGCTTTCCGAGCGCGAACTGCAGGTATTCCTGCATCTCGCCCGCGGGCAGTCGGTTTCCGAAATCGGCAAGGCACTGCATTTGAGCATCAAGACGGTAAGCACCTATCGCTCCCGCCTGCTCGACAAGTTGGGGGTCGCCAGCAATGCCGAGCTTGCCACCTATGCCCTGCGCAATGGCCTGATGGCCGACTGATCGCATGGCCGCCCTGCCCGAAAACACCCTGCAAGCCCCACTGACAGTCATCCTGATCGAGGATTCGCCACTGCTGCGGCAGACCCTCGGCACCCTGCTCGACGAACTGGCCGGGGTCGCGGTGGTGGGCGAAGCAGAGGACGAAAGCTCGGCCCTTGAACTGTTACAGCGCCAGCAACCCAGGCTCGCCATCGTCGACCTGGAACTGAAGACGGGTAGCGGCCTTGGCGTCCTCCAGGCGATTTCCCGGGAGCCGGATCGCTTCGGCCATCCGCGGGCGGTGGTTTTTTCCAGCCACGGTCATCCCGTGATCCGCGAACGCTGCTTCGCCCTCGGCGTGGAACGTTTTTTCGACAAGGCGACCCAGTTCGACGACTTGCTCGCCTATGTCCGGCAGGCCTCACCTTGCTGAGCACCGTCGGTCACAATCGATGCGGCGCCAGGCAACGGAATGCTGATCGCGACCCGGGTTCCGGCGCCGGGCTGACTGGTCAGCGAGAAATCCCCGGCACACATCTGGACCCGGTGCTTCATGCCGGCCAGCCCATGATGCCGGCCACGCCCCCAGCCGGTCTTGAACCCCTTGCCGTCGTCTTCGACGACCAGTTCGAGGCGCCCTTCCTTGACCCGCATGGCCAGTTTTACCCGCTTGGCCTCGGCGTGCTTGCGGATATTGGTCAGTGCCTCCTGGGCAATGCGAAACATGGCCAGGGCGGTGGCCGGCGCCAGCAACAGGTCTTCCATCGGCAATTCCAGTTGCAACGCCGGGTTCCCTTCCCCCTCGGCGAATTCTTCGCCGAGGATACGCAAGGTGTTGACCAGGCCTAGTTCTTCGAGCAGCGGTGGGCGCAGGTCGTCGATAATCCGCCGCTTCAACGCAATGCCGCTGTCGAGCAGGTTTTCCAGCCGCGCCAGGCGTTCGCGGCAAGCTTCGCCGGCCGAACCATCGAGTTGGCGCGCGACCCAACCGGATTCCATCTTGGCGGCGGTCAGCAGCGCCCCCAGTTCGTCGTGCAGCTCCCGTGCCAGTCGCGCTTTCTCGGACTCGCGGGCATTGGTCAAATAGCTCGCCAGATCGCTCAATTCATCCGTACGCTCCTGGACCAGCGCGTCGAGACGCTGGTTTTCGCTCTGCAGGAGATCGGCCAATTGCTCGCGCAGCTTGAATTGGCGCTCAACGACGAAAAACAGGCCGAGCAGGAGCACCAAGGCGCTGGCCGCCTGAATGGCGACCACCCAGCGGGTCCGTTCGACATGCAGGGTCGAACGCGCGAAGGAGTCCTCCGCCTCTGCCCCCAGCTGCGCCTTCAGACCGAGGATACGTTCGCGAATGCGATCGGTGTAGCGCTTGCCCTGGATCCGGGATTCTTCACCGGCCATGCCGCGCTCGACCGCCAGGTCCAGGCTGCGCAGCTTGATCGCGACCAGGCCGGAGAGATCGGCCAGGGCCTCATCGTTGCCGGCGCGCGTGGCCAGGTCGAGCCGGATTTCTTCCAGCGTCGAACCGATTGTCGCCCGGCTTTTGTCATAAGGTTCGAGATGGGTGCGATTGCCGCTCAGCAGATAGCCCCGCACTGCGCTTTCGGCATCCATCAACTGGATCAGCAGGCTATCGAGATTCTCGACCCGGGCCGCCTGCTGGCGCAAATCGCCGAGCGCCCGCAGGCTGGCTGTTCCCTGCCATTGGCTGGAGGCCAACAGCAGCACCACGAAGGCGCCGCCCAGGGCGAGCAGCAGATGATGCCACTTGCGCGCCAAGCGACCGCTATAGCGCTCCAGAAAAGGTTCGGGCATGGAGTTCGTCCTTCGATTGGCAGGCGTGGATGCCGGCCTGGATATGCAGGAGTCGTCCTACAGGCGTTTCAGTCGGGTCTGACAGCAAACCAGACGACCGGTTCCTAAGATGAAACCACCTCCGGGCCAATTCGACCGGGGGAACATTTTCCGATAGCCAAGGAGTACAAGCATGAAATTCAAAACCACCATCGCCCCGCTATTTCTTCTCGTCGCCCTGCCTCTCGGGGCAATCGCTGCCGAACCGACGCAGCCCCCGTCTTCTGGCCCGGCGGCCAAGGAAGCCGCGCCCGCCCCAGCACCGGCGGCAAAGGATGAACCGATGCCGTTGTTCAAGGAACTGGACACCAATCGCGACAACTTCGTGACCAAGGACGAGGCCAAGCGTTCGGCCGAAGTCCTGGCTCGCTTCAAGGAACTCGACACCGACCGTGACGGCAAGATTTCCGGAGCGGAGTTCAAAAAAGGCATGCAGCCCAAGTACTAAGCGTCCCAACGGCCAAGCCTGATCACCCGGCGAACCGGCGATTCGACTTGGCCGTGACCCCTGGAAAGGAATAATCATGCGGAACAGCAAATACGGCATCGCCACCCTGCTGCTGCTGGCCACCCTCACCGCCTGCGGCGGTAGCCCGACCAAGGAAAGTACGGGCGAATTCATCGACGACACCACGATCACCACCAAGGTCAAAGCGTCTTTCGTCGCCAGCAAGGAAGTCAAGGCCGGCAATATCCAGGTCGAGACCTTCAAGGGCAATGTCCAGCTTTCTGGCTTTGCCGATAGTCACACCGAGATCGAACGGGCGGCGCAGATCGCCGCCAAGGTGGCTGGCGTCAAGGCGGTACGCAACGATATCCGCCTGAAATCTGCCCAATGACATGTCGGTTGCGATAAGAGAACAGGCGTTCGAACAGCGCCCGGGCATGATCCTCGAAGGCGTCGTCACCAACGTCGCCGCCTTCGGCGCCTTTGTCGACATCGGCGTGCACCAGGACGGCCTGGTGCACGTCTCGGCGCTCTTCAACACCCTCGTCAAGGTCAAGGTGCTCGAAGTTGACCTGCAACGCCAGCGCATCGCGCTGACCATGCGCATGGGTGACGAAGTTGACAAAAGCGGGGGCAAAGGCCGCAGCGCCGAGGCCGGCAACCAGCGTGGTGCCCCGGTCAGCCGCCAGCAAGCCCGCCGCAACGCCCCGCCGCCGGCCGGTAACGCCATGGCGAACGCCTTCGCCAAGTTGCGGAAGTAACCCACTCCCACGGTCAACCGGAAAAAACGGCCAAAATTGAAAAGGCGGCTGCAAAGCCGCCTTTTTGCTGGCTGGCCCGAAGAGCGAATGATCGATGCGTGCAGATCACGCACCTCTTCGTTGAACAAATAGCGACCTGACATGTCGACTGGTTACCGGAGACACGACGTTCCGTCGCGTTTTCGCCAATCCAACCCGCGAGGAGAATCCCATGAAAAAACCACTCTGGCTGCTGCTGACGCTGACCACCTTGCCTCTGATGGTGCAGGCCGACGCCGGTTCGGTGACAATTGTTTCACCGGCCGACAATGCCACGCTCAGTGCGAAGGCCGAAAACAAGATCACCTACGACGTCGCCCCCGGCCCGCAAGGCGACCACACCCACCTTTATGTCAATGGCAAGGAGGTCGCGATACTGCGCCAATTGAAGGGCAGCCACGCGCTGGCGTCCCTGGCACCAGGCGCCCACGAAATATGCATCAAGGTGGTCAACAAGAACCACACGCCGATCGGTATAGAGAAATGCATCAAGGTGAAGGTTGAATGATCGCTTGCCGTGGATACGCAGAATCTTTCCTACGCGCTGGTACAACTCGCACATAATTTTGGCGCCGTGGCGGTGACCGGTGGGGCCGTAGCCGGCTGGCTGGCGCAGCGCAGCGACGCGCTGCCGCCGAGCGCGCTGGTCTGGCTGGTGCTGGCCGGATGGATAGTGCAGACGGCCAGCGGCGCGGGATTCGGGCTGATCAGCCTGGCCTACTACGGGCAGTTCCCCGATCTTCACGGGGTGGCCGTCGCTGCCTTGGTGGTCAAGTTGAGTTGCGCGACCGCCGCGTTGATATTGAGCATGCTCCTCCTCAAGTTCGCCGGCGCCTGGTCGGCAGCGCGCCGCTGTAATGCCTGGAGCCTGCTCGTCGGCTTGGCTGCGACGGCCCTTTCGGCAGCCGCCTTCCTGCGCTGGTTTGCCTGAGGCGGATAGCGGAGGAGCGAAGCACAAATTTCCGGAACTCTTCCCGGTTCCCATTGCCTGAATGTAACCAGCAAGGTAATTCGAATGAATCCATGTGTTTGGCTGAAACACTCTGCGGAGTGGGTGCATGGATGATGAATCGAGTTAGCTTCTGGCAAGGCCCTTGGTTTGGTGTATAGCCCCGAGGGCCTTCTTCTTGTCGCCAGTGGTTTTGGCCGGCGGCTCGGCCCCTTGGGCCGCAATTCGAATTCCCTGCAATTTTCCGTCCCGCCGCGGCGGGGTGTGAGCTTCGATGGCATTGAATCCGGCTACTGACGCTGGTGGTGCTGCGGCGCGACCATATCTGTGTCCGCGCTGCGAGGCATTGGCGCAAAAACTGGGATAATCGCGCCAATTCGTCACAAACAGCACCATCGGAGAATGACCATGCCCGCCATCCGTGTCTATGGCATCAAGAACTGCGACACCATGAAAAAAGCCATGAACTGGCTAGCTGAAAATGGTGTCGCCTACGAATTCATCGACTACAAGAAGGCCGGCGTCGCCGAGGCCAATCTGCCCGACTGGAACGCCCGGGCCGGCTGGGAGAAGCTGCTCAACACGCGCGGCCTGATGTGGAAGAAGCTCAGCGACGAGGAGCGTTCCGCGGTCGACGAGCCCAAAGCCCTCAAATTGATGGCGCAATATCCGAGCCTCATCAAACGCCCGGTGCTCGACACGGGCAGCCAGCTCATCGTCGGATTCGCGCCGGAAAACTATGCGGAAAAGCTGAAGTGAGCGGCAGTTACGTTCAGCGCTTCATTTTCGAAGGCCTCGACATTCGCGGCGCCGTCGTCCATCTCGGCGACGCCTGGCAACAGATGCAAGCCGGCCGCGACTATCAGCCGACCGTCGCCCAATTGCTCGGCGAGACGGCGGCCGTCACGGCGCTGATTGCCGGCCAGCTCAAGCAACCCGGCCGCCTGACCCTGCAACTGCGCGGCAACGGCCCGGTCCAGTTGCTGGTCATGGACTGCAACGAACTGCTGCAGATGCGCGGCATGGCGCGCAGCAACCCGGTCGTGCTGGCTGCGCCGGTGCCGGAACTGCTCGGCGCCCATCAGGGCGGCCAGCTCATGATGAGCCTCGACATGCCGGAAGCCCGCCAGCCCTATCAAAGCTACGTGCCGATGGTCGGCGACAGCATCGCGGCGATCTTCGAGCATTACCTCGAACAGTCCGAACAGCAGCCGTCGCGCCTGTTTGCTGCGTGCTGCCCGGAGGCAGCGACCTGCCTGTTCCTGCAAAAGCTGCCGGCCGCCGACCACCACGACCAGGATGGCTGGCAACGCATCACCCAGCTGGCGGCCACGGTCAAGCCGGCCGAGTTGCTCGAACTCGACACGGAAAGCCTGCTCGGCCGCCTCTTCCACGAAGACATGGCGGCACACGGCATCCGCCTCTACGACCCGCGCCCGGTGGCTTACCACTGCCCGGAAGACCGCAACAAGGTCGCCGACATGATCCGCAGCCTGGGCCATGCCGATGCCGAGGCGATCCTTGCTGAACACGGCGAAATCGTCATCCGCGACGACATCTGCAACCGCGACTATCACTTCAGCGCCGACGATGTCGCCGCGCTGTTCGCCATCAGCGAAGGCAAGGCGCTGCATTGACGGAACCCTTCGTCCTCGGCCGAAGAGTCGAACTGCTCTATCGAAATGTCCTGCTCGGGCAGATTGTTTCGCTCATCAATGCCTCGGTGCTGACCTGGGTTGCCACGTCTCTGATCGACAATACGGCCATTTATGGCTGGTGGCTGGCCGCCATCGTGATAGCCGGCATACGGATCAACCAGGCCATCATCTACCGGCGAGAAACCCCGGCGAAAAGGGCGGCCGATGCCTTCAAGTGGCACCGGCGAGCCCGCCTGAGCGCAACCGCGGCGGGCATCGTCTGGGCCGGCGGCGCCCTTTTGCTCATGTCGCAAGGCAATACCCAGCTGCAACTGTTTGTCGGCTTCGTGATGTCCGGCATGATCGCCGGCGCCGTGCCCATCCTGGCCGCCGACCGACTCATTTTCCGCAGCTACGCGTGGCCGGTCGCCCTTGCCGTGGCTTTCGGCGCCTTCGGCCGCGACCCGTTGCACATCGCATTCACCGTCATGTCGCTCCTGTTCCTGCTGGCCGTAACGCGCAGCGTCGACTTCTTCCACAGCACGCTGCAGGATACCTTCCAGCTCGAGCATGAAAAAGATGGCTTGCTCGACAATCTCGACCATGCCCGCGAACTGGCCGAACGTTCCGACCGCGCCAAGACCGAGTTCCTGGCCAATATCAGCCATGAATTACGGACCCCCATGAACGGCATCATGGGCTTGTCGGAGCTGCTTGACCTTGAGCCGCTGACCGAGCAACAGCGTGAGTTGCTGACCCCTTTGCGCGAGTCAGCCAGCGATTTGCTATTGCTGATCAACGATCTGATTCAACTTTCGGCGCTGGAGGCCGGGCACATCAAGCCAAATCCGACGCCTTTTGCCCTGAGCGACCTGGGCGCCAGCCTGCATGCCATCTACTTCAATGCCTGCACGACCAAAGGTCTGGATTTGCTGGAACAATTCGACGAGAACCTGCCGCAGGTCGTCAAAGGCGACATCTCGCTGCTGCAGCAGACTTTCGCGCAACTGGCCGACAATGCGATCAAATTCACGGAACGCGGCCACATCACGCTGACCGCCCGCATTCATGAGCAATCCTCAAGCACGGTCAACATCGAGTTCGCGATCAGCGACACCGGCCCCGGCATCCCGGCCGAAAAAATCGCCGTGCTCGATGGTCTTTTCGTTCAGGCGGACGGCTCGGCTACCCGGCGCCATGGCGGCACCGGCATCGGCCTGCCGATCGCCCGCAAGCTGGTCGAATTGATGGGTGGCAAGCTCAGGATAAAAAGCGAAGTCGGTATCGGCAGCCGCTTCAGTTTCATCGTTCCCTTCGGGCTGGCGGACGTCTGAACCGGCAGCCTCAGAGCAGCTTGCCGGGATTCATCAGACCGCGCGGATCGAGCGCCTGCTTGAGCGAACGCATGAGCGCCATCTCGACCTCGCTCTTGTAGCGCCGGATTTCCTCACGCTTCAACTGGCCGATGCCATGCTCGGCCGAAATCGAGCCGTTCAGCGCATGCACCGTGTCATGAACAAGGTGATGCACCTCGGGCTCGCTGGCGAGGAAGGCTTCGTTGTCGTGGGCATCGGCCTTCGACAGGTTGTAATGCAGGTTGCCATCGCCAACATGGCCGAAAGCGACCACGCGGATGCCGGGGAAAGCCCTGGCCAGCACCGCATCGGCCGTCGCCAGGAACTCCGGGATACCCGATACCGGCACCGAAACGTCATGCTTGATGCTGATGCCCTCGATTTTCTGTGCCTCGGAAATGTTTTCGCGCAACGCCCACAGCTTTTTCGCCTGCGTTTCCGATTGCGCGACGACGCCGTCGCTGACCTCGGCCGCTGCCAGACGGTCGGCCAGCCAGGCTTCGACGGCGGCCGGATCGGCCTCCGAGAGCTCGGCCAGCACGTACCAAGCTGAGCTGGCACTTGGCCGGACGGTAGCGGGGATGTTCTTGAGGACCAGTTCGAGGGCCGTTTCCGAAACCAGCTCGAAGGCCGTCAGTTGGGCGTCGAAACCGGTTTTGGCCGAATTCAGCAGGTCGACAGCAGCAGCCGGCGAAACGACATTGAGCCAGCAGGTAACCTGCCTTTTGGGCAGCGGAAAGAGCTTGAGCACGGCGCCGGTGATGATGCCCAGCGTGCCCTCGGCGCCGATGAACAACTGCTTGAGATCGTAGCCGGTGTTGTCCTTGCGCAGGCCGCGCAGGCCGTTCCAGATGTCGCCATTGGCGAGAACCACTTCCAGACCCAGCGTCAGTTCACGCATGTTGCCGTAGCGCAGCACCTGCACGCCGCCGGCATTGGTCGACAGATTGCCGCCGATCTGGCACGTCCCTTCCGACGCCAGCGCCAGCGGAAACAGCCGGTCGGCGGCGCGCGCCGCGTCCTGGACGGCAGCCAGCGTGCAGCCGGCCTCTACTGAAATCGTGCTGTTTTTCCGGTCGACCGTGAGAATGCGATTCAGGCGGCTCAGACTGACGACCACCGCCCCACCCGAGTCGTCCGGCGTTGCCGCGCCGCACAGGCTGGTGTTGCCACCCTGCGGCACGATGGCCACGCCGGCCGCGACGCAGGCCTTGACGATGGCCGCCACCTCGGCGGTGTTGCCGGGGCGGACGACGCACTGGGCTGCACCACGGTAGCGGCCGCGCCAGTCGGTGACGAAGGGCGTAATGTCGGCCGGCTCGGTCAGCACCTGGGCCGCGCCGACGAGGGCGGTGAGTTGATCGATCAAGGAATCAGTCATTGCGTTTTCAATCGAGCAGCGAGTGCAGCAGCGGCAGCATGTGCTCGGTGGCCTTGCGCCCGGCAGCAATGGCTTCGCCAGCACGATGGTAGTCGAGCAGGTTGAGTTGCCCGAGACGCGGCGTGATCAGCACGTCGGCCGGTTCGCCGGCCTGGCGCGAACGCGAGATGCGGCCCTGCATGATGGCAAGGCTGTTGCTCACCACATCGGCCAGCGAAGGCAGGACCGGCGTGGCCTCGCCGCCGCCAAACCAGCGACCGACGGCATTGCGCCAGCCGCCGCCGGCCACCGCCGGCTTGCCGTTGCGCCGCTGCAGCGTGGTCAGCATGTCCATGCCGAGATCGACGGCGATCACCACTTCGGCGTCGAGCACCCGGCACAGCGAAACCGGTACCGGATTGACCAGACCACCATCGACGAGGAAACGCCCGTCGAGCAATTGCGGTGAAAACAGGCCGGGCAGTGCGATCGAAGCGCGTACCGCATCGGCGACCGATCCCTCGCGCAACCAGATTTCGCGCCCCGTCGCCAGATCGGTGGCGACACAGGCGAAAGGTCGGTCGAGATCGGCAAAGGTGTTATCGAGGAAGGAGGTCGAGGCAAAATCGAGCAGCTTCGCCCCCTTGATCAACCCGCCAGTCAGGCTGACATCGAAGAAGCCGAGTACGTCGCCCCGGCTGAGTCCGCCTGCCCAGGCCTCAAGCTTGTCGAGATCGCCGGAGGCGTAGGCGGCGCCGACGAAGGCGCCGATCGAGGTGCCGCAGACGACATCCGGCTCGATGCCGGCCTCCTGCAGGGCGCGCAACACGCCGATATGCGCCCAGCCGCGCGCCGAGCCGGAGCCGAGGGCGATGCCGAGACGCGGCCGGGCCACGACAGATCAGCCCGGCCCGACCGGCTGGGCGTAGAGATCGTGGTGATCGGCGTCGATGACCTTGACCATCAGGAAGTCACCCGGCTCGGCATCGAAATGGCCATCGATGTAAACCACACCGTCGATTTCCGGCGCATCAGCCTTGGAGCGGGCAATCGTGCCCTCTTCATCAACCGCATCGACCAACACCTGGATGACCGTGTCGATCTTGGCTTCGAGCTTGGCGGCGGAAATGTCTTCCTGCACCTGCATGAGCCAGCGCCGACGGTCTTCGCGCACGTCCTCGGGCGGCAGACCGGCGAGTTCGTTGGCCTTGGCGCCTTCGACCGGCGAGTAGGCAAAGGCACCGACACGATCCAGTTTCGCGTCTTCCAGGAACTGGATCAGCTGGTCGAAATCCTCATCAGTCTCACCCGGGAAGCCGGTGATGAAGGTCGAGCGGATGACGATTTCCGGGCAGATCTCGCGCCACTTGGCGATGCGCTCCAGCGTGTTCTCGGCCGAAGCCGGACGTTTCATCGCTTTCAAAATGGTCGGGCTGGCGTGCTGAAAAGGCACGTCGAGGTAAGGCAGGATCTTGCCCTCGGCCATCAGCGGGATGACATCGTCGACCGACGGGTACGGATAAACGTAATGCAGGCGGACCCAGATGCCGAAGCTGGCCAGCGCCTCGCACAGCTCCTTCAGGCGCGACTTGACCGGCTTGCCGCCCCAGAAGGCGGTGCGGTACTTGAGGTCGACGCCGTAGGCGCTGGTGTCCTGCGAAATGACCAGGATTTCCTTGACCCCGGCGCGGGCCAGGTTTTCGGCTTCGGCCAGCACGTCGCCGACCGGCCGCGAGACGAGCGGGCCGCGTAGCGAGGGGATGATGCAGAAGGTACAGCTATGGTTGCAGCCTTCGGAAATCTTCAGGTAGGCAAAGTGGTCCGGCGTCAGGCGGACGCCCTGCGGCGGCACGAGGTCGGAATACGGGTCGTGCGGTTTCGGCAGGTGGGCATGGACGTAGCCCATGACCTCGTCGGCGGCATGCGGGCCGGTCACGGCCAGCACGGCCGGGTGCGTCGATTGCACGATGTCGCCCTTGGCGCCAAGACAGCCGGTGACGATGACCTTGCCATTCTCGTTGAGCGCCTCGCCGATGGCGTCGAGCGACTCTTCAACAGCGGCATCGATGAAGCCGCAGGTATTGACGATGACGAGATCGGAATTGTCGTAGCTCGGCGAAATCTCGTAGCCTTCGGCGCGCAGCTTGGTCAGGATGCGCTCGGCATCGGAACTGGCTTTCGGACAGCCCAGGGAAACGAAGCCGACGGTCGGCACTTTTTGCTGAATACTCATGCGATGGAAACCTTATCCGGACTGGCCGGCAATCAAAGGGCGTATTTTACGGGGGAATCAGTTTGGCAGGCGGGCAAGTGCCTGTTTCAGCGCGTCAAAACATTTCGCGTCGATGGCCGTGCCGACATTCTCGGCCATGATTTCGAGCGTTTTGGGAATCGGCACAGCACCGCGATAAGGGCGTTCGGCGGTGATCGCATCGAAAATATCGGCCGTCGTGATGATCCGCGTTTCGAGGCAGATTTCCTTGGCAGTGACGCCGCGCGGGTAGCCCTTGCCGTCGAAGCGCTCGTGATGGGCGGCCGACACTTGCGCCAGTTCGCCAAAGGCGTCGATACGCGAGAGGATGGTCTCGGTATACATCGCATGCGCCTTGACCGCCTCCCACTCTTCATCATCCAGCTTGCCGGGCTTGTCGAGCACGCTGTTGCTGACGCCGAGCTTGCCGACATCGTGGAGCAGCGCGCCACGCTTGAGCCAGCGCCGACGGTCCGCCGCCAGACCGAGCGTTTCGGCGATCAGGTCGGCGTAGAGCGCAACCCGCGTGCTGTGCCCGCTGGTGTAGGGGCTTTTCGAGTCGACAACCTGACCGAAGGCGGCCGCGATGTCGTCGAGATAATCGTCGTCGAGCGCCACAACATGTCCGGCCGGCTCGAGCGCCAGAACCGCCGTAATGACGTCGGGCGAAGCCAGTATTTTCCAGAATGCGTCGTCCCCCTCCAGTTGCTCGAATGCTGTTACCAGCGCGGGATCGAACCAGCCGCCAACGCGCCGCCGAACCTCGTCAAAAGCCGCCTGCGGTCCACCGGAGGTATGAAAAACATCAATGACCTGAGCCAGCAGCGCAATGCGCGAATAGAGCGGAATGGCCTTGCCAGCCAGCCCATGCGGCTTGCCCTGACCGTTGAAATGCTCGTCCAGACTGTAGATGCCGGCCGACACGCTCTCGGGGAAACGCAGCAGGCGGGCGATTTCGGCACCCCGCTGGCAGCGGGTGGCGATCAACTCGGTGGCGATCTGTTCGCCATCGCGCATGATCGTCATGACGTTGCGGAAACGCTCGGCCAGCGGCGCCCTCAGGCCGGTATGGCCGAGCACGAACTGGAGCACCCGGGGCAGGCTGTCGCCGACCTTCTTGAAATCGCGTTTGAAGCTCAGGTCGTCGGTCAGGTACAACTCGCAGATGCGCGCGGCGTTGCTGCTGCAACCGAGATCCTTGAGCAGCAAGGTGTAGTAGAGATTCCACAGATCGTCGTCGCCAAGCCCGATACGGCGGCCGATGTGCATGCCGATCCAGCAACAACGCACGCAGTGGCCTTCTGGCTGACCTTCTGTAATGTCGAGCGCGTGACTGAGCGCCGAGATCAATTCGGAGAGCTTCAAGCCAGCCAGGGCGGGCAAGGTAAATTGAACAGGAGAATTTGCAGGCATCGGCTCGTAGATTACCAACAATCAACGTTTTTCTCTCGCTTCATGATGAGATCAGAACGGCGGGCTCGAGCACAATAACAGCCTGAACGACCACGAAAATTTGCCCCGAAACAATCACCATCATTCAGAACTCTGACGCAAAATACTTTATTCGTTATAATACCCGCCCCAGCGTTCTTAGCTCAGTTGGTAGAGCGTCTGCCTTACACGCAGAATGTCGGCGGTTCGAGCCCGTCAGGACGCACCAATTTGATACATGTCTGGGCACTCCAATATTGGGATTCCCTTGGCGCCATCCAGAGATGGCGCCAGCCATATCGACATTACTTCCTTTCATGCTTCCTTCCGAGGAACCAATGCGAACTTCCGATACGATGGTTCGGAGATAGCTTTTCGCGTACTTGCTGCCAGGGGCCAGTATTTCACTCCGAATGGCAGTTGCAAATCCTTCTCTATCGCCCTCAATTGCAGTTCCGAAAATCCTGCCTCTGCAATAACGGGTTTCGTTTTTTGATATTCAGGTGCAATCACCCTGAGCCAAACGGCCTAATATTTCCAAGGGCTTGCACCACCATGTTGTCATATTCCATGCGTATATTTCCTGATTCGCGCCATCAAGGGGGCAGGGGAAAGCATGCGCCACACAGGTTGGACAATCACTCAAACCATTCACGAGATTGATCGATTTTTTGTTGAGTGCAGACGAGTTTCTCCGTCATTACCGTTTCTGACCATCTTGTGCATCCTTGCCGTTGTGCTAGTGACGCCCGGTCAATCATGGGCAGCGGCGAGCCCCTACCTCTCACCTGCAACCAGTGCCACTCAATGGCTCTCTGGTCATCAAAATGGTGATGGCAGTTGGGGAAGTCGATCAGACGTCAAGCTGGTATATACGGCTGAAGCGGTACAAGCAATGGCTGCCGCCAATGAGCGTGGAGCAGCCTATTGGCGCGGCATCGCCTGGCTACAGAATCAGGCTGTCGGCAACATCGATCACGCGTCGAGGAGAATCCTGGCCCTTGCTTCCCACGGCGACAATTTAGCCGATGACCTTGCCTACCTTCAGCAGGTGCAGAATTTGACGGCGCCGGCAACGGGGGCTTGGGGACTGACGGAAATGTATGAAAGCGGGGCTCTTGACACGGCTTTGGCCTATACCGCCTTCGGGGAAACCCTGGCAACGACCGGGACGCCGGTGGGAAGACTGAAATATACCGGGCGGGAGGCGGAGCCGTCCGCGAGCAAAAAACCGGGACAGACCACGAATAAATAGCCATCGACATCAACGCCCCAAACCGACCGTGCCGATTTCAATTTTGACCAAAATTTCCGGTTGACCGTAGCAATGTGCTCAAGACACCTGATGACCTTCCGGCTCACCGGCGAAACCGACTTTGCCGGCCAAAGCACCGCCTACGCCCGCGACCAGGCCGGCAACGCCTGGCAGGTCACCAACCGCATCAACGAAGTCACCCGGACCACCTTTGACCCGCTCAATCGCCCGACCCGCCTCGACTATCTCAAGGACGGCACGGCCGAAACCTTCGCCTACGATGCCGCCGGCAATCTCGCCAGCGCCGTCAATGGCACGGTCAGCTACGGCTTCCAGTACGACACCCTGAACCGCCTGCAAAGCAAGACCGACAGCCGGGGAAGAAGCCTCGCCTTCACCTGGGACAAAGCCGGCCGCCTGCTGACCAAGACCACCTACCAGGGCAGCACGACCAGTTACACCTACGACGGCGCCGGCACCCTGGTGGCGCTGAGCAACCCCGACTACCTCGCCGTCAACTACCAGTACGCCGCCGCCGGGCGGCTCCTCACCCGCATCATGAGTTCGGGCGCCAAGAGCCTGTACACCTACGATGCCGGCGGCTGGCTGGCCAGCCTGACCCACACCGATGCCGTCGGTTCTCCCGTCGTCGCCCAGGGCTACAGCCGCGACCGGGTCGGCAACATCACCGCCCTCGGTGTCACCCTCGGCCCCAACGCCGGCACGACCAGCTACACGCTGGATGCCCGCTATCGGCTGACCGCCGTCGATGCGCCGGGTACGGCGAACGACGAAGCCTTCTCCTACGATCATCTCGGCAACCGGCTGACGGCCACCCGGGGCGGTACCAGCATCGGTGCAGCGGGCAGCACGACGAAATACGTGATCTACCACCCGGCGACACAGACCGGTAGCCCTGGCTACACGGCAACCAACAACAACCGCCTCAAGGAAATCCGCCTCGGCAGCCTGACCGGCACCATCGACAGCCGCTTCACCTTTGACAACGAAGGCCGGCTGACCAGCCAGACCGGCAGCACCCCGCGCAACCTGACCTGGGACGCCAAGAACCGACTGAAAACCCTGACCCAAGGCGGGAGCACCGAAACCTACCGCTACGACCCGAGCAATCACCGCATCGGCAGAAGCGGCGGTGCCTTGGGCAACCTCGACTACTACCTCGAAGGCGAACACCTCGAATCGGTCGAACAATCCGGCACCCTTCAGGAAAAATACTTCCGCGGCAGCACGGTCGACGAACTGGTCGCCGGCTACCTCAACCAGAACGGCAAGCTCACCCCGGTCTTCTTCCAGCACGACCACGTGATGAGCACGGTGGCCCAGACCAAACCGAACGGCGGGACGCAGGCCAGCCTGGCCTATACCGCCTTCGGGGAAACCCTGGCAACGACCGGGTCGCCGGTCGGGCGGTTGAAATTTACTGGGCGGGAAGCGGATGGGAACGGGTGCTACTACTACCGGGCACGCTACTACTGTACGGGGATGGACCAGTTCATTTCGGAGGACCCGTTGAAGAAATACGTGGGGGTTCGAGGCCCTTCCTGGAGACCATTTTCAGCACCTCGCTGAAAAATTGGTCAGCAGGCATCCGGAAGCCGGCCGCATTCGGATGACCACCGCCACCGTAACGCGTGGCGATCACCGAAACATCGAGGGTCTTGCCCTTCGAACGCAGCGAAGCCTTCACCTCGCCATCTCCCGACAGTTGCCAGATCAGCCCGAAGCTGCCGCTTTGCTCGGCCAGCGAATTGCCCAGTTCCGAGGCGAACAGCGCGTTGGCGTTGATGGCAATGCCGGAAACGGCCAGCCAGGCCAGGTCATCATGGGTAACGATCGCTTGACCGTGGCGCTGCGCTTGCAATGCATCGACCGGTTCGCCGCGCAGTTGGGCTGGCATGCGGAGCGCACTGAGCGCCAGCCGCGCAATTTCCTGCTGAAAAAACTGCTCGATAGCTCCACCTTGCACGAGCATGTCAAGGTAGCGCGGGGCGCTTTCATTCGGCGTGTCGAGCACCAGTTGATGCCAGATCGGGAAGTCGAAAGGCAGCAGGCGTAAGGCGCGGCAGAACGGACGCGTGCCCGCGGTAAAGCGCCACACGTCCTGCTCTTCGACGTGCCGGAGCACCAGCGATGTCGGCGTGCCGGGGTGAAAATGCTCCCACGCCAGTCGGGCGCCGGATTTTTCCAGATCGAACACGACGCGCAGGGGCAGGCTCGGGTGCTGGTAGCTGCGCAGGCCGTTGTCGCCAGCCTGCAATTTGTCGCCCCAGGCCTTCAGTGCCGAGGCATGATGGTCGATCTGGGTGACCGAGGCAGCAACGGCCGCCATCGTTTCGAGAAACTCAGGCGGAAACGAGAAGTCGAGGATGAAAACCGCGTGGCCGGCAACGTCGGCCAGCGCCCAAGGCTCGCCGTGATGCATCGGCCGAAAGCTTGCTGCATCGCCGAAATGGCGCCAGGCAGCATAAGCTGCTCCGAAGCCATCGAGGCAGTCGGCGTGGTAAATAACAAAAACCGGGGGCTGAGCCGACATGCTCAGTAGTGCGGCGGAAGATCGTCGCGCAGATTGCGCTGTTCTTGCGGCTGGGCATTTTGTGCCTGTTCGCGCAAGGCACGAATTTCACGGAAGAGCAGATCGATCTGCTCCTGCTGGCGGAAAACCAGGCGATTCAATTCCTCGACGAGGTCTTCGGTATAGCTGATCTTGATTTCAAGTTCGGTGATGCGCGATTCCACAGAGTGTCCTTATTTTTCGCTGCGCCAGTCGCGCAGAGTTTCCTTGGGTGGTGACGGGGGCATGTCGTTACGTGGCGGCCGGATCAGCGGCAAGGCGCCACCGAGCACGACAATCAGACAGATGCCGAGAATAATCCAGCCTTCGTTCATGGCTTTCTCCGTTGCATAAGCAGCAAGTGTACTTGGCTTCGCAAAAATTCGCGAAGGGCTGTTGACATCGGCTTTTACGTCTGTAAAATGCGCGCTTCTTTAGGCGGTTAGCTCAGTTGGTTAGAGCGCCACGTTGACATCGTGGAGGTCGTTGGTTCGATTCCAATACCGCCTACCAAAATTCCTGACGGAGTTGAATTTGATGATTTTCCGAACTTGCACCGCAGTTCAGAAACACTGATCGAGTCAGCCTTCGTTTGACCAAAAAAGTGCGGCTCACCCCCGCACTTTTTTTTCGCCTGGATATTTGCCATGCCTGATATCAAACTGCCCGATGGTTCCATCCGCTCTTTTGAACAGCCGGTAACAATCGCCGAAGTGGCGGCCAGCATCGGCGCCGGTCTGGCGCGCGCGGCATTGGGCGGCAAGGTTGATGGCAATCTCGTTGATACCTCGTATCTGATCGAGAAAAATGTCGATCTGGCCATCATCACCGAGCGTGATCCCGAAGGCCTCGAACTGATCCGCCATTCGACCGCCCACTTGCTGGCCTTTGCCGTCAAGGAACTGTTCCCCGAGGCGCAGGTCACCATCGGCCCGGTCATCGAAAACGGCTTCTATTACGACTTCGCCTACAAGCGCCCGTTCACCCCGGAAGACCTGGTGGCCATCGAAAAGCGCATGGCTGAGTTGGCCAAGAAGGATATTCCGGTAACACGCGAAGTCTGGGCGCGCGACGATGCGGTCAAGTTCTTTCTCGACCTCGGCGAAAAGTACAAGGCAGAACTGATTGGCGCCATTCCGGCCGACCAGCAGGTTTCGCTCTATCGCGAAGGTGATTTCATCGACCTTTGCCGTGGCCCGCACGTGCCGACCACGGCCAAACTCAAGGTTTTCAAACTCATGAAGGTGGCCGGCGCCTACTGGCGTGGTGACCATCGCAACGAACAGTTGCAGCGCATCTACGGCACGGCCTGGGCCAAGAAGGAAGACCTTGATGCCTATCTGCACATGCTGGAAGAGGCTGAAAAGCGTGATCACCGCCGCCTCGGCAAGCAATTCGACCTGTTTCACATGCAGGACGAAGCGCCGGGTCTGGTCTTCTGGCACCCGAAGGGCTGGGCGATCTGGCAGGAAATCGAAAGCTACATGCGCGCTGTCTACCGCAACAACGGTTACCAGGAAGTGCGCTGCCCGCAAATTCTCGACAAGGCCCTGTGGGAAAAGTCGGGCCATTGGGAGCACTACAAGGACAACATGTTCACGACCTCGTCGGAAAATCGCGATTACGCGGTCAAGCCGATGAACTGTCCGGGGCATGTGCAAGTCTTCAATGCTGGCCTGCGTTCCTATCGCGAACTGCCGCTGCGTTATGGCGAGTTTGGCTCTTGCCATCGCAACGAACCGGCTGGTGCCTTGCATGGCCTGATGCGTGTGCGCGGCTTCGTGCAGGATGACGGTCACATCTTCTGTACCGAAGACCAGATCGAATCCGAAGTGACGGCCTTCAATGCGCTGGTCAAGAAGGTTTATACCGATTTCGGCTTCAACGACGTGGCCGTCAAGTTGGCCTTGCGTCCGGATAGCCGCGTCGGCTCTGACGAGGTTTGGGACAAGGCCGAGGATGCGTTGCGTCAGGGGCTGCGTGCTTCCGGCCTGGAGTGGACGGAACTGCCGGGCGAGGGTGCCTTCTATGGTCCGAAGATCGAATTTCACATTCGGGACGCCATCGGCCGTTCCTGGCAGTGCGGCACCATGCAGGTTGACTTCTCGATGCCAGGCCGTCTCGGCGCGGAATATGTCGGTGCCGACGATACGCGCAAGGTCCCGGTCATGCTGCACCGCGCGATCCTCGGCTCGCTCGAGCGCTTTATCGGCATCCTGATCGAAAATTTCTCCGGAGCCTTGCCGCTGTGGCTGGCGCCAGTTCAGCTAGTTGTCCTGAATATTTCAGAAAAGCAGGCCGATTACGCCGCCGATGTTGCACAAAAGCTGCATCAGGCAGGCTTCCGGGCCGAGTCGGATTTGCGTAACGAGAAAATTACCTATAAAATTCGGGAACATAGCTTGAGCCGGCTGCCTTATCAGCTCGTTGTGGGCGATAAGGAAAAAGCGGACGGACTGGTGGCCGTGCGTACTCGCGGTGGTCAGGATCTCGGACAAATGTCCGTGGGTGATCTGATCAGGCATCTTCAGAACGAAGTTGCTGCGCGGAGTGGCACGGCTTAATTTTTGTTGTTTTCGGGGGTTTCACCATAGCTCAGAACAAGGCGCATCGCCTCAACGAAGAAATTACGGTTCCGGAGATTCGTCTCCAGGGTGCAGAAGGTGAACAGCTTGGCATCGTCAGCATTCGCGAGGCCTTGCACATGGCTGAAGAAGCCGGGGTTGATCTGGTTGAGATCGCACCGACCGCCAAGCCACCGGTCTGTCGCATCATGGACTACGGCAAGTTCAAGTACCAGGAACAGAAGCGCGCTCACGAAGCCAAGTTGAAGCAGAAGCAGGTACAGGTCAAGGAAATCAAGCTGCGCCCGGGTACCGACGAAAACGATTACCAGATCAAGCTCAGGAACATGACGCGTTTCCTGGACGAAGGCGACAAGGTCAAGGTGACCCTGCGCTTCCGGGGCCGCGAAATGGCGCATCAGGAATTCGGTATGCGCCAGCTGGAACGGATCAAGGCAGACCTCGACGAAGTAGGTGCAGTCGAGCAGATGCCGAAGATGGAAGGCCGTCAGATGATCATGATCATCGGGCCAGCGAAGAAGAAGTAGCAGCAAGTTGCGAGTTATGAGTCGCTAGTTTTTAGCTAACAACTAGTAACTAATGACTGGCAACTAAAAGAAGTGCTTTCGGGTAGTCAAAGCGTTTCCGTAGTGGGAACCACCTGACGGCATGTCATTAAGGAGCATTAAATGCCCAAAATGAAGACCAAGAGCAGCGCCAAAAAGCGTTTCTCTGTTCGCGCTGGTGGTTCCATCAAGCGCGGCCAAGCCTTCAAGCGTCACATCCTGACCAAGAAGACGACCAAGGTGAAACGCCATCTGCGCGGTTCCGTCGAAGTTAACGCGCGCGATTCAGCATCCGTTCGCGCCATGATGCCCTACGCATAAGGAGATAAAAGATGCCTAGAGTTAAACGTGGTGTAACAGCGCGCGCGCGTCACAAGAAGATTCTTGTTCAGGCCAAGGGTTACCGCGGTCGTCGCAAGAACGTCTATCGCGTCGCCAAACAGGCGGTGATGAAGGCCGGTCAATACCAGTACCGTGACCGTCGTCAACGCAAGCGTCAGTTCCGTGCCCTGTGGATTGCCCGTATCAATGCCGCTTCCCGTGAGTTGGGCATGAAGTACAGCACCTTCATGAATGGTCTGAAGAAGGCCAACATCGAAGTCGACCGCAAGGTTCTGGCTGATCTGGCAGTGTTCGATCAGCCGGCTTTTGCCGCACTGGCCGCCCAGGCCAAGGCACAACTCGGCGCCTGAGCGAAAGCGTAATTAAAAAAAGGAGGCGCAAGCCTCCTTTTTTGTTGGTGGATGTGTATGGACAATCTCGATCAAATCGTTAGCGAAGCCCAGTCGGCTTTCGCTGCCATTTCTGACCCTGATGCGCTGGAACAGGTTAAAGCCCGTTTCCTCGGCAAGAGCGGGCAGATCACCGAACTCCTCAAGGGCCTGGGCAAGCTGCCGCCGGAGGAGAAGAAAACGGCTGGCGCCGCGATCAACGTCGCCAAGACGGCGGTTGAAGCTGCGCTCAACGAGCGCCGTGAAGCCATTCGCAAGGCGGCGCTCGAAGCGCGCCTAGCCGAAGAGGCACTGGATGTCACGTTGCCCGGTCGCGCCGAAGTGCGCGGTGGTCTGCACCCGGTGACGCGCACGCTCGAACGTATCGAGGCCCTGTTCCGCTCCATCGGTTTCGAAGTGGCCGACGGCCCCGAAATCGAGGAGGATTTTTTCAATTTCACGGCCATGAACACGCCTAGGATCACCCGGCGCGTTCGATGCACGATACATTTTATCTGCAGAACCCGGACGGCACGGTTGCCGAAAAGGTGCTGCTACGCACCCATACCAGCCCGATCCAGGCGCGCTACATGAAGGCGCACGTCGAACGCTACGGTCAACTGGAAAAAATGCCCGAAATCAGAATCATCGCGCCGGGCCGCGTCTATCGTGTCGACTCCGATGCGACGCATTCGCCGATGTTCAATCAGGTCGAAGGCCTGTGGGTCGGTGATGGCGTCTCTTTTGCCGACCTCAAGGGTGTCATCGCCGATTTCCTCAAAAGTTTCTTCGAGACCGATGATCTGGTCGTGCGTTTCCGCCCGTCCTTCTTCCCGTTCACCGAGCCGTCGGCCGAAATCGACGTCGCGTTCATGAGTGGCGCACTGAAAGGTCGCTGGCTGGAAATTGCCGGTTGCGGCATGGTGCATCCGGACGTGCTACGCATTGCCGGCATCGATCCGGAAAAATACACCGGCTTTGCCTTCGGCTTCGGTCAGGATCGTCTGACCATGCTGCGTTACGGCGTCAATGACCTGCGCCTCTTCTTTGAAGGCGACCTCCGTTTCCTGAGGCAATTCGCATGAAATTCTCCGAATCCTGGCTGCGTACCCTTGTCGACACCCAACTGTCGAGCGAGGAGCTTTCCCATCTGCTGACCATGGCCGGCCTCGAAGTCGAGGGCCTGGAGCCGGTTGCGCCCCAATTCAACGACGTCGTCGTCGCTCAGGTGCTGGAGGTTGTCAAGCATCCGGATGCTGACCGTCTCAACGTCTGCCAGGTTGATACCGGTCGCGGCGAGCCGACGACCATCGTCTGTGGTGCGCCGAATGTGGCTGTCGGCCTGCGTGTGCCGTGCGCCCTGTCGGGTGCCAAGTTGCCCGGCGATTTCGTCATCAAGATCGCCAAGGTGCGCGGCATAGAGTCGTCAGGCATGCTCTGCTCGGCCAAGGAACTCGGCATCGCCGAAGAGGCTTCCGGTCTGCTGATCCTGCCGGCCGATGCGCCGATTGGTCAGTCGATCCGTGAGTATCTTGATCTCGACGACAACCAGTTTGAACTCAAACTGACGCCAAATCGTGCTGACTGCCTGTCCCTGACCGGCGTGGCGCGCGAAGTGGCCGCCATTGCCGGTGCCCAGGCCGAGCTCATTGAGGTGCCGGAAGTTGCGGCGACCATCGCCGATCAGCGTGCCGTCGTCCTCGATGCACCGGCTGCCTGCCCGCTGTACTACGGCCGCGTCCTCAAGGGCGTCAACGCCAAGGCGCCGACGCCGAAGTGGATGAAGCGCCGCCTGGAGCGCAGCGGTATCCGCTCGATTTCCGCGCTGGTTGATGTCACCAATTACGTCATGCTCGAACTCGGCCAGCCGCTGCATGCCTTCGATAACACCAAGCTCGAAGGCACCGTGCATGCCCGCATGGCCAAGCCGGAAGAAAAACTGCTGCTGTTGAACGAGCAGACCATCGCTATCGATGCCGATATTCTGGTCATTGCCGACGACGCCAAGCCGCTGGCTATGGCCGGCATCATGGGCGGCGAGGAGAGCGGTATCACGCTGGAAACCAGCGAACTGTTCCTCGAATCCGCCTTTTTCGCGCCGAAGGCCATCGCTGGCCGCGCTCGCCGTTACGGTTTTGGTTCCGATGCCTCGCATCGTTTCGAACGCGGCGTTGATTTTGGCGGTGCCCGCCGTGCCATAGAGCGCACCACGCAGTTGATCCTCGATATCTGCGGCGGTGCCGCAGGTCCGGTAACTGAGGCCAAGGCTGAGATGCCGGCACGCAAGCCGGTGCGTCTGCGCACGGCGCGTGCCTGTGCGGTGATCGGCATGATTTTTTCTCCCGAGCAGATTGCCGGCTTGTTCAACGGCCTTGGCCTGCCTTTCGCCCGTCAAGGTGATGATTTCCTGGTGACCCCGCCGACCTGGCGCTTTGATATCGAAATCGAAGAAGACCGGATCGAGGAAATCGCCCGTCTGCACGGCTATGACAACATCCCGGCCCCGGCGCCGCGTGGCAACATGAAAATGATGGTGCAGCCCGAAGCACAACGCCCGGCCGCCCGCATTCGCCAGTTGCTGGTTGATCGCGGCTACCAGGAAGTGGTCAATTTCGCCTTCGTCGAAGAAGCCTGGGAGGCCGATTTTGCTGCCAAGACCGCAGAAGCTGACCTGATTCGTCTGGCTAACCCGATTGCCAGCCAGATGGCCGTCATGCGGTCGACGCTTTTCGGTGGTCTGATTGCCAATCTGGTTACCAATCTCAAGCGCAAGCAGAACCGCATCCGCTTGTTTGAAACAGGCCGTGCGTTCGAGCGCAATGCTGCTGCAACGCCGGTTCCCGGCTTTGCGCAATCCTGGAAACTCTCTGGTCTGGCCTATGGTGGCGCCTTGCCCGAAGGCTGGGGCAGCCCTTCGCGCAAGGTCGATTTCTTCGATATGAAGGGCGATCTGGAAGCCTTGCTGGCGCCGGCCCAGCTACGTTTTGAAAAGCTTGTCCATCCGGCGCTGCATCCGGGGCGTTCGGCACGTGTGCTACTTGATGACCGCGAAATCGGCTGCCTGGGTGAGTTGCATCCGGAATGGGTCCAGAAATACGACTTGCCTCTGGCACCGGTAGTCTTCGAGCTCGATTTCGATGCTGTCAAGGCTGTGCAGGTTCCTGTCTATGCCGAGGTCTCGAAGTTCCCGCCGGTCATTCGCGATCTTGCCATTGTCGTTGATCAGGATGTCGCTCTGCAGACCTTGCTCGATGGTTTGAAAGGCCAAGTTTCCAGCCTTGTTCAGGACATCCAGGTGTTCGATTTTTACGTCGGAAAAGGCGTCCCCGAAAACAAAAAAAGCCTTGCGTTCCGGATAGTTATGCAAGATACTCAACGCACTTTGCAAGATTCGGAAGTTGATGCTGCGATGCAGCAGCTGGTGTCCTGTTTCGAACAGGCATTCGGTGCTCAACTGCGTGCCTGACGGAAATAATAACGATGACGCTAACCAAAGCTGAGCTCGCGGACCTTCTTTTTGAAAAAGTTGGTCTCAATAAGCGCGAGGCCAAAGACATGGTCGAAGCTTTTTTCGAAGAAATCCGAAACTCCCTGGAAACTGGTGATGGCGTAAAGCTGTCTGGCTTTGGCAATTTTCAGTTGCGTGACAAGCCGCAACGTCCGGGCAGGAATCCGAAAACAGGGCAGGAAATTCCCATCACGGCACGTCGTGTCGTGACCTTTCACGCCAGCCAAAAGCTGAAGTCCGACGTTGAGCTCGCCTTCGATGGAACTACCGCGGCATAAAACTGCGGGTGGTGATGAATTGCCACCCATCCCCGCCAAACGCTACTTTACGATCGGTGAAGTCAGCGAGTTGTGTGGCGTCAAGCCCCATGTCTTGCGTTACTGGGAGCAGGAGTTCAACCAGCTCAAACCGGTAAAGCGACGTGGCAATCGGCGCTATTACCAGCATCACGAAGTCTTGCTCGTTCGGCGCATTCGTGAGCTTCTTTATAATCAGGGCTTTACGATCAGCGGTGCGCGCAATCGGCTTGACGAGGGTGGCGCTGTGGAAGTTGCTGCGGTCAACTTGCCTGAGCTTGGAAAGATGCCGGGCGGTGTGCGTGGCGAGCTACAGTCCATTATCGACATCTTGCGGCTATGAATCCGGCTGTTTTTGGGTATAATGGCGGGCTTGTCGGGGCGTAGCGCAGCCTGGTAGCGCACTTGCATGGGGTGCAAGGGGTCGCGAGTTCGAATCCCGCCGCCCCGACCAAGAGAATCAAATACTTAGGCCAATCTTCGGATTGGCCTAAGTGCTTTCTGAGGCTGGTTTTCTGAAATTTCCCCCCACATTTCCCCCCACAGATTCGTGGGCTGCTATGAGCTTACTGGATACGCTGTGACACGAACGTGTTCCGCTAGTCTGAAGTTCTCCCGCGTGAAGATCGAATTTCCCTTGCCACACAAGCGATTTGCGTGGATGTTGAAGTCCGCGTTCTGACTACACCGTGATTTGCCGCAGAAGCTGGAGCGCGCGTTGTTGTTTGGGGTTGGGTGTA
>JAUYEI010000033.1 GCA_030691385.1 Azonexus sp.
TTGAACATTCTGGCTGTGCTGGCGGGCGCGCTGCGGCGTTGCCGGTCGCTTGCAGGGAATGGCCATGCGGCGCGACCGGCGCCTTGCATCGCATCCCGCCAGCGCACCCCTATTTGTCCAACTTGTTATTTCTCGGCTCCTAAGTTCGGTCCAGGAGCACTTGACGGGAGGTGTTCCTGGACCAAGTAGCTACGAAAGTGAGAAGGCGGTTTTTGGCTACCACGTAAGTCTCAAGTGCTACGCGCAAGGCTCATTCGCCATTACGGAGCGACAAGTTCTCCACGCGATGCCTGAAGCCGCAACTGCGCTTCCATTAAACCAGCTATCAATTCAAGCTGGCCAAGTTGCGTTTCGTAGCGAGTGCGTGTCGCATCCAGCAGCTCGATGATGGAACCCCGGCCAAGGCGGTAGGCGTCCTCGGCCATTTGTTTCAAGGCTGGCAGTCGCCCGACCATGCGCTCCCTGAACTGCTCCAGCGCTGCGCTGCGTCGCTCGACCAGGGCCTGGTAGCGATTCTGGTCGGCACGCACGCCGGCTTCCGTCAGTTGCACGCGCAGTGCAGCGGAATGCGCCTCGGCCCGTGCCTTGTCCACAGCGCCGGCCCGGGTATCAAGAATGGGCACTTCAACGGCCAGACCCAGCACATTGGCCGAGCCATACGGCTCGCTGGTCCAGGTGCGTCCGGCGTTGAGCGATAGCGCGGGAAAGCGCTCACGTCGCGCCACGTCGGTCAACGCCTGGGCCGCCGATTCTTCCCTGCGGGCAGCAGTCAGCGACGGGTTTTCGGCAGCATTCTTGTTAATCCGCACGTCCAGCGGCTTGAGTTCGCCCACGGCCAGCGGGCGCCATCCCGGGAAGCCGAGCAGCGCGGCCAGTTGTCCCTGACGGTCAACAAATTCTGCGTCTGCTTCCGCCGTACGTGTGCGCCAGGCTTCAAGCTCGACATCGACCCGCAGCAAATCGTATTGGCTTGCCATGCCGCTGACTTGCCGCCCGGCAACGATGTCCCGCATCCGGCTCAGTTCAAGGAGGCTCGTGTTAAGAAGAGTTTTCTTTTCCTGGGCAGCCAACAAAGCGATGTGTGCGGCGCCGGCTTCCGCAGCCAGTTCGTTTGCCGAAGCACTGGCTCTTGCCCTGGTGGCATCAATACGCCGGTCGGCGGCCTCGACGCGGGCGCCACGTTGCCCGGCAATCAACAAGGGCAATTCCACGGCAACATCCTGCTGCCGCTTGCCATCGAACAGCGGGTTGCCGCTGCCCGGTCGTTGCCGGCCATAGGACAGCGTGGGGTTCGGGAAGGCACCGGCAGTTCGCCGTTCTGCTTCGGCAATGGCGATTTTCTGCCGCTCCAGCGCCAGGCGCGGGCTGCTTTCCCGTGTCAAGGACAGCACGGTCGCCAGGCTTACCTGGTCAGGCGGTGTTTGCGCCTGGACTGGGCTGTTGAAGAGCAGGTAACTCAAGATAATTAGGATGATGCGCGGGTTCATGCGTCAGCCTCCTCGGGCGACTGCAGGCGCGTCGGTGTGATGTAGCTGTAAATCACGGGCAGGATGAATAGGGCAACAAACAGCGTGGTCAGCATGCCGCCGACCACCACCAGGGCGAACGGCCGTTGCGTTTCGCTGCCGACTCCGGAGGATAGCGCCATGGGGAGCAGACCGAACAACGCCAGGAACGACGCCATGAGCACCGGCCGCAAGCGCTCGGCGGCGCCCTCAAGCAGTGCCGGCATCAGTTCCTGACCGGCATGGCGGCGAGCTTCCGCCGCCGAGAGCAGCAGCACACCCATCAGCGAAACCTGGCCGAGCAGGGCAATGAACCCGATGGCGGCACTCACCGATAGCGGGATGCCGGCAATCAGCAAGGCAAAGGCCCCGCCGGTCAGCGCAAACGGCACAGTGGACAGGATGGCGAGGGCACTGCGGCCGCTGTTCATGGCGGCATACAGGAGGCCCAGCACGAGCAGCACGGCAACCGGGACCACCAGCTTCAGACGTTTGGCGGCACGCTCCTGGTTCTCGAATTCGCCACCCCAGACAAAGTAATGGTTATCAGGAGCTTTGACCTTGTCCGTGACGACGGCGATAGCATCCTTGACGACGGACCCCATGTCGCGGCCTTCGACGTTGAACTTGAGGGCCAGGAAACGGCTGTTTCCTTCACGGGTGATGGACGCCACGCCATTGGTGACTTCAATTTGAGCCAGTTGCTTGAGCGGCACGTTGGCGCCTGTTGGCGTCGGAATGACAACATTGGCGACCTTGTCCAGGTCATCGCGCGCTGGTTTTGGCAACAGCAGACGCACTGGAACGGGCCGTTCGCCCTCCCAGTACTCCGTCACGATACGACCAGCCAACGCGGTTTCGATGGTCTTGGCGGCATCCTCGACCGGTACACCGGCGCGAGCCAGGGCCTGGCGGTCCAGGCGGATGCGAAGTTGTGGCGTCGAGGCATCCCGGTAGAGGTCGAGGTCGATGATGCCGGGAACGTCCTTCAATACCCCCTTGGCGTTTTCCAGCGCTTCGCGCATGGCCGGGATGTCGTTGCCGAAGACCTTGAGCACAACCTTGCCGCGCACGCCGCTGACGGCTTCCTCGACGTTGTCCTTGATCGGTTGCGAGAAATTGAAGCGGACACCGGGGATTTCGGTCAGCGAGTCACGCAGGGCCTGGATGAGTTGCGGCTTGGTCCAGCCTGAGAGCCACTCATCTTGGGGTTTGAGGCGGATGAAGGTCTCCGACATATTCACGCCTTCGTTGTCGGTACCATCCTCCGGGCGGCCATGTTCGCTGAGGGTTTCCTGGACTTCCGGGAAGGCGATGATGCGTTTTCTGACCTCGAGCAGAATGTCCTGGCCTCTCTCCATGGCGATACTCGCCGGCATCTCGACGAAGACCACGATGTCGCCCTCGTCCAGTTCGGGCAGGAATTCAGTGCCAAGGCGGGTCAGGGTCAGCCCGCCGGCCAGCAGCAATCCGCCGGCCAGCAACAAGCTTGCCTTGCGCCGCGACAGGGCTTTGTCCAGCAAGCCGCGATAGGCCAGCCGCAACTTCTCGGCCCAGGCCGGTTCGGCCAGCGAGGCATGTTCCGGCTTGAACAGGAAGGCACACAGCGCGGGCACGACAGTCAGCGCGAAAACCAGCGCCCCACCCAAAGCGAAGGCGTAGGTCAGTGCCAATGGACGGAAGATACGTCCCTCGACCGATTGCAGGGTGAAGACCGGCAGCAGGGCTACGATGATGATGAGCATGGCGTAGAAGGTCGGGCGGCCGACATCGAGCGCGGACTTGATGACCAGTCTGATGACCGCCTTGCGGTTGGCCGGACGTTCGTGTCGTATGGCATGAATGACGTTCTCGACCAGCACCACGGCGCCATCGACCAGAATACCGAAGTCGATGGCGCCCATCGAAATCAGGTTGGCCGGCATCCCCAGCGCATGAAGGCCGAAAAAGGCGACGAGCAGCGACAACGGAATGACGACGGCGACGATGCCGGAGCCGACGATGCTGCGCAGGAATAGCCAGACGATGCCGACCACCAACAGAAAACCATGCAGCAGGTTTTCATGGACGGTCGACAGCGTGTGTCCGACCAGCGCGCTGCGATCGTAGAAGACCTCGATTTTCATGCCGGCGGGCAGGATGGCCTTGTTCAGTTCCTCGATTTTCTGGTGTACGCCGTCCAGAACCCTGGACGGGTTCTCGCCGCGGCGCATCAGCACGAAACCTTCGACGATGTCCTTGCGGTCGTTCCAGCCGACGGAGCCACGGCGCGGCGTCGCTGCCATCTTGACGTCGGCGACATCGCCAAGGGTCAGCGCCGAACCGCCCTTGGCGCGCAGGACGACCTTCTTGATGTCCTCCACCGACTCGACATATCCCACGCCGCGAATGGTCAGTTCCTGATCGCCATGGCGCAGGAAGCCGCCGCCGACATTCAGGTTCGACTTGTTGATCGCCTCCTCGAGCGCGGCCAGCGTCAGCCCGGCCGAATGCAGTCGGGCCGGGTCGGCCTCGATATGGATTTCCTTCAGATAGCCGCCTGTTGCGATGACGTCGGCCACCCCCTGAACCTGGCGCAGGACGCGGGTGACGTTCCACTGCATTTCCGAGCGCAACTGGTAGAGGTCATGCCGGTCGCTGGTCAGCCGGAACTGGTAGATCTCCCCGAGGGGCGTCGCCTCCGGGGCCAGGGCGGGTGTTACGCCTTCCGGCAGGCCGGCCTGGGTCAGGCGCTGGGCGACCACCATGCGGGCGTTGAAAGGGTCGCTGTCATCGTTGAAGGTCAGGGTGACCAGCGCAAGACCAAACAGGCTTTCACTGCGCAGCAAGGTCATGCCAGGCGTGCCATTCAGGGCGCGCTCGAGCGGCACGGTGATCTGGCGCTCGATTTCCTCGGCCGCATAGCCCGGCATCTGGGTGATGACGGTCACCTGGGCATTGGTGACATCCGGGAAGGCTTCAATCGGGGTTTGCAGATAGGCCCGGAATCCGAAAATGGCAATCACCGCTGTGATGAACAGGGCGGCGACCCGGCGATGAACGCTGCTCTCGATAATCAGGTTGAGCATGGCAAGCTCAGAGCAGTTGTTCGGCTTCGGCGTCGAGCAGCAACGCGCCGCGCACGACAACCTTCTCGCCAGCCGTCAGTCCCTCGAGAATGCTCACCCGACCTTCACGGGAGAGGCCGGTGCGTACCGTGCGTGCCTCGAACTTGCCTTCGGCATTCTGGATATAGACGATACGCCGGCTGCCATCCTTGATCAGGACGGCAGTTATCGGCAGGCTCAGCGCTGCCTCGGTGGCGTCAGTGAGACGAATTTCGGCCAGCATGCCGGGTGTCAGCTTGGGTGAGGCTCCTTTTAGCGTGAGGTAGATGGGCAGGCGTCGCCGTTCTCCATCCACCACCTTGCCGACGCCTTCGACGACTGCCTCAAAACGGGCATCGACCCCGGGTACGCGGATTTCGCCTTGGCGGCCAACGGCCAATCCAGCGACCTCGCTCTCGGGCAACTCAGCCACCACCCAGAGTTTGCTCGGGTCGCCAATTTCAATCAGAGCCTCGCCGCCCGAGGCAACGACTGCCCCGACCGACGCCTTGACGGCAATGACCACACCGGCGCTTGGCGCACTCAGGGAGAAGCGGTCTCCCGAACCGCCACCTATCATGGCGACCGCGCTGCGCGCGTGTTCCAACTCGGCGCGGGCTTCACGGGCGCGGGTTTCGGCCTCAAAGCGCTCGACCTCCAGCCCGACGCCTTTCTTGAGCATTTCGTTCTGGCGCTTCAGCAAGTCCTCGGCCGCCGCTGCTTTTGCTTCAGCTTGCGTCAGCGATGACCGCAATCCGGCGACTTCACCGCCCTGGAGGACCATCAAGGATGCGCCTTTCCTGACGACATCTCCGGGGCGAACCTCAATCGACAGCACGCGGGCTGATACCGGAGCCCCGATGGCCGCATAGGCTTGCGGGCGAAACTCGACACGGCCGGGAATCAGGCCGCTCAAGGCACCTCTTCTCGTACCCGCTGCCTCAACTTCAAGGAACTTCATCGCCCCTTCGGCCAGGCTGAGCCCGGGCGTCTTGGTTTCAGAGGCCTTGGTTGGCAGTGGTTTTTCGGAGCAGGCCATCAGGGCGGCACTCATGACGAGGGCCAGTGCCCAGCGTGCTGGTGTGGAAGTCATCTCTTGTTACGGGTTTCCTGAAGAAACCGTATTGTCGGCAACGACTATGGCAGAAAGAAGAACCTTGTCTACACGGTTCTTGTCCATGTCCATCACCTCGAACCGCCAGCCGGCTGCGTTAAAATGGTCCGTCGGTGCAGGAATGCGTCCGAGGGCGTGCATGATGAAGCCACCCAGCGTATGGAAGCCATTTTCCTCTTCTCCGGGTAGTTCGTCCTCAATGTCGAGTACCGATTTCATCCGTTCGACACCCACGTCGCCATCGACCAGCCAGGAGCCGTCCTCGCGCTGAATCATGTCGCGCTCTTCCGGTTTTTCCGGCTCGGAGAGCTCGCCCACAATGGCCGACATGACGTCAGTCAAGGTCACCACGCCCTGAACATCACCATATTCATCGACGATGAGGGCAAACTGGAGGCGCGCCCGACGGAAGTTCTCCAGCAACTGGGTTGTGGTGACTGTTTCCGGCACATACAACGGCGGGTGGAGAACAGCCTCAATGTCAACAGCGGTGATGCAGTGACCACCCGGCAGTGCTTTCTTGAGAAGGTCCCCGGTCTGCAGGATGCCGAGCACATGCTCCATGCCGTCCCGACAAACGACAACCCGCGAAAACTCGGTTTCAATGATTCTTTGGCGAGCGACCTCATCGCCTTCGTCAAGGTCGATGACGAACATTTCGCGACGCGGCGTCATGATGGCTGCAATCTTTTGCTCATCGAGACGCAGGACGTTGGAGACGATTTCCTGCTCGCTCTCGTGAAAGACGCCAGCTTCCGCGCCTTGCTCCATCAGCACCTTGATTTCGTCGTTGGTGACAGGTGGTTCTTCCTTGCGTCGGGCACCGAGAATACCCAGAATCGCGGTCGAGGAACTGGACAATATAACCACCAAAGGATGCGTTACCTTGGCCAGCAACATCATCGGTCGGGCAATCAGCGAGGCGATGCCTTCAGGCGCCAGCATGGCCAGGCGTTTCGGCACCAACTCGCCCACCACAACAGAAAAATAGGTCAGCGTAATAACCGTGATGGTTAATGCAACAGTCTTGGCGTAAGGCTCAAGCAGGGGAAAGGCAGCCATCCAGGCGGCCAACGGGTCGGCAAGCGCAGCTTCACCGATGGCACCGCTCATGATGCCGACGGAGGTGATGCCAACCTGGATCGTGGACAAGAAACCGGAAGGTTCCTGATGCAGGGATAACGCGGCTTCTGCTCCCAGGCTGCCGTCGTCTGCCAGATTCTGGAGTCTCGCCTTGCGCGAGGAGACGACTGCTATTTCGGACATGGCGAAAACGCCATTGACGAGGATGAGAACGACGAGAAGTAATATATCCATGGTTGAAACCGCCCTACGCAGTCATCGTGCGTGCGGTTTCGGTGTTGATAGGCCGCCGAGTATAGCAGTTGCCGTTGCCTGTGGTCTCCTGACTCGGCCGCACTTCGTGCGGACCATCAGCATGAACGCCAGGTTCGCCCACAAGTTTGGCCATTTTCACATTTCACGTCATAAAACCGGTTGACCGTGGCAGTCCGCTTTCGATTTGCCGCCGGCACCCGAAAATGAAGAAGCCTGCCGATCGGCAGGCTTCTTGTGGTGCAGTTCGGTGCTGCCGCTATGAATTAGCGTGCAGCCCGGCGGCGGGCGGCGGCGCCGATGATGCCCAGGCCGGCGAGCAGCATGGCGTAGGACTCCGGTTCAGGAACCGGCAAGGTTGATACGGCGAACACGTATTGCCCACCGAGGCTGCCGGTTCCCGTGCCTGAGACGGTGAAGTAATAGTCGTTGGCCGGGGTAAACACCCCGGAGCCGACTTTATAGTTGGCGGAGCTGCCTGCATTGCCATCAAGATTGACGAGCAAGGTATTGGTGTTGTCATACAACTGTACGGAAAGACCGCTGATGTTGTAAAGGTCGCCGATATTTTGAATGGAAATGTTCAGATTGCTGACTGAGCCACCGGAGAACAAAGTGGTGGGGATGTCAAATATCCATTGGTCGGAAAAGCTGCCGACGGCGACCCCGACAACCTGGGAATAGGTCGATGGCGCCGTGACCGTTCCCAAGTCGTAAGTCGCAGCATTCGCGCCGGCAACAACACCCAGGCCCAAGGCAAGAGCGACTACAGATTTCTTGATATTCATGAGCTTGAACTCCAAATAAGTGAAAAGCATCGCCCGCATGTGCGAAAACCCAAAATGGATCTTCATCATGATCTTCTAATGTTGCAATGCTTATGGCGAATAGATAGAAAAAAGTAGTCCGTTCGGACTACCTCGGTGGCATTTTGAATCTGGTCAGATAGGCCGGTCGCCGGGGAGCTTCTGCTTCGCTGGTCGCGGGATGCAGCTTTTGGCTGTCGGGCCCGATTAGCCGAATACCGTGATCTTGAGCTTTTCCAGAAAATTGAGCTCGGCCCACCAGGCCAGTCCTCTTTCCCGGAACTCGCAGCCCTTTTCAGTCAGCGCCAGCTTGATGGCGCCGAACTCGGTTTTGCCACTGTCGGCGATGAAGCCGGAATCCATCAGGAAGCGGGCGATGGCGGGTTGCACTTGCTCGCCGGAGAGCGTCCACCGCGAACCGTAGCCTTCGTCGTCGCCGCTCAGCATGAGAATGGGTTCGAACGGGCCCATCAGGCGAAGCACCTGCAGGGTTTGGGCGCGTTGCGGGATGGTGTCGGAATGCATGGTCTTGGCCCTGAACATCGAATCAATAGGGGATTCGACCCGGATTGGCCGCCCAGTGTTCCAGCGGTTCGAGTGCGCCGGGTATGGGGTGGTGTTCCATAACGATGCTGCGCGATGAAAAATGGCGGTTCAGCTCGCTGTACAGTTCGTCGTCGCAGAAGCCGATAGCCGCCGCTTCGGCCCGGCTGTTGGCGAAGACGATGCGGTCGATGTGCGCCCAGTAGGCGGCGGAGAGGCACATCGGGCAGGGTTCGCTGGAGGCGTAGAGGGTGCAGCCATGCAGGTGGAAGTTGCCGGCGCTGGCGCAGGCGGTTCGGATGGCGCTGATTTCGGCGTGGGCCGTCGGGTCGTGGCTGGCGACGACGCGGTTCCAGCCTTCGGCGATGATCTGGCCGTCGCGCACGATGACGGCGCCGAAGGGGCCGCCTTCGCCGTTTTCGCTGCCGTGCCGGGCCAGTTCGATGGCGCGGGCGAGAAACTGGTCGTCAAGGTTCATCGGAACGATCCTTCCTGAGGGCAGGGCGATCAAATAGTCGATGTTATTATACGGCCCCCATCATGGCGGGGGCATGTGCCCCGCCGGAATCAGGCATGCGTCTTACCAAACTCAAACTCGCCGGCTTCAAGTCCTTCGTCGATCCGACCTCCGTTGCCGTTCCCGGCCAGCTCGTCGGTGTCGTTGGCCCCAATGGCTGCGGCAAATCCAACATCATGGATGCCGTGCGCTGGGTGCTGGGCGAGTCGAAGGCTTCCGAGCTGCGCGGCGAGTCGATGATGGACGTCATCTTCAACGGCTCGTCGAACCGCAAGCCGGTGTCGCGGGCTTCCGTCGAGCTGATTTTCGACAACCTGCTTGGCCGGGCGCTCGGCCAGTGGTCGCAATACACCGAATTGTCGGTCAAGCGCACGCTGACCCGGCAGGGGCAGTCGGACTACTTCATCAACAACCTGAAGGTCCGGCGCAAGGACATCACCGATCTGTTCCTCGGCACCGGCCTTGGCCCGCGCGCCTACGCCATCATCGGCCAGGGGATGATCTCGCGCATCATCGAGGCGCGGCCGGATGACCTGCGCGTCTTCCTCGAAGAAGCGGCTGGTGTCACGCGTTACAAGGAGCGGCGCAAGGAAACGAACGGCCGTCTGGAAGACACCCGCGAAAACCTGCTGCGCGTCGAGGATATCCGCCAGGAACTCGGCAACCAGATGGAACGGCTCGAAGCGCAGGCCGAAGTGGCGCGCCGCTACCAGGGTCTGAACGAACAGCTAGTGCTGCGCCAGCAGGTGTTGTGGCTGCTCAGGAAGCATGAAGCCGAGGCCGAGCGGCAAAAGCTGTCGCTCGATGTCGAGCGCGCCGTGACCGAGCTCGAAGCGCAAAGCGCCGCACTGCGCGAAACCGAGGTGCGAGCCGAGGAAACGCGTGAAGCCCATTTTGCTGCTGGCGACGCCTTGCACAACGCGCAGAGCGACATGTACTCGGCGAACGCCGAGGTGGCGCGGCTGGAAGCGGAAATCCGGCATCGTCGCGAATCGCGCAGCCAGCTCGAAGCGCGCCTGACCCAGCTCGAAGACGAGCTCAAGCACTGGAGCGACACGGCCGAAAAGCTCAGCGAAGATCGTCTGAAATGGGAAGAGGCGCAGGAAATCACCAGGCTGCGCGTCGAGGAGGCCGAGGCGAAGCTGCACGAGCAGATGAACATCGCGCCGCAGGTCGAGGAAGACCACGCCCAGGCGCAGGAAGAACTGCAACGCCTCAAGACGCGGACGACCAACGGCGAGCAGAAACTGGAAGTCGAGCTGACCAACAAGTCGCACGCCCAGCGCGCGCTGCAGGCCATCATCCAGCGCCGCGAACGGCTGCGCGAGGAAACCGGCGGGATCAACCCGCCGGACGAACTGGATCTCGCCGAGAAGGAAGAAGAGCTCGCCCTGCTGCGTGAGGAACTGGCCGGCGATCAGGATCAGCACCAGCAATTGCAGCAGGAAATGCCGCAGCTCGAGGCCTGCCGCAAGGAAGCGCAGGCCGAAGTGCAGCGTATCGAACGCGAATTGGCGGCCGGTCAGGCCCGCCGCGCCGCGCTCGAGCAGATGCAGGCGCGGACGCAGCAGAGCGGCAAGTTGCCGGAATGGCTGCGTCGCCACGACCTTGAAAAAGCGCCACCGCTGTGGCAGAAGATTCACGTCGAAGCCGGCTGGGAAGAGGCGGTCGAAGCGGTATTGCGCGAGCGTTTGAGCGCCATCGCCTGCGACGATCCGGCCAAGCTCGACGAATGGCTGCACGACCGGCCGGAAGCGCGGCTCAGCGTGGTGCTGCCGGGCGATTTCAATTTTGGCCCAAATTTCCGGTTGACCGTGGAAGTGCTCTCGGCGCGGGTGCGCAGCGATTCGCCGGCCATCCAGGCCGTGCTTGACGACTGGCTGGGCCAGGTGCGCACGGCGGAAACGCTGGCCGAGGCGCTGGCCGTGCGGGCCGACCTGCCGCCGGGGGCGGTCATCGTGACGCGCGGTGGCGATCTGGTCAGCGCCGCCAGCGTCACCTTCTTCGCGCCGGATCAGGGCGAACACGGCCTGCTCGAACGTCAGCGCGAGATCGAAACGTTGGGCGAGGGCATCGCCATGGCCGAGGAAAAGGTCGACGCCATCCGCGAGCAGCTAGTCATGTTCGACGAGCAGGTCGAGGACAAGCAGGCCGAAATGGGTGAGATCCGGCAGTACGTCGCCGACCGCCAGCAGCGTGTGCATGCCGTGCAGATGGACGTGCTCAAGCTGGCGCAGGCCATCGAGCGCCACAAGGAGCAGAAGGAACGCCTGCAGGAGCAATTGGCCGAACTGGCCGAGGAAGAAGAGGGCGAGCGCGAACGCGACATGTCGGCCGACGAGCGCATCGTGGAAATCCGCGATGGTTTGAGCCGCATCCGCGTGCTGGTCCACGGCGCGCAAACGCGGCTCGACGAATGCGAACGCGCCGTGCGCGCCGAGCGCGAGCGCAATTCCGATCTCGACCGCGCCTTGCGCGAAGCCCAGTTCTCGCTGCGCGAATGCGACGGCAAGCTGCAGGACGTCTTCGCCCAGCAGGCGGTGGCCCAGCGCGAGCTGAGCCGCATCGAAAAGGACCGCGCCCAGTGCGCCGAGCAGGTCGAGGCTGCCCCGCCGGACGTCATGGAAGGCGCGCTGCAGGTGGCGCTCGAAGCGCGGCAGGCGGCAGAAAAAGTACTGGCCGAAAAGCGCGACGCGCTCGAAGCGGCGACCAACGCGTTGCGTGGCTTTGAGGAGCAGCGCTTGCGCATCGAGCAGGGTTTGGAGCCGTTACGTGTGCGGATCGGCGATTTGAAATTGAAGGAGCAGGCGGCGGCGCTCAATGCCGAGCAGTTCGCCATGCAACTGCTCGAAGCCGGCGCCAATGAAGAGGTGCTGCAAGCCGAACTCGGCAACGCAAAGCCAGCCGGCCTGCAAGGCGAAATCACCCGGCTGACCAACGCCATCGCCGAACTTGGCGCCGTCAACATGGCCGCCTTGCAGGAACTGGAAACGGCGACCGAGCGCAAGGGTTACCTCGACATGCAGGCAGCCGACCTCAACGAGGCCATGGAAACCCTGGAAAACGCCATCCGCAGCATCGACCGCGAAACGCGTGAGCTGCTGAAATCAACCTTCGATACGGTCAACGGCCATTTCGGCCAGCTTTTCCCGGAACTCTTCGGTGGCGGCCGGGCCGAGCTGGTGATGACCGGTGACGAAATTCTCGATGCCGGCGTCCAGGTCATCGCCCAGCCGCCGGGCAAGAAAAACTCGACCATCCATCTGCTCTCCGGCGGCGAGAAGGCGCTGACGGCCATTGCGCTGGTCTTCTCGATGTTCCAGCTCAATCCGGCGCCGTTCTGCCTGCTCGACGAAGTCGATGCGCCGCTTGACGACAGCAATACCGAACGTTTCTGCACCATGGTGAAGAAAATGTCAGGTGCAACGCAATTCCTGTTCATTTCCCATAATAAAATCGCCATGGAAATGGCCGAACAGCTGGTCGGCGTCACCATGCAGGAGAGCGGCGTATCGCGCGTGGTGGAAGTGGATATTCAGGAAGCTTTGAAAATGAGGGATGCGGCTTAAATGACCGAGCTTCAAATAGGATTGATTGGCCTGGGCGCGACGGCGGTGGTCGGCGTGTTTGGCTACAACAAATGGCAGGAATACCGGCAGCGCAAGCTGGCCGAGGCGGTGCTCAAGCCGCACCACGCCGACATTCTGCTCGGTGATGGACCGAAAGCATCGCCGCAACCAGCCGTCGCCGAACGCAGCGAACCGGAATTCCCTGTCGACACGCCGGCGCCGGGCAATGAGCGCGTCGAGCCGGTCTTCGTCGATCTGCATCCAACCCTGCCGTCGGCTGACATGATTGCCGCGGCGGATGAGGCTTCCGTGCCCAAGGCGCCGGTTTTCGAAATCCCGGCGGCGCCGGTCGAACCAATGCCGCTCCCGGAAGCAGCTCCGCTACCCATGTTTGCGCAAGCGCCAGCCGACATCCCGGACGATGCGCCGGAAATCCCGGCCGGCGCCTTGCCGCCCGAACTGCTCGACCCACGCCTTGAATTCATCGTCGCCATGGAACTGGTCGAGCCGGTTTCCGCCATCGACATCATTCATTCGCAGCGTCCCGCGCTGGTCCGCCTGAGCAAGCCCGTGCATTGGATCGGCTACAACGAGCGCACCCGCGAATGGGAGCGCCTGGCTCCTGATAGTGAGCTCAAGCTGCGCCGCCTGCGCGTCGGCCTGCAACTGGTCAATCGCCAGGGGCCGCTCTCCGACGGCGACATGACCATTTTTACCAACGCCATGAACGCCCTGGCCGACGAATTGATGGCCGTGGCCGACATGCCCTCGTCGCGCGTCCTCGACCAGGCAGCCGAAATCGACCAGTTCTGTGCTGCGGTCGACCTCGAAATCGGCCTCAATCTGGTCAGTCGTGGCAGCGCCTTCACCGGTACCAAGATTCGCGCCCTGGCCGAAGCGGCCGGTATGGTGCTCGGCCTGGGCGGCGTTTTCACGCGCTACGACGACAACGGTCGTGTCCTGTTCAGCCTGCAGAATTTCGAAAGTACCCAGTTTTCGGCTGATACCCTGCGTACCTTGACGACGCACGGCCTGACCTTCCTGCTTGACGTGCCGCGCGTCGATCATGGCGAACGTACCTTCACGCAGATGATCGAGATCGCCAAGCGCTTCGCCGACACGCTCAATGGCGCGCTGGTCGACGACAATCGCCAGCCGCTCAGCGATTCGCAGCTCGACCACATCCGTCGCGAATTCATCGGCAAGCCGCAGGCGACGATGGCCAGCTACGGCCTGACTGCCGGTTCGCCCCAGGCCCTGCGGCTGTTCTCCTGATGGCGGCATCCGCCGTGGCGGTCGACCGCGCGGCCGAGCTGCGCGCCGAGCTGGAACGCCACAACCACGCCTATTACGTGCTCGATACGCCGACCATTCCGGATGCCGAGTACGACAAGCTGTTCTGCGAATTACAGGGGCTCGAGGCTGAATATCCCGAACTGCTGACGGCCGATTCGCCGACCCAGCGCGTCGGCGGCAAGCCGCTCAAGGAATTTGGGTCAGTGCGCCACGAAGTGCCGATGCTGTCAATTGAAACCAAGACAGATGCTGAAGTCAGCGGTGCTTTGACCTTTGATCGGCAGGTACGGCAGAAGTTGAAGATGGCTGGGAATGAAACACCCATCGAATACATTGCTGAACTGAAATTCGACGGCTTGGCCATAAGCC
Source organism: Azonexus sp. (assembly GCA_030691385.1). Classification (GTDB taxonomy): domain Bacteria; phylum Pseudomonadota; class Gammaproteobacteria; order Burkholderiales; family Rhodocyclaceae; genus Azonexus. Next base: position 14,141 of record JAUYEI010000033.1, read on the forward strand.
TGCGCTATGAGAACGGTGTCCTAGTGCGCGGTGCAACTCGGGGCGACGGCGAAACAGGGGAGGATGTCACGCAAAATATTCGTACCGTGCACCAGATCCCGCTGCGCCTGAAAGGAGAAGCGCCACCGGTACTGGAGGTGCGCGGCGAGGTCTATATGCGGCGCGACGACCTAGAAAAATACAATGCAGTGGCTGCCGCTCGCGGCGAGAAGACGCTAGTCAATCCACGCAATGCTGCGGCCGGCAGTCTGCGCCAGCTCGACGCGAAAATCACCGCCGGGCGGCCACTCTCCTTCTTCGCCTATGGCTTGGGTGTGGTCGATGGCTGGAAATTGCCGGATACGCATGCCGCTGTACTCAACGCGCTGGACGCCTTCGGTTTGCCTGTCTGCGAGCACCGTGCCGTTGTGCTGGGCGGTGAAGCGTTGGCCGACTTTCATGGCCAAATTGGCAAATTACGCGACGGTTTACCTTTTGACATCGATGGTGTGGTCTACAAAGTAAATTCGCTAGCGCTTCAGAGACGCCTTGACGACCTGCAACGTATGAATTCGGTAATTGCAAGAGAGCCGAGTTGGGCAATGGCACATAAATTCCCCGCGCAAGAGGCGCTAACGACCATTGAGGCCATTGATGTTCAGGTAGGACGTACCGGAGCAATTACCCCTGTGGCGCGCTTAACGCCGGTGTTCGTTGGTGGAGTTACTGTCACCAATGCAACTCTGCATAACGAGGACATGATTCGGTCTATCGGGGTTGGTGTTGGCGACAGAGTTTGGGTGCGACGAGCCGGCGATGTGATTCCTGAAATTGTGCGCGTTGCTGAGAAACATTCAGTCGCCGACTATTCAATGCCGGAACATTGTCCGGAATGTAGTTCACCGTTGATTCGCAGGGATGGTGAGGCAAAGCGGTATTGTTCTGGGGGGCTGTTTTGTCCGGCGCAACGCAAAAGGGCAATTGAGCATTTTGTGCATAGACGGGCGATGGACATTGATGGCATTGGAGAAAAACTCATTGATGTCTTGGTTGAGAAAGACATATTGCGTCGGCCATCTGACCTTTACGCTTTGCCGAAGAAGAAAGACGTTCTTCTTACTCTTGATGGGGTTGGGGAGGTTCTTGCAGACAAGCTCTTGAAACAAATTGAGCGGAGTAGGGATGTTACTTTGGCTCGCTTTGTTTTTGGATTGGGCATTCCTGGCGTGGGAGAAGGTACGGCGAAGAGCCTAGCTAATTTTTTTGGAGACATAAAAACACTTGTCGAGTGCTCGGAACCAACTTTTTTGCTAGTCAAGGATGTTGGTCTGGATACTGCCCATACCCTGAATGTTTTTTTTGCTGAGCCTCACAACAAAGAAGAGATAGCACGCCTTCTTGATCCTGCTACTGGAATTAGGCCTAAGCAGACAGCACCCAAAGCCAACATCGATTTGGCGAAGGTCTTGAAAGTTGCCAGAGATGTGGAACAGAAGGAAGGTTGGCTAAAGGAAGTTCCAGACGGGTTGGGGGCGAACAGGGAAAAAAAGATTGCGGATGTATATGAGTTGCCAGATACCTTGCTCTGCACTAATGCAGATGAGGTCGCTCGTAAAGTAGGTATTCCGCTCGAGAGTGCCAAAACCGCTATGGCGCGTCTAAATGGAGTACGCGGAAAACTGCTTTTGCGAGACTTGTCTCGCTTGAGGATTACTTTTGGGCACGAAGCCGTTAAGGATTCGGTACTTGCCTTTAGTGGCAAAATATTTGTTATTACTGGAACTCTTCCGACAATGACAAGGCAAGAGGCTTCAGCTCTGATTGAGGCTGCTGGTGGGAAGGTGACTTCCTCTGTCTCTGCCAAAACGAACTATGTTGTTGCCGGGGCTGAAGCAGGAAGCAAGTTGTCCGATGCGCGCAAACTCGGGATATCGGTCTTGGGTGAAGCCGAACTTAAGGACATGTTGTTTTCGGCTAGTGACGAGAAACCAAAGACTGAATCAGTTTCGACGCCTGAACAAAGAGGATTGTTTGATGACAACTAAAGAGTTCAGCGTGTACAGCTCTGATGGATTGTCTACATATACAGTTGTAGTTAAATGGAATGGAAATGAATTATCTGTAGCCTGCGATTGCAAGGCTGGCTCGATAGGTGATTGGTGTCGTCATAAAAACGGCTTGCTGAATGGCGAGGATGCCATTTTGGCTGCAAAGGATAATTTGACTGATGTTCTGCAATGGGTCAAAGCATCTCCTGTCTATGCAGCAATGTCAGACATTCATATTGCCGAAAGTCAGCAGAAGGAGGCCGAGGCATTGCTCAAGAAAGCAAAGTCTAAAGTGCAGGCTATGAAGCGTGCTGCGGCAAATCTGGTAAACCCTTTTGTGAAGAAATAGACAGAACTAAGGAATCCGAAATGAAAAAAGTCAGAAAAGCAGTGTTTCCGGTTGCCGGCATGGGTACCCGTTTTCTACCGGCGACCAAGGCCAGCCCGAAGGAAATGCTGCCCATCGTCGACAAGCCCTTGATCCAGTACGCCGTCGAGGAAGCGGTCGCTGCCGGCATTACCGACATGGTTTTCGTGACCGGCCGTTCCAAGCGCGCCATCGAAGACCATTTTGACAAGGCCTACGAGCTGGAAAGCGAACTCGAAGCGCGCGGCAAGAGCGAATTGCTCGATTTCGTGCGCAACATGATTCCCAAGAACATCAACTGCATCTACATCCGCCAGGCCGAAGCACTCGGCCTTGGTCATGCCGTGCTGTGTGCCAAGCCGGTGATCGGCGACGAGCCGTTTGCCGTGATCCTTGCCGACGACCTGCTCGACGGCAAACCGGCCGTCATGAAGCAGATGACCGATACCTACGATTACTACCGCTGTTCGGTGCTCGGCGTGCAGGACGTGCCGCGCGCCGACACGCGCAGCTATGGCATCGTCGATGCCCGCGCCGTCGCTGATCGCGTCGAGCAGATCAATGCCATCGTCGAGAAGCCGAAGCCCGAGGATGCCCCGTCGACGCTGGCTGTCGTCGGCCGCTACATCCTGACGCCGCGCATCTTCCATCACCTCGAAAACGTCAAGCCGGGCGCCGGCGGCGAAATCCAGCTGACTGACGGCATCGCCTCGCTGCTTAGCGAGGAGCAGGTTCTTGCCTATCGCTACGACGGAACGCGCTACGATTGCGGTTCCAAGCTGGGCTACCTGCAGGCGACGGTCGTTTTCGGCCAGCGCCACCCGGAAGTCGGTGCGGAATTCGACGCTTACCTGAAGAGCCTTGGAGGCTGAATGGATTTGAAAAAAGCACAGGCCATGCTGGCCAATGCCGAACTGATACACAGCGAAGCGGCTGTCCAGGGCGCGGTGGCCGAAGTCGCCGCCGCCATTCGTGAACGGCTGGCCGACAAATACCCGCTCGTACTTTGCGTGATGACCGGTGGGGTGGTCTTCTGCGGTCAACTGCTCACCAAGCTCGATTTTCCGCTCGACTTCGACTACCTGCACGCCACGCGCTACGGCCCGGAAACACAGGGCGGCAAGATTTCCTGGCGCTCGGCACCGTGGACCTCGGTCAAGGGCCGCTCGGTGCTGGTCGTCGACGACATCCTCGATGAAGGCGTGACGCTCGCCGCCGTCAAGGAAAGCCTGCGCCGCATGGGCGCCGAAGAAGTCCTCACGGCCGTTTTCGCCGACAAGCTCAACGGCAAGGAAAAGCCGATTGCCGCCGATTTCGTCGGCCTGACCGTGCCCGACCGCTTCGTCTTCGGTTTCGGTATGGATGCCGGCGGCGTCTGGCGCAACCTGCCGGCCGTCTATGCCATGAAGGACGACGCGTGAGCGGTGCGACGGTCGCCGAGTTCATCGGCTACTGGGAAAACGAAGGACAGGCTTACGTCCGGCGTGGCGATTACGACTGGATGGCGGCGCTGGTCCCCGGCCAGCGCGTGTTGGAGATCGGCTGCGGCGTCGGCTTCGCCACGCAGGCGCTGGCCAGGCGGGGTTTGACGGTGCTCTCCATCGACTCGCTGGTCGAATGTCTGGACCTGACGCGGCAACGCGTTGAAGGCAGTGATGTGACACTGATGCAGGCCGATCTGACTGAACTCTCAGACGAGCAGCGCGCCGCCATCGAAGCCTTCGCGCCCGATGCCGTTGTCTGCTGGCTCATGGGCGCGCCGGCCAAAATAACGGGCGCGGTGGCAACGGATTCCGGCCGGGCGGTGATCGCCTATCGCGAGAAGTTGCATCGTCTGGTCGCCGAACTGGTGGCCTGCCTGCCGACCGTGCAGGCGCTGCATTTCATCGACCGCACGGCGATTCCGTGGCAGGCCAAGGACATCGGACGCGATACGCTGGTCAATTACCATGCAGGCAAGACGCTGCTCAATCTACCGTTCGTTGCCGTACGGGCCAATGCTCTATATCGCAAGCTGGGCGACGATACGGTCAACAACGCCCCAAACCGTAAAACGCACCCATCGCTCAAGGGCGTGGTGCCGACGCTGGCTTCGTTGCTGGCGGAAAGGAAAAAATAATATGCTGGCAATCATCGGCGGCAGCGGCCTGACAACGCTGTCCAATCTCGACGTTTCGCATCGTGAAGTGGTTCGTACGCCTTACGGCGAAGCATCCGGCGCCCTTGTTTTCGGGCAGATATCCGGCCAGCCGGCGGTTTTCCTGCCGCGCCATGGCTACGGCCACACCATCCCGCCCCACATGGTCAATTACCGGGCCAACATGTGGGCCTTGCACCATCACAAGGTGACCGGCATCATCTCGGTCGCTTCGGTCGGCAGCATTCGCCCCGACCTGCAGCCGGGCGACATCGTCCTGCCCGACCAGATCATCGACTACACCTGGGGGCGCAAATCGACGATGTTCGACGGCAACGGTACGCCGGTAACCCACGTCGACTTTACCGAACCCTACGATGCCGACCTGCGCCGGCGCATTCTGGCAGCCGGCCAGCAACTGAGCATCGACATCAAGGTCGACGCGGTCTATGCCGCAACGCAGGGGCCGCGTCTCGAAACCGCAGCGGAAATCAATCGCCTGGAGCGCGACGGGGCCGATGTAGTCGGTATGACCGGCATGCCGGAAGCCATCCTGGCCCGCGAACTGGGCTTGCCCTATGCCGCCATCAACGTCGTGGCCAACCATGCGGCGGGCCGTGGCAGCAGCGTCAACGGCATCCACTTCGAAAGCCTGGAGCACGTGCTGCACGCGGCGATGGGGCGGGTCAAGGCGATTGTCGAGAGGCTGGTCGGCAGTACGGACAGTAGCCAGCCGATGGGGATGTCGGTCTAGGCTTCCGGACTGAACTTAAGCAAATTTAACCTGCTTCTGTTTCGATTCGACACTTTGTCGTAATGCGCGGTGGCTAATCTGGGGGTTCAAATAACTTCCAGCATTCAGCACCGTTATGAACAATCAAAGCCCTTCCCGCAGCGCGCTTCGGGAGATTTCAGGCGGTCCTCCTGTTGGCGCTGATGGCAACCAGCGTGTCGCCTTCCTGTGGCGGACTGCATATTCGTTTGTCCTGACATTCGCTCTGCTCGGCACCGCCGATCAAGTGGTGGCCCAGACGACTGACGGACGCATTCCGTCGAAGGTCCGCAGTCAGCTCGAGCGCGAAGAGCCTGCCAACGTGCTTGTGCACCTCGCTGAGGATGTCGCACTGCTGCCGGAATCCGGACGCAAGGCGGCGGGTACCCGGCCAGCGCTCCGTCGTGCCATCAAGGAGCAGATGCTGACTGCCCTTGTTGGCAAGGACCTGGAACGCCTTAAAACATACGATCAACTGCCGATGCTGGCGGTGCGCGTGCGCAATATCGCTGCGCTGGAACGTCTGGCTGCACGCAGCGAAGTTCTCGAAATTTACGAGGACATCCCGCTTTATGCCATCCTGAGCCAGAGCCTGCCGCTGATTGGCCAGCCGACGGCCAGCGCTGCCGCGCAGCAGGGGAGCGGGACGGCGATTGCGGTGCTGGATACCGGGGTCGATTACACCAACGCCCAATTCGGCAGTTGCACGGCGCCAGGAACGCCCGCCGGATGCAAGGTGGCGGTCGCCCTGGACACCGCGCCCGACGATGGTGTGCGGGACGCCAACGGCCACGGTTCAATGGTGGCCGGCATTGCTTCCGCCACGGCGCCGGCCGCCAACATCATTGCTCTGGATGTCTTCGACGGTAGCAGTGCTTCAAGCGTCGATGTCGTCGATGCCATCAACTGGGTGATCGCCAATCGGACCGCTTACAACATCACGGCCATCAACATGAGCCTCGGTGGCAGCACCAAATACACCAGCACGTGCACCGCCGGTAATCCATTTCGCGTGGCGATTCAGGCGGCGCGTGCCGACGGTATCGTCAGTTTCGTTGCCAGTGGTAACGATGGATACCCCGATGGCATTTCCATGCCGGCGTGTACCTCGGGTGCGGTTGCGGTGGGCGCAGTCTACGATGCCAATGTTGGCAATGTGAACTGGGGTGTATGCAGCGACAGCACCACGAGCGCTGACAAGGTAGCCTGTTTCTCCAATAGTGCCAGCATGCTTGCTCTGCTCGCCCCGGGGGCTTTGATCAGCGTGCTCGGCTCGTCGGGCGGTGGTACCTCTTTTGCCGCACCGCACGCGGCCGGGGCCTATGCCGTCCTGCGCGGGGCGCGCCCGGCAGAGGCCTCTGAGACTGCGTTAGCTCGCCTGAGCAACTACGGTGTGGCTGTCACCGATAGCCGAAACGGCTTTACCTTTCCGCGCATCAATCTGGTGGCCTCCCTGCAACTACCGGCCAATGATCTCTTCGCTGCGGCGACGGTCATTTCGGGTAGCAGCGGTTCGGTTTTTGGCAATTCCGAGTTGTCGACCGCAGAAGCCAGCGAACCGGCACATGCCGGAGTTTCGCCCAACCGCTCGGTGTGGTGGAAGTGGACGGCGCCGGCCGGCGGCGATGCAACCTTCACCACCAGCGGCAGCGGATTCGACACGGTACTCGCCGCCTATACCGGCAGCGCGGTTGGCGCGCTGGCCTCTGTCGCCACCAACAATAACGAATCGGGCACGGTCGTGACCAGCAAGATCACCTTTCGCGCCCTGGCCGGGACCACCTATTACCTGGCCGTTGCCGGCAATGCCGGGGCCACAGGTGCCGTCTCACTGAACTGGAGCCTGGTCGAGCCGGTGGCAGATCTGTCCGTGACCTTGATGGCAACGCCCGATCCGGCAGTGGCCGGTAGCGATATCACCTACACGGCGACGGTCACCAACAACGGTCCCTACATGGCGGAATCGGTGCTGCTCAACATCACGCTGCCGGTCGATGCGACCGTTCGTTCGGCCAGCAGTGGCTGCACGGTGGCGGTTGGCGCGGTCGCCTGCGTGCTTGGCAACATGACGGTGGCTCAATCGCTGACCCGGCAGGTTGTCGTGCTGGCGGCAGCGGCCGGGAGCCTGACGCTGTCGGCCAGTGTCGACGGGGCATGGAGCGATCTGGTGGCGAGCAACGATAGCGCCAGTGGTTCGGTGGTCGTTGTCGCAGCGCCGAGCAGTGACAATGGTGACGTACCCTTGCCCGCCTGGAGCCTGCTGTTGATGGTGGTGGCCCTGTGGCGCGGCGTCGTTACGAGCCGGCGCTGAACGGCTTGGTTTCTGTTTCCAGAGATGCTGGTCGGTGGCACCGTCGGTCCTGAGCGAGCGCCAGGATCGTCATGGCGCCGAGTGCGACGCCGATGCCCAGGCGGCCGCCACCGTGGAGGAAGCGGTGTGCCGTCATCAGCGGCGAGAAGTGGCCGGGATCGTAGGCGGCGAGAAACATGTCCCAGACGTAGGCGTGCAGGGTGAGCGGGATGTCGATCAGCATGAAGAGCAGGCCGCCGGCGCTGGCCAGGGCGGCGCGCACGAGTCGCCGGCTGATTCGAGCCGGCCAGGCGATGGCCAGGCCAAGGCCGATGGTCAGCGGTTGGAGCATGGCGCCAACTGTCGTGGTGACTTCCAGCCAGCCCTTGGGGTGTGGTTGGATCACCTGCGTGCCGACGACGAGCATGCGAAGAAGATTGACCCTCAGGCGAATGACCGTGTCCTGGCTTGTGTGGTCGATACCGAGAAAAAGAATGGCAAAACGGTTATCGAGCCAGACGATCAGTGCTTGGGTCAGTGGTAGCAGGAGTTCAACCAGATGCCGTCCGCCGAGTGCGGCCAAGGCAATCGACAGGGTGAATCCGGCAAGCAGCCCGGTAATGGCGACGGCGGGTTCAGGCCACGCGGCGGCGGAGGGCGTGCAGGATGGCATAGAAGTAGCCGGCAGTCAGCGCAACGAGGACGGCAGGCAGGACGGCAGTGTGCAGGATGTCGAACCAGCCGCGGTCAGTGCGGAAGGTGTAAAAGAGCGTCAGGATACGGGCCTGATTGAGCAGAAAAACCCAGCCGAGGCCGGCGCCGAGTGCCAGCAGTCCGCTGCGCCAGGGCATGCGGGCGGCGACAAAGGCGGCAATCAGCAGAAACATCACTTCGGTCCCTTCGCAGCCGTTGAGGATATTGAGACCGCCGCCTGGAGCCTTGATGCTTGGCCCGTTCGCCTGGGCTGCAATCTCCGGAGTCAGGGTGCGGACCAGCATGGCGGCTGGAGCGACGGTGGCCTGATCAATGACCAGCCGCTCGACCCAGGTGCCGCGCGCCGAATTCCAGCCCCACTGCAACAGTGCGAATACCGCCAGGAAGAGAACAAGCGAGTGGCTTGCCGGGCGTGGCGGACGGGACTCCGGAAGGTCGGCGATTCCGTCGGGTAGGTAGGTTGTGCCGGTGGGTGAGTGCGGAGGCATGGGGACGAAAAGATGAGTATCTCCACATGCTGACGGAATCGCATGACAAACTGGTGACCAGTTCTAGACTTTCAGCCGCTCCATCAGCTCGGTTTCCAGGCGGATGCGTTTGCCGGTGTCGCGCAGGTCGCCGCCGCTGATCAGGAAAACGTCTTCAGCCCGCTCGCCGAGCGTCGTGATCTTGGCGGTATGGAGGAAGGCACCGTGTTCGGCCAGCGTATTGGCGACGGTGTAGAGCAGGCCGGGGCGGTCGGCGGCGACCAGCGAGAGGATGAAATGCGAACCCTTTTCGTCGCCGCGGATGCCGACTTCGGGCTTGATCGGGAAATGCTTGACCTGCCGCGACAGGCGCCCGGTTGACGGGATATCCGGCGGCATCTGGTGCAGCAGGCGCTGTTCCAGTTCGTGTTCGATGTAGGCGACCATTTCGCGGTCGTTGTCGCGATTTTCGACATCCAGGACGACGAAGCTGTCGAGCGCGTAGCCATGCGCCGTCGTGTGAATCTTGGCATCGACGATGCTGTAGCCGGCGCGGGCGAAGAAGCCGACGATACGGGCGAAAAGGTCGGGCTGGTCCTGGGTGTAGACCATGACCTGGAGGCCTTCGCCTTCCTGATAGGGGCGGGCGCGGACGACCGGCTGGTTGTTGTAGATGCGGTAGTGCAGCGAGCGCGTGTGCCAGGCGATTTCTTCGGCCGAATGGCGCAGGAAGTAGACGGTATCGAGCTGTTTCCACAGTCGCTCGTGAACGGTGTCGGAAAGGGCGAAGAAGCGCAGCAGGCGCATCGCTTCGGCCTGACGTTCGGCAATCACGCCGTGCCCGGCCGGGGCGTTTCCGCTCGAGAGGTGATGCAGCGCCTGGTAATAGAGGTCGGCCAGCAGCTTGCCTTTCCAGTGGTTCCAGACTTTCGGGCTGGTGCCTCGGATGTCGGCATGGGTCAGCAGATAGAGGGCCTGCAGGTGGCGGATGTCGCCGACCAGTTTGAGGAATTTGTCGATCACGTCCGGATCGCTGAGGTCTTCTTTTTGCGCAACCTGCGACATGACCAGGTGGTTCCTGACCAGCCAGACGACCAGTTCGGTGTCTTCCACGGTCAACCGGTGATTTTGGCAAAATTCCAAAGCATCGACGGTACCGAGCTCGGAGTGATCGCCGCCGCGGCCCTTGGCGATGTCGTGGAAGAGGGCGGCAATGTAGAGCAGCCACGGGCGGTCGAGTTCGCTGACGATGCGCGAGCACAAGGGATATTCGTGGGCGAACTCGCTCATCGTGAAGCGGCGGATGTTGCGCAGAACTTGCAGGATGTGCTGATCGACGGTGTACACGTGGAACAGGTCATGCTGCATCTGGCCGACGATGCGTCCGAAGTTGGGCAGGTAGGCGCCAAGAATGTCGAGCTGGTTCATGCGCCGGAATTCATGAATGATGCCGCGCTCGCTTTGCAGCAGCTTCAGGAACATGGCCCGGTTGACCGGATCACCCCGGAATTCCGGGGTGATCTGTTCGCGGGCACGCCACAGGGCGCGCAGGGTGCGCGTGGTCATGCCGGAGAGTTCGTGAGTTTCCTGCATGACGAGGAAGCTGTCGAAAATGGCCGACGGCTGTTTTTCGAACAGGGATTCGTCCCGGATGTCGAGCAGGTTGCCGACCATCTGGAAATGGTCATCGAGCGGCTGCGGTGTCTGTTCGTTTTCCGGGGTCAGCGCCGCCGCCATGTTTTGCAGCAGGATGGTATTGAGCAGGCTGACCGTTTTTGCATTGCGGTAATAGACCTGCATGAGTTGCTCGGACGCACGCTTTGCTTCGTTCGAGACAAATCCGTACTTGGCGGCCAGGTTGCTCTGGTGGTCGAAAAGCAGGCGATCTTCGCGCCGCCCGAGCATGAAATGCAGGCGTATGCGCAGGTGCGACAGGTATTCCTGGCATTCTCTGCCCTGGATCATGCCCTCCAGGGTGATCATGCCGTTTTTGTGCAGTTCCGCCCAGGTCGAGCCATATCCAGCCGCCTTGGCTATCCAGAAAATGACCTGAAAATCGCGCAGGCCGCCCGGGGAGTCTTTGCAGTTGGGCTCGAGGCTGTAGGGTGTTTCGTTGAAACGGAGGTAACGCTCCTGTTGCTCGATCTGCTTGGCTTCACAGAAGACGAGTGGATCGAGATGACCGCGCAGGCGTTTCTCGAAAGTCGCGAAGAGCTTGGCATTGCCGGTCAGCAGGCGAGCCTCAAGCAAGGCAGTCTGCACCGTGATGTCGTTTTCGGCTTCTTCCAGGCAGTCCAGGATGGTGCGGACACTGTGCCCGATCTCGAGGCCGATATCCCAGAAGGAGCCGATCAGGCGTTCCAGCTTTTCCTGCAGCGCGCTGTTCGCCTCCTTGGGCAGCAGGATGAGCAGGTCGATATCGGAGGCCGGGTAAAGTTCGCCGCGACCATAGCCGCCGACGGCAGCCAGGGCCAGAGTGGCCGGAAAGTCGAACGATCCCCAGAGTTTTTCGAGAACGCTGTCGACTTCCCGACAGCGTTCGCCGAGCAGGGCATCGGCATCGCCGGTTCGTTCGTAATTTTCCTGAAGGCGGATCTGGGCCGCCTTGACTTCAGCCCGCAGGGCGGCGACATCGCAGGGCATCAGTTGATCCAGTCAGGTTTGGCGCGGCCGCCGGCAGAAAGCGTCATGATTTCGTAGCCGGTCTCGGTGACCAGTACGGTGTGTTCCCACTGCGCCGACAGGCTGCGGTCCTTGGTGACGATAGTCCAGCCATCAGCCATTTCACGGATGGCGGCCTTGCCGGCGTTGATCATCGGCTCGACGGTGAAAATCATTCCCGGCTCCAGCTTCGGCCCGGTGCCGCCCTTGCCGTAGTGCAGCACTTGCGGATCTTCATGGAATTTGGCGCCGATACCGTGGCCGCAAAACTCGCGGACGACCGAGCAGCCATTCTTTTCGGCATATTTCTGGATGATCGCACCGATATCGCCGAGATGGGCGCCGGGCTTGACGACCGAAATGCCGAGCCACATGCATTCGAAGGTGATTTCGCACAGGCGTTTGGCCTGGATCGAGCCTTCGCCGACGATGAACATGCGGCTGGTGTCGCCGTGATAGCCGTCCTTGATGGTCGTGATGTCGAGATTGATGATGTCGCCGTTCTTCAGCACGCGTTCGCCGGGAACGCCGTGGCAGACCTGCTGGTTGACCGAGGTGCAGATTGATTTGGGGTAGGGGTTGTAGCCCGACGGCGCGTAGTTGAGCGGGGCGGGGATGCAGCCCTGCACATCGACCATGTAGTCATGGCAAAGCTTGTCGAGCTTTTCCGTGGTGACGCCAACCTTGACGTAGGGGGCTATGTAGTCAAGGACTTCTCCGGCCAGACGTCCGGCAATTCTCATTTTTTCGATTTCTTCCGGGGTCTTGATGCTGATGCTCATGGCTGCTGCTCTGTGGTGCGTTGGCAAAGAGGAAGGATAAAGGATGGGGCTGGTTTCGCAAAGCTGACAGCGCCCCAAGTGGCATACTTGGCGTTTTCGATTTGACGGATTTTCCGATGACGATTCTTCTGCTCGGCAAGGACGGCCAGGTTGGCTGGCAGCTACAGCGTTCGCTGGCGCCGCACGGTCCGGTCGTGGCTTGTGCCCGCGCGCAATGCAATTTGTCCGACCCGGAGCAGATTCGTTCCGTTGTTCGTCGGGTGCGGCCCTCGGTCATCGTCAACGCCACCGCCTACACCGCTGTCGACAAGGCCGAGTCTGAACCCGAGCTGGCGCACCGCATCAATGCCGAGGCGCCGGGCATTCTGGCCGAGGAGGCCGCCATGCTCGGCGCCTTGCTCGTCCATTATTCGACCGACTATGTCTACGACGGCAGCAAGGCCTCGCCTTATGTCGAAACCGACCCGACGGCGCCGCAGAGCGTTTACGGGCGGAGCAAGCTGGCCGGCGAGGAGGCGATTCGCGCTGTGGGCGGCCGCTCGCTGATCTTCCGCACGAGCTGGGTATTCGGCGCGCGCGGTGGCAATTTCGTCAAGACCATCCTGCGTCTGGCGCGGGAAAAGGACAGCCTCAATGTCGTCGATGACCAGATTGGCTCGCCGACGCCGGCGGCGCTGATCGCGACGGTGACCGGCGTCGTGCTGGCCATGGTTCGCCACGGTCAACCGGAAAAAATGGCCAAAAATGAAATTTACCATCTGGCCGCGGCACGGCCCGTTAGCTGGTGCGAGTTTGCCCGGACCATCGTCGGCCTGGCCGGGCAGGCGCCGGGCTTCGATCTGCGTCTGAAACCGGAGGCGATTCGCGCCATCACGACAGCGGAATATTCGACCGCGGCCCGGCGCCTGGCCAATTCGCGTCTCGACTGCACCCGTCTCGAAACTGACTTCAGCTTGCAGATGCCCGACTGGCAAGCTTATCTGGAGCGCATGCTGCAGTTGCTGGCGCTCAAGCAGAACGGTTATTGAGCTTCCGGAATGCCTGTTCTGCTGCTATAATCCGCAGGTTTTTCTCAGCCGTTATGGCTGAAAAAGATGGTTGTCGGCACGGTGCAGGCAACCAAAATCCACACATCCGCCGATTAAGGGTGTCTGCCAGAGTTCAATAATGGCGGGCGTTTCAGGCGGGTGGAGGTACAACCCTTAAGGAGTTTTACAATGTCCGTTACCATGCGCGAAATGCTGGAAGCCGGTGTCCACTTCGGTCACCAAACCCGTTTCTGGTCCCCCAAGATGGCCCCGTATATCTTCGGCGCCCGCAACAAGATTCACATCGTCAACCTCGAAAAGACTCTGGCCAAGTACAACGAAGCCATCGCTTTCGTGAAGAAACTGTCGGCCAATCGCGGTTCCGTCCTGTTCGTCGGCACCAAGCGCCAGGCCCGCGAAATCATCGGCGAAGAAGCGCTGCGCGCCAATTCCCCGTTCGTCGACCAGCGCTGGCTGGGCGGCATGCTGACCAACTTCAAGACCGTCAAGACCTCCATCAAGCGTCTGAAGGACATGGAAGTCGCCGTTGAAGCCGGTGAACTCGAAAAGATGCCGAAGAAGGAAGCGCTGACCTTCCGTCGCGAACTGGAAAAGCTCCAGAAATCCATCGGCGGCATCAAGGAAATGGCCGGCCTGCCGGACGCCATCTTTGTCATCGACGTCGGCTACCACAAGATCGCCATCACCGAAGCCGAAAAGCTCGGCATCCCGGTCATCGGTGTGGTCGATACCAACCACTCCCCGGACGGCGTTGCTTACGTCATCCCGGGTAACGACGACTCTTCCCGAGCCATTCAGTTGTACGCCCGTGGTGTGGCCGATGCCATCCTCGAAGGCCGCAACCAGGTCATGCAGGAAATTGTTGCCGCCGGTAGCGATGACGAGTTCGTCGAAGTGGTCGACGCGGCTGAATAAAGTTGTAACGGCGGAGCGCTAAGCTCCGCCTGTTTTAAAAGCTCAGGAGAAAAAATATGGCGGCAATTACCGCAGGCATGGTGGCAGAACTGCGCGGCAAGACCGACGCACCCATGATGGAATGCAAGAAGGCACTGACCGAAGCCGATGGCGACATGGTCAAGGCTGAAGAGATCCTCCGCATCAAGCTCGGCAACAAGGCGAGCAAGGCAGCAACCCGTATCGCCGCTGAAGGCATCGTTGCCGTCAGCATCTCCGCTGATGGCAAGCAAGGTGCCATTATCGAAGTCAATAGCGAAACAGACTTCGTTGCCAAGAATGACGAATTCATCGCCCTGACCAATGGTTGCGCCCAACTGGTCGCCGCCAACAATCCGGCCGATGTCGCAGCGCTGTCTGCGCTACCGATGGGCGAAGGCACGGTTGAGTCGACCCGTTCCGCACTGGTCGGCAAGATTGGTGAAAACATGTCGATCCGCCGCTTCGCCCGTTTCGAAGCCAAGGGCAAGCTGGTTTCCTACATCCACGGTGGTGCCAAGGTTGGCGTCATGGTTGATCTGGTCGGTGGTGACGAGCAACTGGGCAAGGATCTGGCGATGCACATCGCTGCCTCCAAGCCGAAGTCTCTCGATGCCTCCGGCGTTTCCGCCGAGCTGCTCGACACCGAGCGCCGCGTTGCCATCGAAAAGGCCCGCGAAGCCGGCAAGCCGGAAGCGATGCTGGAAAAGATCGCCGAGGGCACGGTTCAGAAATACTTGAAGGACGTTACCCTGCTTGGTCAGGTCTTCGTCAAGGCTGCTGACGGCAAGCAGACCATCGAACAGTTGCTGAAGGAAAAGGGCGCTTCGGTTGCCGCCTTCACGCTGTACATGGTTGGCGAAGGCATCGAGAAGAAGGTTGACGACTTCGCTGCCGAAGTCGCTGCCCAGGCTGCTGCCGCTGCTGCCAAGAAGTAATTGAAAGGAACGCCGATGTCTGCACCCAAGTACAAGCGCATCCTCCTGAAACTCTCCGGCGAGGCCCTGATGGGCAATGATGCCTACGGCATCAACCCGCAGACCATCGCGGCTATCTGCGGAGAGATCAAGGCGGTCGCCGACATGGGGGTGGAAATCGGCGTCGTGATCGGCGGTGGCAACATCTTCCGCGGCATGGCCGGTACGGCCACCGGGATGGATAGAGCCACTGCGGATTACATGGGCATGCTGGCCACGGTAATGAACGCCATGGCGCTGTCCGACGCCTTCCGCCAGTGCGGCCTGAATGCCCGCGTGCAGTCGGCGCTGAACATCGAGCAGGTTGTCGAGCCGTATATCCGCGGCAAGGCCATCCGCTACCTTGAAGAAGGCAAGATCGTCATTTTTGGTGCCGGTACCGGCAACCCCTTCTTTACCACCGATACGGCCGCAGCATTGCGCGGCTCGGAAATTGGCGCTGAAATCGTCCTCAAGGCGACCAAAGTGGATGGCATCTACTCGGCCGATCCCAAGAAGGACCCGCTGGCGACCCGCTACGACAAGATCAGCTTCAACGAAGCGATCTCCAAGAATCTGGCGGTCATGGACGCGACCGCCTTCGCGCTGTGTCGCGACCAGAAATTGCCGATCAACGTGTTTTCCATCTTCAAGACCGGCGCGCTGAAGCGCGTGGTCTGTGGCGAAGATGAAGGTACGCTGGTCTATTGCTGAGGGAGACTAAAAAATGATTCCTGAACTCAAGAAAACTGCTGAAGCGAAGATGCAGAAGTCGCTGGAAGCGCTGCGACTCGATCTCCAGAAAATTCGCACCGGCCGCGCCCATACCGGCCTGCTCGATCACGTCCAGGTCGATTACTACGGCTCCATGGTGCCGGTGAATCAGGTGGCCAACATTACGCTGGTTGACGCCCGTACCATCGGCGTTCAGCCTTGGGAAAAGGCCATGCTGCAAAAGGTCGAAAAGGCGATTCGCGATTGCGATCTCGGCTTGAATCCGGCTTCGCAGGGCGAACTGATTCGCGTGCCGATGCCGGCACTGACCGAAGAGCGTCGCAAGGAAATGATCAAGATCGTCAAGACTGAAGGCGAGGGCGTCAAGGTGGCCATTCGCAACCTGCGTCGCGATGCGATTACCCATCTGAAGGATGCGCTGAAAAAAGGCGAAATTCCGGAAGATGACGAGCGCAAGGCCCAGGACGACGTCCAGAAACTGACCGATCGCTACATCGTCGAAGTCGACAAGATGCTCGCCGCCAAAGAGGCCGAGCTCATGCAGGTTTAAGCCGGTTCCGCTCGGGTTCCCGGCTGCATGGCCCTCTTTTCAAGTTCAACACGACAGGTTCCGCCAGCAGCGGTCGTGCCCCGGCACGTCGCCGTCATCATGGATGGCAATGGCCGCTGGGCAAAAAAACGCTTCCTGCCGCGCGTCACCGGCCACGTCAAAGGCGTCGAGCTGGTCCGCGAAATGGTTCGCGCCTGTCTTGAACGCGGCATCCAGTACCTGACACTCTTTGCGTTTTCGTCCGAAAATTGGCGTCGACCGCAGGATGAGGTTTCGCTGCTCATGCAGCTCTTCGTCAAGGCGCTTGAGCAGGAGGTGGACAAACTGGACCGCAATGCTGTTCGCCTGCGCATCATCGGCGACTTGTCGCGTTTCGAGCCCCGTCTGCAAGAGCTGATTCGGCAGGCCGAGGCGAGGACTGCCGACAATACCCGTCTCGACCTGACCATCGCCGCCAACTACGGCGGACGCTGGGACATCATGCAGGCGACCAATCACATGCTGGCCGCCCAGCCCGAAAAGCGCGATGGCTGGCAGGAGAGTGATCTCGAGCCGCATTTGTCGATGAATTTCGCGCCGGAACCCGATCTGTTCATTCGCACCGGCGGCGAGGAGCGGATCAGCAATTTCCTGCTCTGGCAACTGGCCTACACCGAATTCTATTTCACGCCCATTCTCTGGCCGGATTTCGACACGGCCGAGTTCGACAAGGCGATCACGTCGTTCCAGCAGCGCGAACGGCGCTTTGGCCGAACCAGCGAACAACTGACGGAAAGTCCGAATGCTTAAAACACGCGTCATCACGGCGCTGGTCCTGATGGCGTTGCTGTTGCCCAGTCTGTTCTATTCATCGCAGGCCGGCTGGGCCTTGCTGGTGGCCGGTTTCATTGGCGTCGCAGCCTGGGAGTGGGGCGCGCTGCTCGGCTGGCCTGGCACCCGCCGTATCATTCTTGGCGTAGCGACAGCCCTGTTTTGCGCGCTGCTCTCCGTCATTGTTCCGGATGTGATCGGCGCCGGCGAACTCGCTGCGCCAGCGCAGCCCTGGGTGCTGCTTGCCTATGCAGTGGCCGCCGCTTTCTGGTGCCTGGTCATGCCGCTCTGGCTGAAAAACAAGTGGTCGCTCGGTGGTTTCTCCGGCCTTCTGGTCGGGGCCGTGGTCCTGTTGCCGACCTGGCTGGCCATGGTCCAGTTGCGGATGCTTGGCGCCGGTGCGCTGCTTGGCATTTTTGCCGTCGTCTGGATGGCTGATATTGCCGCCTATTTTTCCGGAAAAGCCTTCGGCAAGCACAAGCTGGCGCCGACGATCAGCCCCGGCAAGACCTGGGAGGGCGCCATAGGTGCCGGCGTTGGCGTGGTTATTTACGGCCTGGTGGTTCGCCAGCTATTCGGCCTGGAGTTTATATCCTTGCCCCTGTGGATCGCTGCGCTGGTTGGTGTGACGGCTGTCAGCATCGTCGGCGACCTCTACGAGTCACTACTCAAGCGCAAGGCCGGCATCAAGGACAGCAGCAACATTCTTCCCGGCCATGGTGGCGTGCTTGATCGCATTGACAGCCTGACCTCAACGCTACCTGTTGTGGCTCTGGTCTGGCTGTTGTTCGCAGCCCGGTGAGCGCGACCTTGCAGAACATCACCGTACTCGGTTCGACCGGCTCGATTGGCGTCAGTACGCTGGATGTGATCCGGCGCCATCCGGATCGCTATCGGGCTTTTGCCCTTTGTGCACATAGCCAGGTCGACAAGTTGTTTGAGCAGTGCGTCGAATTTCGTCCACGCTTTGCCGTACTCTGTGATGCCTCTCTGGCAGCCCAGTTGGCTAAGCGTTGCCGTGCCGCCGGGCTGGATACGGAAATCTGCCACGGCGTCGAATCACTCGTTGAATTGTCGTCCCTGCCGGAAGTCGATGCGGTGATGGCGGCTATCGTCGGCGCCGCCGGCCTGGAGCCAACGCTCGCCGCCGCGCGGGCCGGCAAAAAGGTCATGCTGGCCAACAAGGAAGTGCTGGTCATGGCCGGCGAGTTATTCATGCACGCCGTGCGTGGGCATGGCGCCTCGCTGCTTCCTGTTGATAGCGAACACAATGCCATTTTCCAGTCGCTGCCCGGTGATTTTGCGCGGGGTCTCGATCAGTGCGGCGTCCAGAAGATTTTGCTGACCGCATCCGGTGGCCCGTTCCGCAACACGCCCTTGGCCGATCTGGCCAATGTGACACCGGATCAGGCCTGTGCCCATCCAAACTGGGTGATGGGACGCAAGATTTCTGTCGACTCGGCGACCATGATGAACAAGGGTCTGGAGGTCATCGAGGCCCGCTGGCTGTTTGATGCGCCGCCGGAAATGATCCAGGTCGTCGTTCATCCGCAAAGCGTGATTCATTCCGCCGTCCAGTATGTCGATGGTTCGGTCCTGGCGCAAATGGGCAACCCTGACATGCGGACACCCATTGCTTGTGCGATGGCTTGGCCCGAGCGCATTGCCGCCGGGGTAGAGCCGCTGGACCTGTTCAAGATTGCCCGTCTTGATTTTGTGGCGCCGGATTTCGAACGATTCCGTTGCCTGCAACTGGCCTATGACGTGCTGCGTGAAGGCGGCACAGCACCTGCCATCCTGAATGCTGCCAACGAAGTCGCGGTCGCCGCTTTCCTCGACGGAGCTCTGCCGTTTCTCGGTATTGCGCAGCTCGACGAAACGGTCCTGCAAGCTTTGCCGGCTGGCCCGGAGGGTAGTCTGGCCGATGTGCTGGCGGCCGATGCCGAGGCACGTCAATTGGCGAACAAATTGGTTCGGGAACGCCGTTTCGCGTGAATAACATCCTGTTTTACCTCGCTGCCTTTCTGGTGGTGCTTGGTGTCCTGATTGTCTTTCATGAATTGGGGCATTACCTCGCGGCACGGCTGTGTGGCGTGAAGGTACTCAGGTTTTCCGTCGGCTTCGGGCGCATGCTGTGGAAAAAGCGGCTGGGAAAAGATCAGACTGAATGGGCGATCAGTCTTTTTCCGCTGGGCGGCTATGTGAAAATGCTCGACGAGCGCGAAGGCAAGGTCGCGGCAGAAGAGGTCCATCGCGCCTTCAATCGTCAGGGTGTCGGCAAGCGTAGCATCATCGTCGCAGCCGGGCCGCTGGCTAATTTTGTGCTGGCAATCCTGATCTATTGGGCGGTGTTCATGCATGGCAGCGAGGAATTGCTGCCGGTGCTGGGTACGCCACCTGTTGGTACGCCGGCTGCCATGGCTGTCATCGGAAACGGCGAGCAGGTCAGGACAGTTGATGGTCAGCCGGTAGCAACCTGGAACGACCTGCGCTGGATACTCTTGCAAAAGGCAGTTGATCACGAAAGCGTAGCGCTTGAAGTGATCAACGAGCGCGACGAAATAGCTGTTCGCCATCTCTATCTGGCGGCCGCCGGTGAACAGGGTTGGGAAGGTGATGCGCTGGAACGTCTGGGGGTGCGCTTCTATCGCCCGGATCTGCCACCGGTGATCGGCAAAATAGTGGCTAACGGTGTCGGCGAGCGGGCTGGCTTGCTGCCTGGCGACCGGATTCTGTCGGTTGCCGAAAAGGAAGTGTCCTCCTGGTATGAACTGGTTGCGATCATTCGTGACTCGGCGACAAAGTCTCTCCATCTAGAAGTAGAGCGCCAAGGTGAGATTGTTGCGGTCGACGTGATTCCTGAAGCAGTTTCGGAGCGCGGACAGATGGTCGGCAAGATTGGCGTGGCAGTCGCCGACGGCCCAAAACCTCGGCGGGAGGTGAAAACCTTCATCAGCTACGGCGTCGTTGCGGCGGCCGGCAAGGCGCTCGAAGAGACCTGGGACAAGTCGGTATTCAGCCTGCTCATGATGGGCAAGATGCTGACCGGTGAGGTTTCATGGAAAAACCTCTCGGGGCCGGTCACCATTGCCGACTATGCCGGTCAATCGGCGCGTCTTGGGCTCGATTATTACCTCAAGTTCATGGCGCTGGTCAGTATCAGTCTGGGTGTCTTGAATCTGCTGCCCATACCGGTGCTGGATGGTGGGCATTTGTTGTATCATATGATCGAAGTCGTCATGCGCAGGCCGCTCTCGGAGCGAGCCATGGAAATTGGGCAGCAAGTAGGCATGTCCATTCTCTTCGCCTTGATGGCTTTCGCCTTTTTTAATGACTTGACCCGCCTGTTTTACGGCTGAACGATGAAAAAACCCCTGTTGTCCATCCTGATTGCCAGCCTGTTTTCGACACCTGTGCTGGCTTTCGAACCTTTTGCGGTCAAGGACATCCGGGTCGAAGGCATACAGCGTACCGAAGCGGGTACGGTTTTTGGCTACTTGCCTGTCAAGGTCGGCGAAACGCTGACTGACGAAAAGGCGGCGCAGTCGATCAAGGCGCTATTCGCCACCGGCTTCTTCAAGGATGTACGGATTGAAGTCGAAAAAGATGTCATGGTCGTTGTTGTCCAGGAGCGGCCAGCCATTGCGACCATTAATTTTGTCGGACTCAAGGAGTTTGACAAGGACGTCATTGTCAAGGCGCTCAAGGAGACAGGTATTGCCGACGGGCGTATCTTCGACCGCGCCTTGCTGGAAAAGGCCGAGCAGGAACTCAAGCGCCAGTATCTGACGCGTGGCAAGTATGCCGCCAATATCACGACAACCGTAACGCCGCTCGAGCGGAATCGTGTCGGCATCAATTTCAATATCGAAGAAGGTGTTGCCGCCAAGATCAAGCAGATCAATCTGGTTGGTGCCAAGGCCTTCTCCGAAAAAGAGTTGCTCAGTCAGTTCGAACTGACGACGCCCGGTTTGTTGACCTGGTATACCAAGAACGATCAGTATTCCCGGCAGAAATTGTCGGCTGACCTTGAAAAGCTGAAGTCCTTCTATATGAATCAGGGCTATCTGGAATTTGCCGTCGAGTCGACACAGGTTTCAATTTCTCCAGACAAGCGGGATGTCTACATCACCGCCAATATTGTCGAAGGCGAGCGTTTCCAGGTTTCATCGGTGAAAATGGCAGGCGATTTTTCGATTTCCGAAGAGGAGTTGAAAAAGCTGGTCACCATCAAGCCGGGCGATGTCTTCTCCCGCGAAAAGCTCAATGGCACGACCAAGGCCATCAGCGACCGTCTTGGCAAGGAGGGCTATGCCTTCGCCAACGTCAATGCTGCGCCGGAAATCGACAAGGAGAAGCGCAAGGTGGCCTTCACCATTTTCGTCGATCCGGGCAAGCGGGTTTATGTCCGTCGCGTCAATGTCACCGGCAATACCAAGACGCGCGATGAGGTCATTCGTCGTGAAATGCGCCAGATGGAAGGCGGCTGGTACGACGCAGACAAAGTGACGGCCTCCAAGCAGCGGCTCGACCGCTTGGGCTTCTTTGGCGACGTCGCTATCGAGACGCCGGCGGTATCCGGTACGGCGGATCAGCTAGACGTGAACGTCAATGTGACCGAGAAGCCGACCGGAAACCTGATGCTGGGTCTTGGTACATCCAGTGTGGACAAGATCATCGTGTCCGGTTCGATTGCACAGAACAATTTCATGGGTAGCGGCAACAATGTTGCCATCCAGGTGAATTCTGCCAAGACCTATCGGACCTATGTGTTCTCCTACACCAATCCGTATTTCACGCAGGATGGCGTCAGCCAGGGTTTCGATCTCTATCAGCGGACGGTTAACACGAGGACCACGGCGATCGCGGCCTATAGTTCCTCGTCTTATGGTGGCGGCCTTCGGTTCGGTTTCCCGATTGGCGAGAAAGAGTCTCTGGGTGTTGGTCTGGGCGTCGATTCGACCACGATCACAACCTATGACTCCAGTCCTGGTTATTACAAGGATTACGTCAGCAAATTTGGCGCGACCAATCTCTCCATTCCGCTTACCCTGAGTTGGGTCAGCGATGGCAAGAACAGTTTCTTCTTTCCGACGCGCGGGACTTTCCAAAGGGCATCAGTTGAGGTTGCGCTACCTGGTGGCGATCTAACCTACTACCGCGCCAGTTACCAGTTGCAGCATTTCATTCCACTCACTTCGAAGTTTACTTTGATGCTGAATGGTGAAGTGGGTTATGCCGATGGATATGGTGATTCCGGTCTGCCCTTCTTCAAGAATTTCTATGCGGGCGGTATTGGCTCCGTTCGTGGCTACAAGGCTTCAAGTCTTGGCCCGATTACCCGGGATGTCAGTACTGGTAACAACTTTCGCATCGGCGGCAATCGCCGCGTAATTGGCAATGCCGAGTTGCTGTGGGGTATCCCCGGCATGGAAAAGAGCTTCCGAATGGGTTGGTTCTTTGATGCCGGCCAAGTTTATGGAAATGATACAGCTCAGTTGTCCAGTGGCCTTCGCTATTCGACAGGGATTACCGCATCGTGGATTTCTCCCATAGGTCCGCTAAAATTCAGTTTTGGTCGGCCGCTTAACAAGCAGGCAAGCGACAGGACAGAGTCTTTCCAGTTCCAGATGGGCACCACGTTTTAATTCAGGAGTGTCAAGTTGAAAATCAAGTCCGTAGTTCTCGCATCGTTGATCTCTGCGCTGTTCGTAACTGGCGCGGTTGCCGCCGAATTGAAAGTTGGTTACGTCAATACGCAGCGTATTTTCCGTGATGCGCCGGCTGCCCAGAAGGCTGCGAAGAAGCTGGAAGGCGAATTTGCCAAGCGCGATCAGGATCTTCAGCGCATGGCCAAGCAGTTGCAGGGCCTGCAGGAAAATCTGGAAAAGAATTCTGTGACCATGGCGGAAAGTGAACGCCGTACGAAGGAAAAGGAATTCGGCGAGATTTCGCGGGAATTCCAGCGTCGTCAGCGTGAGTTCCGCGAAGACCTGAATCTGCGCCAGAACGAAGAAAACGCGGCGGTCATCGAGAAGGCCAACAAGGCGATCAAGCAGATTGCCGAAAACGAGAAGTATGACCTGATTCTGCAGGATGTCGTTTGGGTGAGCCCCCGCCTCGATATCACGGAACGTGTGATCAAGGCCCTGTCGGAAGGCAAGTAATATGGCTGGTTTGGGTGAGACTTCTTATACTCTTGCCGACATCGCCGCCCAATTGGGCGGCGATGTGCTTGGAGACCCGCAAACGCGCGTTTCGCGCGTAGCGCCGCTGGTTTCTGCCGCTGAAGGCGAGATTACTTTTCTGGCCAATCCGAAATTCCGGAATCAGCTAGCGACCAGCAAGGCATCGGCGGTTATTCTGCGCCCGGATGCTGCTGACGAGTTTTCCGGGGCGCGCATTGTCACCGGCAATCCTTATGCCTACTACGCCCGGGTTACCGCACTGCTGAATCCTCAATCTGTCGGCTTCAGCGGTGTTCACGCCAGTGCCGTGCTTGAGTCTGAAATTCCCGCTAGTGTAGACATCGGCCCGAACGTGGTTATCGGCCACGGGGTGATATTGGGTGAGAACGTGGTCATTCATGCCGGTTGCGTGATTGGCGATGGTGTCTGCATCGGCGATGGCTCGATGCTTTATCCCAACGTGACTGTTTATTACGGATGCAGCATTGGGAACAGGTGCATCCTGCATTCCGGCGCCGTAATCGGTGCCGACGGATTCGGTTTCGCGCCGGATGGGCAGACCTGGGTAAAGATTCCGCAGATTGGCGGAGTCGTGATTGGCAACGATGTCGAAATCGGGGCCAATACGACGGTTGACCGTGGTGCTCTGGAAGACACCGTGGTTGGCGAGGGTTGCAAGATCGACAATCTAGTCCATCTCGGCCACAACTGCCGGATCGGTGCCAACAGCGTGCTGGCCGGATGTACTGGCGTTGCCGGTAGTACCGTATTCGGTGAGCACTGCATTGTCGGAGGTGCCGGCATGATTTCCGGGCACCTCAATATCGTTGGCGATACGACGATTTCCGGTGGTTCGACTGTCATGAAGAGCATTATGAAGCCCGGTGTTTACACGAGTGTTCAGCCGCTCGATACGCATGAAGACTGGTTGCGTAATGCATCGCATATTCGTCGGCTCGCCAAACTTGCAGACCGTATTGCTGAACTTGAGAAAAAACTTAAATAAAACTATACAAGGGGTTGATTAAATGGATATTCAAGCAATCATGGAACACCTGCCGCACCGCTACCCGTTCCTGCTGGTCGACCGTGTTGTGGAGATTGAACTGGGCAAGTCTATCCATGCCTACAAGAATGTAACGATCAACGAACCGTTTTTTATGGGCCATTTTCCCCATCATCCGGTGATGCCGGGGGTGCTGATCATGGAAGCGCTGGCGCAGGCGGCAGGCATTTTGTCCTTCAAGTCGATGTCCGAAAAACCATCGGCCGATACGGTTTTCTACTTTGCCGGCATTGACGAGGCGCGTTTCAAGAAGCCGGTACTGCCGGGGGACCAGTTGCACCTGCACGTCGAGATCGAGCGCCGCATGCGTGGAGTCTGGAAATTCAAGGGCGAGGCGCGCGTTGATGGCCAATTGGCGGCAGAAGCACGCCTGATGTGCGCCCAGCGGAAGCTCTAAAATGATCCATTCGTCTGCCATTGTCGATCCGGGCGCCAGGATCGGCGCCAACGTCGAGATCGGACCTTATTCGATCATCGGTCCGCATGTCGAGATCGGTGACAACACTGTCATCGGTCCGCATACCGTGATTCGGGGTCATACCCGCATCGGTCGCGATAACCGGATTTTCCAGTTCTGCTCGCTCGGCGAAGCGCCGCAGGACAAGAAATATGCCGGCGAGCCAACCCGTCTGGAGATTGGCGACCGCAACGTGATCCGCGAGTTCTGCACCTTTAATCTCGGTACCGTGCAGGATGCGGGTGTCACGAGGCTCGGTGACGACAACTGGATCATGGCTTACGTCCATATCGCGCACGATTGCCAGGTTGGCAACAAGGTTACTTTCGCCAACAATGCCTCACTCGCCGGCCACGTTGTGGTTGATGACTGGGCCATTCTCGGTGGTTTTACCGGCGTCCATCAATTCTGCCGTATCGGCGCGCACGTCATGACTGCCGTCAGCACGGTGATTCTGCAGGATGTGCCGCCTTACCTGATGGCGGCTGGCAATACAGCGACGCCTTACGGCATCAACGTCGAAGGCCTGAAGCGTC
Source organism: Azonexus sp. (assembly GCA_030691385.1). Taxonomy (GTDB): domain Bacteria; phylum Pseudomonadota; class Gammaproteobacteria; order Burkholderiales; family Rhodocyclaceae; genus Azonexus. The sequence continues at coordinate 39,638 of JAUYEI010000033.1, forward strand.
GCGGCTTCACGGCGGATTCGATTACCTCGCTCAAGCGTGCCTACCGGACGCTCTACAAGTCCGGGTTGTTGCTCGAAGAAGCCAAGAGCAAGCTGACAGAGGACGCCAAGACGCAGCCGGATATTCAACGTCTGGTCGATTTCCTTGAGGTTTCCAAGCGCGGCATCATTCGCTGATATGGGTCAAGCCGTACGGATTGCCATGGTGGCGGGGGAGGCTTCCGGAGATCTTCTGGCCAGCCACCTGATTGCCGCGTTGAAGGAGCGTCTGCCCGATGCCGTGTTTTTCGGCATCGGCGGGCCGCGCATGGAAGCCCAGGGCTTTGATGCCTGGTGGCCGATGGAAAAGCTGGCAGTAATGGGCTATGTCGATGCCCTGAAGCATTACCGTGAAATTTCCGGTATTCGCCGTCAGTTGAAGAAGCGCCTGCTCGATATCAAGCCGGACATTTTCATCGGCGTCGATGCCCCGGATTTCAACCTGGGCCTGGAAACCGACCTCAAGTCGGCTGGCGTCAAGACCATCCATTACGTCAGCCCGTCGATCTGGGCCTGGCGCGGCGGGCGCATCAAGAAGATCGGCCGCGCGGTCGACCGCGTGCTGGCGCTGTTTCCGATGGAGCCACCGCTCTACGAAAAAGAGCACATTCCGGTCACTTATGTCGGCCACCCGCTGGCTGACATCATTCCGCTGCAGACCAGCAAGCAGGCGGTCCGCGAAAAACTTGCCATGCCCAGGGATGTCCCGGTTTTTGCGCTGTTGCCGGGGAGTCGCCAAGGCGAACTGGCGATGATGGCCGAGACTTTCGTGCAGACGGCCAAGATCATTCGTGATCGCTTCCTGCCCAATGCCTTGTTTGTCGTGCCGCTGACAACCCGTGAAACGCGTTTGCAATTCGAGATGGCGATTTACACGCAGCAGGCCGGCGATGTGCCTTTCCGCCTGCTTTTCGGCCATGCCCAGGATGCGCTGGGCGCCGCCGATGTTTCGCTGGTGGCGAGCGGCACGGCGACGCTCGAAGCGGCGCTGATCAAGCGGCCGATGGTCATCACCTACAAGATCGCCAAGCTTTCCTACTGGCTGATGAAGCGAATGGCTTATCAGCCCTACGTCGGGCTGCCCAACGTGCTGGCCGGGCGCTATGTCGTTCCGGAAATTCTGCAGGATGAGGCGACGCCGGAAAATCTGGCCGAGGCCCTGATCAAGTTGTACGAGGACAAGGAAAACGCCGAGGCGGTTGAAGAGGCCTTTACCGACATTCATCTGCAACTGCGCCAGAACACTGCCGAGAAGGCCGCCAACGCGGTCATTGAATGCCTGAACTGATCGTTCCAGTCGGCCTTGTCTGCGGCATCGACGAGGCCGGGCGCGGCCCGCTGGCAGGAACGGTGGTGGCGGCGGCAGTCATTCTCGATCCGTTGCGGCCGATTCCCGGCCTCAACGACTCCAAAAAGCTCAGCGAAAAGAAGCGCGACGCGCTTGCCGTGCTGATCCGCGAACGGGCCGTGGCCTGGGCGGTGGCCTCGGCCTCGGTCGAGGAAATCGACCGCCTGAATATCCTGCACGCCACCATGCTCGCCATGCAGCGGGCGGTCGCCGCTCTGGCCGTGCGGCCGACCAGTGCGCTGGTTGATGGCAATCGTTGCCCGAAGCTGGACATTCCCAGCGAAGCGGTGGTCAAGGGCGATGGCAAGATCGCCTCGATTGCCGCCGCATCGATTCTGGCCAAAACGGTGCGCGATGCCGAAATGCTGAGCTTGCACGGGCAATACCCGATGTACGGTTTTGACCGCCACATGGGCTACCCGACCGCGGCGCATTTTCAGGCGCTGGAAGAATACGGTGCCTCGCCCGTGCATCGCCGCAGTTTTGGCCCGGTGGCGAAACAGCTTTCCCTGCTATGAAGCTGATCCAGTCGCGTGACAACCCGTTTTTCAAGTCGCTGAAACGGCTGGCCGAATCCGGGCGCGAGCGCCGGAAAACCGGGCAGACGCTGCTCGACGGCGTGCATCTGGTCGAGGCTTACGAGGCCGTGTTCGGGCCGGTGGAAACCTTGATCGTTGCCGAGTCGGCATTGGCTGGCGGCGAAATTTCTGCCTTCGCTGAAGGCCGGGAAACGGTCGTCCTGGCCGATAGCCTGCTGCGCGACCTCGGGCTGGTCGATACGCCGAGCGGTTTGCTGGCGGTGGCGAAGATGCCGACCGCGATTGCTGCGGTCGACGGCAAAAAAGACGCAATTTTGCTCGACGGCGTACAGGACCCCGGCAATGTCGGCACCTTGCTGCGTACGGCGGCGGCCGCCGGCATTGAGCAGGCGCTGCTGGCGCCGGGCTGCGCCTCAGCCTGGTCGCCCAAGGTTTTGCGCGCCGGGCAGGGGGCGCACTTTGCTCTGGCTATCCATGAAGAGTGCGATCTGGCTGGCTTCATGGCCGGCTACGAAGGCACGACGGCGGTTACCTGTCTGGACGGTGCCACGTCACTTTATGCGGCGCGTTTGGATGGACCGATTGCCTGGGTATTTGGCGCCGAAGGGCTGGGGGTGCGGAGTGAACTGATCGAAGCGGCTGGGCTTCGTATCAAGATACCGATGCCCGGTCCGGTCGAGTCGCTGAATGTGGCTGCAGCCGCGGCGGTTTGTTTGTTTGAGGTTGTGCGGCGGCGGCTGGGCTGAGGCTGTATTACAAGGTAATTGGCTTGGGTTTCCGCCTTGCTGGCGGGCGTACTTTCTTTTGCTTCGCCAAAAGAAAGTAGCCAAAGGCGGGGTTCATCGCTAGCGCAGCTAAAAGGCGACCCCGAGGGCGGCGCCGGCTTTGCCGGTCCCTTGCGCTACTCGGCAGGCCGGGCGGCTGCGGAACTCGGGCTACGCCCTCAGACAGTCCTCGCCGAAGGCCCCCGGCCTACCTGCGTTGCTCAGCGCCTTCCACGGGGGCCCCAAAGGCGTCCACGCTCGACTGTCGTTCCCAAAAACCGACTTCCACGGTCAACCGGAAAAAACGGCCAAAAATGAAATCTGTTATTCAGGCACCCAAGCTCAAACCCGGATTGTTTCACCGGGCCCCTTGAGAGGTGCCGAGCAAAGCAGGGGCTGGCGGAAAAAGGGCGAGGACTGTCTGAGTGCGCATCCCGAGTTCCGCAGCCCCCGCCAGACCCGAGTAGCTCAGGGAACCGGCGCAGCC
>JAUYEI010000059.1 GCA_030691385.1 Azonexus sp.
TCTTCCGGCTCGACAACTGAAATCTGGACGCCGGACGTGACGACGGGGACCGAAGTCCCCGCCGGCTATCTTTGGGAACAAGGCTCTAGCAGCCCCGGCTAACCGGTTTTAGGCGGCATTAGCGAATTGCTCATCATGGGCACTTAGGGATTTGCTTCTTTAACGTCGATCGCCTGACGAGTTGCCTGCGCACCTTTGCCCGCCCTGTCGAAGCCAGTACACCCCCAGCCAAACACACTCAGCGGAATGCCCTTGGGTGGAGGTGAGGGGAATCGAACCCCTGTCCAGAACGCCTCCAGATTGCCGGAATTACAACCATGCTTCGAATTATGGGGGCGGAGGGGCGGTTTTTCAAGACAGGTGATCCTGAAAACCTCAGCAAGGGATGACAAAACCCCCTTCGACAAGCTCAGGACAGGCTTCGATACGCCCACTACGTGGGCTACTCAGGGCGAACGGGCACTAGCTGAGGTTTTCAGGGTGATGCAAAGCAAGCCGACAAATAGACTCACCTGTCAGCGCTTGCACCACTGGCGCCGATCGCCCATGCCGAAAAAGCCGCGCATGCTTTCGGTCTGGCTCATGGTCGTGCGCAGGCGCCGGGTGCTGCCATCGAACAGCACGTTGAAACGGGCCGGCTCGCCCCAGTCATCGCAATAGCGCCACTCCCAGACCAGTTCATCGCGCGCCTTGAAATAAACCGTCCAGGACTGCACCGACGGGCCTAGCGTACGGAGTACTTCTTCCTCCGTCATGCCGGCCTTGAGACGGGCGAAATGCACGGGGTCAAGGACGTTCTCATGACTGACGAGTGTGCCATTCCGATCAGTACGCACCATGTAGGTGTAATAGCCCATAGGCCCGAACGGATAAGCCAGCAATTCGCCGCCATCCGGCTCACGCCAGCGCAGGGCCGGCAGTCCCATGGTCCGCTCCACTTCGTCGATTCGGCTAGCACCGACCCGTAAGCGATGACCGTCGGAGACGGCACAGCCGGCCAATACGGCAACCAGCAGTAGCAAGCCGGAGAGTCGCCAGGGCATCACTGGCTCACAGATCGCGTTCGGCGCTGAGCAGGCGCTCGCAGTAGCGGGCGATCAGGTCTACTTCGAGATTGACCTTGCTGCCCGGCTGGAGCCGGTTCAGCGTGGTGTTTTCCAGCGTATGCGGGATCAGGTTGATCGTGAAATCGGTGCCATTGACCTCGTTGGTCGTCAGGCTGGTGCCGTCGACGACGATCGAACCCTTGCGCGCGACGAACTTGGCGATATCCCTCGGGGCGCGGATTTCAAGGAGACGGTTGTCACCGACCGGATCGAAACGCAGCACTTCGCCAACGCCGTCGACGTGGCCGGACACCAGATGGCCGCCGATCACGTCACTCAGACGTAGCGCCTTTTCCAGATTGACGGGGCCGGGTGCATCGAGGCCGACGGTGCATGACAGTGTCTCCGGCGAAACATCGACGGCAAAGGTATTGCCCTCTTTGTCCACGACGGTCAGGCAGACGCCGTTGTGGGCAATCGAATCGCCGAGCGCGACATCGTCAAGCTTGAGGGCGCCGCCATCGACATGCAGGCGGTAGCCGACCTCACGCGGAGTAAGTTGTGTGATGCGGCCAACCGCCGCAATGATTCCTGAAAACATGACTGAACCCGTTGCACGCAAAAAACGGACTTTATCATCACGCTCGGTTAACCTGGCGGCTTGCGAGAAATACCGAAATACCTCTTGGGAAGACTTCCACTTTGTCAGATTTCATTTCAATCAGATGCTGAAAGGATAGAGGCTTGTTTTTTATAGGCGAACTCCCTGGCGACCTGCCGTCGTCGATGGCGATTTTCGATGGAAGCGACGAGATCGGCCTCGGTGTTGATTCTGGTTGGCAGTTGGTGGCGCATGATCTCGACCAGGTCGCTGCAGGACAGCAGATCGGCGTTGTCGCGGTGGGCCAGGCTCTCATTGGCGAGGAACATCAGCACAACC
>JAUYEI010000064.1 GCA_030691385.1 Azonexus sp.
GGTGCGGCTCTGGAAGCAAGCAAGGTAGGGCGTGAAGTGGGAATCGAAATGCGCGAGCGCGCTGGCAACCAGTGCAGCAATGCTGTTCGGGTATTCGAGTTGACATCGCATTTATCAACTCCATGTTAATTAACAATAAAATCAATGACTTGCATTGTATCGATGACGGCGGCAGATGATTGAATACCAATCTGACAAAGTAGAGCTAGGGATTTCACATTTGCAAAATTGATTCACCCAAGGGAGACAAAAGATGAAGAAAACACTGCTTGCCATGCTGCTTTCACCATTTGCCGCAACGGCCATTGCCGACATCAACGTCGGCGTGACGCTGTCCGCTACCGGCCCGGCCGCTTCGCTCGGCATCCCGGAGAAAAATACCATCGCCTTGCTGCCGAAGATCATTGCCGGCCAGAAGGTGAACTACATCGTGCTCGACGATGCGTCCGATACGACAACTGCCGTCAAGAACACCAAGAAGCTGATCAGCGAGAGCAATGTGGACCTGATCATCGGTTCGACGACAACGCCGAACTCGCTGGCCATGGTTGACGTCGCAGCCGAAGCTGAAACGCCGATGATCGCCATGGCCGCTTCGGCTCGCATCGTCGAACCAATGGATGCCAAGCGCAAGTGGGTCTTCAAGACACCGCAGAACGATGCCCAGATGTCGACCGCCATCGTCGAGCACATGTCCAACAAAAACGTGAAGACCGTCGCCTACATCGGTTTCTCCGACGCTTACGGCGAAGGCTGGTGGAACGAATTCTCGAAGCTGGCCGAGGTGCGCAAGATCAAGCTGGTCGGCAACGAGCGCTTCAACCGCACCGATACATCGGTCACAGGACAGGTTCTCAAGGTACTTTCCGCCAAGCCCGATGCCGTGCTGATCGGCGGTGCCGGCACCCCGGCTGCGCTGCCTCAGAAATCGCTGAAAGAAAATGGCTTCAAGGGCATCATTTACCAAACGCATGGCGTCGCCAACAACGATTTTCTGCGTGCTTGCGGCAAGGACTGCGAAGGCATCGTTCTACCCACTGGACCCATCCTGGTCGCAGCTCAATTGCCAGCCGACAACCCGGTCAAGAAATCGGCCATGGATTATCTGACTAAATATGAGGCTGTGCATGGCAAGGGCAGCATCAATCCCTTCGGCGGCTACGCCTGGGATGCTGGCCAATTGCTCGTCAGTGCCGCCCCCGTCGCCCTAAAGAGAGCCCAGCCGGGCACGAAGGAATTCCGCGCCGCGCTACGCGATGCACTGGAAGCAACAAAAAACCTGGCCGGCTCGCATGGTGTCTTCAACATGACCGCCAACGACCACCTCGGCCTCGACCAGCGCGCCCGCGTCATGGTCACCATCAAGAATGGCAGTTGGCAGCTAGCTAAATAACTCAAACAGCCAGCGAGTGCATGCACTCGCTGGCATCCAAAGCACCGCACTCAAAGCGGAAATGTTGCCAAAAGTCCCGTCGACCGCAGCAGGCAGTCTGCTGCTCGAAACCATGACCAAGCGCTGGCCGGGCCGAGCGCCGAACCGGCGGCCGCCCCGCGAGTGACCGAGGCCTCCCTCGGCCTCGGTCTCCCGCACTAAAATTCAGCGGCGATCACGCTCGTCGTCATTGCCGTGGCGGCGGGGTTCCTTCTGCCCGCCCCCTTGCGATACCGGCTGACGCGGTGGCTCAGCCCGTTGCTGGGGCATGGGCGTCGGAGCTGGTGACGACGGTGGCGCCCGGAATTCCTGAACCGGTGGGCGCGGTGGTTCGGCCCGCGGCTGAGGCATTTCGCGGACCGGTGGCGGGACGGGTGCCCTGACTTCCGGAGCCGGCCTCGGCATTTCACGCTGGCGGATCATCTGCGGCGCTTCGATTTCGCGTGGAACCGGACGTTCCATGCGTGGCGCTTCACGCTGAACCTCGCGCTGTGTTTCGCGCTGGACTTCACGCATCTCCCGGCGCTGCTCACGTTCCTGCGGCTGCATCATCGGCCGTGGCTGCCGCTCCTCGTTGCGCACTTCAGGCACGGGCATTTCGCGACGCATGGGGGCCGGCGCCGGGGCAACATCGGCTGGGCGGGAGCGCATCTGGGGTTCAGGACGCGATTCCGCAGGCTGGCGGAAAATTTCGCGGCGTTGGTCAACCGGCTGATTGCGGCTGGCATCCGGCCCGGCCTGACGCAGCTCGGAGGTCGGCGCCTCGCGACGCATGGGAACCGGCGCCGGAACGGCATCGTTCGGACGACCGCGAGTGTCAATTTCCGGACGGCTTTCCGGCGGGCGGCGCATGATTTCGCGACGCGGTTCGACCTCGCGCACATTGTCGGCCTCCGGCCCCGGCTGGCGAAAAGCCGGGCGATCGGGGTTGCGCTGCATCGGCTCGCTGCGCGGTGCGCCGCGTTCCGGGCCATTCTGCCGTGCTGCATCGAAATCGCGACGGGGTTGCCGATTCATCGGATCGCGCCGCTCTTCGCTGTGCGCCCGGGCGGCACCGGGCACCGGTGCCAACCAGTCGGCATTCGGGGCATGGCGGGCGAGCGGTGCACGGCCCAGTTCCGGCCGCTCCTGGCGCCGGATTTCGCGTGAGGTGATCGAGCGACCTTCGCGGACCATGCTGGCCGGAACGACGGTAACGGCGCGCGGCAAGGCATGGTGCGCATAGGGGGCATGCCCGCCCGGGCGAACAGCGCGGTCGATGACGCTCACATCGCGGACGTGGGTGACGTTGATCTGGCGAACGTAATTGGTGCTGTGACGATGGCCCGGCACGTAGACCTCGCGCGGAGCGAGCGGGAACCAGCCGACGGCCGGTGCGGCACCGAAACTGAAGCCGACACTCCAGCCGGGGTTGCCGATCCAGGCGACGAGGGCCGGCGCGTAAACCGGGCGAGCGGCAAGGCGGCCGGGGACCCAGCCCCAGCGGCCATGGATGATTGCCCAGCGCCCATAGTGGAAGGGGGCGAAACCCCATGGCGCCTGGTCGATCCACGTCCAGCCCCAAGGAGCGACCCAGGCCCAGCGCCCGTAGCGGTAGGGCGCCCAGTCGTCGGCTACGGCGCGCGGATACCAGACCGAGCCGTAGTCGGGCGCCGTCTGCCAGTCACCGTAGGTGTCGAGGTCCTGATAGCCGGTCATGTGCGGCGAAACGTGGCGGCGGGACTGGCTGGCCAGTGTGACGTTCTCGCGATTGGCGACCCAGCGGTCGAAGCCATCGTTTGTACGATCGGCGTCTAGCTGCTCGTTGCCGTCGCTCCAGTGGCTGACCTTCTGCCCGGCAGCGACCGGCGTCGCCCGCTGGCCGTCATCGAAAACGGCGCGGCCGGCCTGCACACTCAGTTCGCTGCGATCGCCGAAGACGTCGATGCGATAGCGCCCCGGCGTCAGGAAGCGGACATTGCCATCGGGCGTGGCGATCACCACGTCATCGACCTGATCGCGGTCGAGGATGCTGACCGCCAGGCTGCCGCCGCTCACGCGGACATCAACCCGCGCATCGTCGACGACGGGAAACTCGACCTGGCTGTCGTCGGCCAGCCGGTAGGCCGTGGACCCTATCCACACCTCGGCCCGGCCGCGCTGCCCGGTTTCCAGCACGGCACCACTGCTGATCGGCCAATTGAGCGTGGCCGGGCCGCCCTGATCGCCACGGTCAACCCGAAAATCGACCTGATTTTCAAAATAGGCCAGGCGCCCGACACGGGCCGGCGGATCGCTCTGCGCCAGGGCGGGCAGGGCAAGCGCCACGGTCAGGGCGAGAAGAATTCTTTGCATCGATTGCAGCATCGTGGACTCCCGAAGGAAAAGCGCCGCCCGCACGAAAAAGCGGGCCGCTGTGTAATCAACGCGCCAGCACGAGAAAGGATGCGTCAGCCGACCTACTAAATGGTTTCAAAATGTTGCAGCCGCGACGGCTCAGGTGTTGTCGGTGGCAATGCCGTATTTCTTGGCGACCGTGACGTACAGTTCGCGCGCCGAGGCCACCTTGGGACTCTTGCGGTCCTTGCGCTGGGCGCGCTGCAGGTAGTCGAGGGCCCGGGCCGCCAGTATTTCATCCCAGCCCTTCTTGTCCATCAAGGCGAAAATGGCCTTGGCGGCATTGACCAGGAATTGCAGGTTGGGTACCTGCTCGACGGCCTGGATCAGCAACTGGACGGCGCCTTCGAGATCGCCGCTGCGCGCCGCCAGGACGCCCTTGTTGTTGAGTTCGACTATTTCCCTGCCGACCTGGTCGAGGAGCGCCTTGCCGGCATCGGGCTGACCGGTTTTTGCAAAGACGCTGGTGATATGCTCGATGAGGTTCTTGTCCTCATGGTTTTCAGCCGCCACCTGGCGCATGATCCTGGTCGCCTCGCCTTCCTTGCCGGTGGCGTAACAGGCGTGGGCCAGATCGACGGCGAGCCGCTGCGACACATGCTTGCCTTTCTCGGCCGCCTCGTCGCTGATCATTTTCTGCAAGGCCAATGCCTGATCAACCAGATGCTGCCCCTTGTCGGCCGCGCCCTCGCTGCTCAGGCACAGGCTTTCGGCAACCAGTGCCGCCAGTTCGGCCTGCTTGTCGCCACGCCATTCGCGCTTCATGTCGGCGACGATCTTGCGCGAGGCATCGACGTGTCCGCGCTCGACCAGAACACGTGACAGGTTGGCGAAGTCATCCACTGTTCGCAGGCTGGAACCCTTGCTGCGTTCGATGACCTTGCCGTAAGCCTTTTCGGCCGACAGCAGATCCTTGTTGCGGGCCGCCACGTCGCCGACCAGCCGCTGCCGCACCGTATTGTGCGGCGAGGCATCGGCGGCCCGCTGCAAGGTCTGCTGGGCGGCCGGCAAGTGCCCCTGGGCTTCGTGCACCGAGGCCAGGAAATCGTAGGCCGACAGGTAGTCGGGGGCTTCCGCCGTGACCTGTTCGGCTAGCTGCTCGGCTTCGGCCAGCGCGCCACGGTCGCGCAGGGCCGTTGCCAGCCCCATCTTGGCCCAGGGCACGACGCGTCCTTCGAGCACGCGCCGGAATACCTCTTCGGCCTCATGCGTCTTGCCCAGCGTGTGCAGCAGGTCACCCTTGAAACGCAGGGCGTCATACACGAACTGCGGCTGCTGCTGGATGACGCGGTCGCAGGCAACGATAGCTTCCTGCAGGGTGCCGCGCTCGATCTGTTCGTAGATCTTGCGCAGTACGTGTTTCCTGTAGATGGCCCGGATCAGCCGGGCCTGGAGCTGCTCGGCGGTAAACGGCTTGATCAGGTAATCGTCGGGTGCCAGTTCGGCCAGCGAAACGACGTTGGTGTAGCCACGCTCGCTGGTGATGATCATGTACACCGTCGACAAGGGAATGAGGTGGGCGTGGCGCAGTTCTTCAAGCAATTGCTGGCCGTCGCGGCCGTCATCGAGGACAAAATCAGAGAGCACGATGTCGAAACGGTTGGCCTTGACCTGGCGGATGACCTCGGCCGAGTTGCCCGCCCCGTGCACCAAAGTCACGCCCAGCGCACCGAGCATCAGGCGCAGCGAATCGCGCGCCGGCGAATGGCGGTCGACAATCAGGACCCTTTTCTTGGTCAGCGACTGTTGCAAAACCAGCAGCATCTCCTCGTTATCGAGAGGGCTGGGCCCTTTGGCTTGGCTTGTACTCATTTCGCCAACTTACTTGAGTTCGCCGGACAGGGCAAGGCAGCGGCAAAAACCTGTGAGATTTCAGCGCCCTGAAGTAAAATCCGCAGTCCGCTATTGCGCCGCAACAACGCCAAACTCATGCTCTATCCCACCCGTTTCGATGTCATCGTCGTCGGCGGCGGTCACGCCGGCACCGAGGCTGCGCTTGCCGCGGCCCGGGCGGGGGCGAACACGCTGCTGCTGACGCACAATCTCGACACGCTCGGCGCGATGAGTTGCAACCCGTCGATTGGCGGCATCGGCAAGGGTCATCTGGTGCGCGAGGTCGATGCGCTGGGCGGGGCGATGGCCGCAGCGACCGACGAAGCCGGCATCCAGTTCCGTATCCTCAACGCCTCGAAAGGCCCTGCGGTGCGTGCCACCCGCGCCCAGGCCGACCGCGTGCTGTACAAGCAGGCGATCCGCGGTCGACTGGAAAATCAGCCCAATTTGACCATCTTCGCCGAAGCCTGCGACGACCTGATCGTCGAAGGCGATCGCGTGGCTGGTGCGGTGACGCAACTGGGCATCCGCTTTTTGGCCGGTTCTGTGGTGTTGACCGCAGGAACCTTTCTCAACGGCAAGATTCACGTCGGGCTGGAGAACTACACCGGCGGCCGCATGGGCGATCCGCCGTCGAATTCGCTGGCCGCCCGCCTCAAGGAACTGAACCTGCCGCAAGGTCGCCTGAAGACCGGCACGCCACCGCGCCTCGACGGCAAGACCATCGATTTCTCGGTGATGGAAGAGCAGCACTCGGACACCCCGGTGCCGGTCTTCTCCTTTCTCGGCAACGCCGCCCAGCATCCGCGCCAATTGCCGTGCTGGATCACCGAAACCAACGAGAAGACGCATGACATCATCCGCAGCGGCCTCGACCGCTCGCCGATGTACACCGGCGTCATCGAAGGCGTCGGGCCGCGCTACTGCCCGTCGATCGAGGACAAGATCCACCGCTTTGCCGACAAGGACCGACACAACGTCTTCCTCGAACCGGAAGGCCTGACGACGCACGAAATCTACCCGAACGGCGTGTCGACCAGCCTTCCCTTCGACATCCAGCTTGCCCTGGTCCGCTCGATTCGCGGCCTGGAAAACTGTCACATCCTGCGCCCCGGCTACGCTATCGAATATGACTTCTACGACCCGCGCGGCCTCAAGGACACACTGGAAAGCAAGGCCATCGCCGGCCTGTTCTTCGCCGGCCAGATCAATGGCACGACTGGCTACGAAGAAGCCGCCGCGCAGGGCCTGTTGGCTGGTATCAATGCCGTGCGCTACGTGCGCGACGAGGCAGGCTGGTGCCCGAAGCGCAATGAAGCCTACCTCGGCGTGCTGGTCGACGACCTGATCACGCGCGGCGTTTCCGATCCCTACCGGATGTTCACGAGCCGTGCCGAATACCGCCTGAGCCTGCGCGAAGACAATGCCGACCTGCGCCTGACCGAACAGGGCCGCGCCCTCGGCCTGGTCGACGACGTGCGCTGGGCCGCCTTCTGCCAGAAGCGCGATGCCATTGCCACCGAACAGGAGCGTCTGAAATCAACCTGGGTCAATCCCAGGCTGACGCCGGCCGAAGATTGCATCCGCGTGCTGGGCAAACCGATCGAACACGAATACAACCTGTTCGAACTGCTGCGCCGGCCCGAAGTGAGCTACGCAGCGCTCATCACCCTGCCGATTCCGGAAACCGCCGGCGAAAGCGACTCCCACGGTCAACCGGAAATTTTGCCCAAAATTGAAATGGACCCGGCGGTCATCGAGCAACTCGAAATCTCCGCCAAGTATCAGGGCTACATCGACCGCCAGGCCGAGGAAGTCGCCAAGTCGGCCAGCTACGAAAACACCGTGCTGCCGAACGATCTCGATTACGCCACGGTCGCCGGCCTGTCCAACGAAGTCAAGCAGAAGCTCAACCAGCACAAGCCGCAAACTATCGCTCAGGCCTCGCGCATTCAAGGCATTACGCCGGCCGCCATCTCGCTGCTGCTGATTCACCTCAAGCGCCATAAGCTGTCGCACGCCGCATGAGCCAGCACTCACTCTCCACCGGCTTGGCAGAACTCGGCATTGTCTTGTCCGAAGAAGCGCGGCACAAGCTGCTCGCCTTCCGCGACCTGCTGCTCAAGTGGAACAAGACCTACAACCTGACCGCCCTGCGCGATCCGGCCCAGGCCATTTCGCACCACCTGCTCGATTCGCTGGCCATCCTGCCGCATGTCGGCGCCGGCAATCTGCTCGATGTCGGCAGTGGCGGCGGCCTGCCCGGCATCCCGTTGGCCATCGCCCGGCCGGAGCTCGCGGTCAGCATGGTCGACACCGTGCAAAAGAAAACCACCTTCCTGCAGCAGGCCGTCATCGAACTGGCGCTCAGGAATGTTACGGTGCACCACGCCCGGGTCGAGGAAATGCAGGGACAATACGCCCAGATCAGTTCGCGCGCCTTCGCCGAAACCGGCCTTTTCATCAGCCTGACCCGCCACCTGCTGGCCCCGAACGGTCGCTGGCTGGCCATGAAAGGCGTGCAACCGGACGCCGAACTCAAGGCCTTGCCGGCCGACATCACGGTTGACGCAATCATCCCGCTCAGCGTGCCCGGGCTGGATGCCGAACGACATTTGATCATTCTGAAAGCCGGGTCATGAAAGTACTCGCCATAACCAACCAGAAGGGCGGCGTCGGCAAAACGACCACCGCCGTCAATCTGGCGGCGTCGCTGGCCGCCGAAGGCAAGCGCGTCCTGCTCATCGACATGGATCCACAAGGCAACGCGACGACCGGGTCCGGCATCACCAAGAAGGAAGCGCTACCCACCGTCTATCAATTGCTGATCGGCGCCGCGACACTGCTTGAAGTCTGCATCAAGACCGATTTCGACTTCGACATCCTGCCCGCCAACCGCGAACTGGCCGGTGCCGAAGTCGAAATGATCGATCTCGACCAGCGCGAATACCGCCTGAAAAACGCCCTGGCGCAAAACCATGCCGAGTACGATTTCGTGCTCATCGACTGCCCGCCAGCCCTCAACATGCTGACCGTCAATGGGCTGGTCGCTGCCGATTCGGTGCTGATCCCGATGCAGTGTGAGTATTACGCGCTGGAAGGCCTGTCCGATCTCGTCGAAACGCTGCGCAAGGTGCGCCATCACCTCAATTCGCGCCTCGAAATCGAAGGCCTGCTACGGACCATGTACAACGGCCAGAGCACGCTGACCCAGCAGGTTTCCAGCGAACTCGAAAGCCACTTCGGCGACAAGGTCTACAAGACTATCGTGCCGCGCAACGTCAGGCTGGCCGAAGCCCCGTCCTACGGCAAGCCGGTCAACGCCTTTGACAAAAACTCGAGGGGTGCGCAAGCCTATACCGCACTCGCCCAGGAAATTCTTGAAAGGGTCGCCCAATGATCAAGATGAAAGGACTCGGCCGCGGCCTCGACGCGCTGCTTTCCGGCAGCGACGCAAAGGCCGAAGACGAACTGCGCAATCTGCCGGTCGAACGCCTGCGACCTGGCAAATACCAGCCGCGCACCCATATGGATCAGGATTCGCTGGCCGAACTGGCCGCCTCGATCAAGACCCAGGGTGTCATGCAGCCCATCCTCGTCCGTGCCGTCGACAGCACGCCCGGTTCCGAGCGCTACGAAATCGTCGCCGGCGAACGCCGCTGGCGCGCCGCGCAACTGGCCGGCCTGAGCGAAGTCCCGGTCCTCGTCCGCAACATCCCCGACGAGCAGGCGCTGGCCATGGCGCTGATCGAAAATATCCAGCGCGAGAACCTCAATCCGCTCGAAGAAGCCCAGGGCCTGCAGCGCCTGATCGACGAATTCGGCCTGACCCACCAGCAGGCTGCCGATGCCGTTGGCCGTTCCCGCCCGGCCGCCAGCAACTTGCTGCGCTTGTTGCAACTGACCGCCCCGGTTCAGGAACTGCTGATGACCGGCCAGATCGACATGGGCCACGCCCGCGCCCTGCTGCCCATTTCCAGCGGCCAGCAGGTTGGCGTTGCCCAGCGCGTCGTGCAAAAGGGCCTTTCGGTCCGCGAAACCGAACGACTGGTCCAGCAACTATTGAGTCCGCCCAGGCATGCGCCGGAAAAAACGATCGACCGCGACCTGCTGAGCCTGCAGGAACGCCTTTCCGACGGCCTGGGCACCAACGTCGCCATTCGCTCCAACAAGAAGGGCGCCGGTAAGGTCACCATCGAATTTTCAAGCCTGGATCAACTCGACGGCCTCATTTCACGGCTGAGTGCGTAAGCCATGTCACTAATCGTAACTAACAGAAAATACGGGAAAACCCTCAATTTTTGCACTGCGGAAATTGACTCCTCTATAAGACTCCGTTACACTCGCACGGTTATTGATCGAGGCATGTCTTGCATCCGCAGGTAAGCTGGATACTCAGCCGCCAGGCGGCGCTAACAACGGTACTGGCCATTGCGGCCAGTTTGTTTGTCAGCACAAATGCGGCAGTCTCGGTTCTGATCGGGGGATCAATCGGATTCATCGCCAATCTCGGGTACGTCCTGAGAGCCTTGCGAATGAGTTCGAACGCCGACCCGGTCAAGGCATATCGGGCGCAAGCCGCCGGAGAGGGGTTCAAGTTTCTGCTCACTCTCGTCGGTTTTGCGCTGGTGTTTTTAGGGTACAAGGAAGTGGCGGCACTGCCGCTCTTTTTTGGATACGCATCAACCTTCGTCATCTACTGGATGGCACTGCTGAAGCATCGCTAGGCTGACTGGAGAAAACATGAGCGCAGAAGGCGGCACCGCTGGTTACATTCAACACCATCTGACCAATCTCGTTGTCTGTGCAGACAGCGCCAAGGTCGATGGAGTCTGTACCGGTTTCTGGAGTTTCCACCTCGACACCCTGCTGGTTTCCGGCATCCTGGGCCTGGTGGTTTTCGGCTTCATGGCCTTGATGGCCAGTAAAGCCACTTCCGGCGTTCCATCCGGCGGCCAGAATTTTGTCGAAATGGTCGTTGGTCTGGTCGACCAGCAAGTACGCGATACCTTCCATGGCAAGAGCGCGCTGGTTACGCCGCTGGCCATTACCATTTTCGTCTGGGTGTTCGTCATGAACGCCATGGACTTGATCCCAGTCGATTTCCTGCCGGTCGCACTGCAGGCCGCCACGGGCAACCACGAACTGCCGTTCAAGTTTGTGCCGACCACTGACCCCAACCTGACCTTCGGCATGTCGATCACTGTCTTCTTCATCATGATCTGGATGAATCTGAAGGTAAAAGGCCTCGGTGGCTACCTGCACGAAATCTTTACTGCACCGTTTGGTGCCAAACTGGCCCCGGTCAATTTCATCTTCCGTGTCGTTGAAGACATCGCCAAGCCGATCTCCCTGGCCCTGCGACTCTTCGGCAACATGTACGCCGGTGAAATGGTCTTCATCCTGATCGCCCTGCTTGGCCTGTACCAGTTGCCCCTGGCTCTGCCCTGGGCACTGTTCCACATCCTGATCATTACCCTGCAAGCCTTCGTGTTCATGATGCTGACCGTCGTGTACATGTCGATGGCGGCAGAGTCGCACTAAGTCGTAGTAGCAGTTTTCAGTAGTTTTTAACTTTAACCCCGCAACAAACCTACCTTACTGAGGAGTAAACATGGAACTCGCAACCGTCCTCTCCAACACCGCTATCGCTGTAGCCATCCTGATCGGCGCCGGCGCTCTGGGTACCGCTATCGGCTTTGGTATCCTGGGTGGCCGCTTCCTGGAAGGCGCTGCCCGCCAGCCGGAAATGATCCCCACGCTGCAAGTCAAGATGTTCATCGTCGCCGGTCTGCTCGACGCCGTGACCATGATCGGTGTCGGTATCGCTCTGTTCCTGCTCTTCGCAAACCCGTTCCTGGCTCTGCTGAAGTAATTAACCGCGCCCCTGTAACCCTTATAACCAGGAGGTTAGCGTGAATATCAACGCTACACTGATTGGCCAGGCAATCTGGTTTGGTTTCTTCATCTGGATCACGATGAAGTACGTCTGGCCGCCGCTGCAAAAAGCGATGGCAGACCGTCAAGCACAGATCGCTGATGGCCTGGCTGCAGCTGAACGTGGCAAGCATGAGCAAGAACTCGCTGCCAAGCGTTCCGCTGACGCATTGCGGGAAGCCAAGGAGAAATCCTCGGACCTCATCGCTCAAGCCGAAAAGCGTGCGCAACAGATCGTCGAAGAAGCCAAGGGCACCGCCAAGGTTGAGGCCGACAAGGTCGTCGCCGGCGCCAAAGCCGAAATCGATCAGGAAGTCGAACGCGCCAAGCAAGCATTGCGTGAGCGCGTCGCCGAACTGGCGGTTGCTGGTGCCGAGAAGATCCTGCGCAAGGAAATCAACGCGTCCGCGCATGCCGACATGCTGGTCGCCCTGAAACAGGACCTGTAAGCAATGGCTGAATCCGTCACTATCGCCCGTCCTTACGCCGAAGCCCTGTTCCGGGCTGGTAAGGAAAGCGGCAATCTGGCCAAGTGGGCCGAGCAGGCAGCAACGCTCGCCCAGGTGGCCGCCAGTCCCGAAGTCCGTGCGGCTATCGGCGATCCCAATGTGGCGGCCCCGCAACTGGTCGACCTCTTCCGGTCTGCCTGCGGTACGGCGGTAGATGCGGAACTGGCGAACTTCATCCAGCTACTGTCCAACAACGACCGTCTGGGGCTGTTGCCGGAAATCGCCGGCTTGTACGAAAGCTACAAGCGGGCCGAGGAAGGCACCAAACAGGCCGAAATCATTTCGGCTTTCCCGATCGATGACAACCAGGTGAAAGCTCTGGTGCCCCAACTCGAAACCGTCTTCAAGACCAGGCTCGAGACTTCGGTGTCGGTTGATCCGACCCTGATTGGTGGCATCAAGGTAATCGTTGGCGACCAGATGCTGGATGCTTCAGTCCGCGGCAAGCTCGACGCCATGGCTACGGCGCTGAACAACTAGGAGAATTTCATGCAGTTGAATCCTTCCGAAATTTCTGAACTGATCAAGAGCAAGATCCAGAACCTGCAAGGCGCATCGGAAGTGCGCACGCAG
>JAUYEI010000065.1 GCA_030691385.1 Azonexus sp.
GGTGCGGCTCTGGAAGCAAGCAAGGTAGGGCGTGAAGTGGGAATCGAAATGCGCGAGCGCGCTGGCAACCAGTGCAGCAATGCTGTTCGGGTATTCGAGTTGACATCGCATTTATCAACTCCATGTTAATTAACAATAAAACCAATGACTTGTATTGTATAAGATGACGGCGGCAGATGATTGAATACCAATCTGACAAAGTAGAACTAATGGTTACGGTTGAAAAGGTATGGAATGCAATAGTCGGTGTTCTTTGGAATGTAATTTCAAAGGCGGTAAACGTGGTGCTCCCTGTTCCAGTGCTAGATTGAGTGGCTGGAAAATAACTGAATGGGGATGGAGCACGGTTTCAGATAGGAAAACCGTGGTCTGAAAATTATCTAGTCGGCCTCTCGTCGCCGCAGTTGCGGCGGGGTAAAAGTGAGTTCGCCAATTCGCGATAACCACCCGTCAAGAAACCGCATTGCCACGGTCAACCGGAAAATATACCCAATATTGAAATCAGGTCTTGACCGGCCGTTTCGACAGTTTGCGCTGCAGCGTCCGCCGGTGCATTTTGAGGGCGCGGGCGGTGGCCGAGATGTTGCCGTCGTTTTCGTTAAGGACGCGCTGGATGTGTTCCCATTCGAGGCGGTCGACCGATAACGGTTCATCCGAGGCTGGTACATCGAAATCCGGGCCGTCGTCATCGTCGAAGGCCGTCAGGATGGCCTCGACTTCCACCGGCTTGGCAAGGTACTGGATGGCGCCGAGCTTCACGGCGTCGACGGCGGTGGCGATGCTGGCGTAGCCGGTCAAAACTACAATCCGGCAAGCCGGGTTGATGGCCAGCAGTTGCGGGATCAACGCCAGGCCCGAAGTGCCGTTCAGGTTGAGGTCGAGGACGACGCGGCTGGCCTGCATTTCACTGGCCGCTGCCAGCGCCGATGCCGCATCGAGCGCGCCCCGCGCCGGGTGGCCGCGCCGTTCCAGCGTGCGGACGAGGATGGCGTTGAAACTCGGGTCGTCGTCGATGATCAGCGTCGGTTCGCTCATGGTTTTATCCGGGGTAGTTCGATGCGGGCGAGGGCGCCGCCTTCTTCGGGATTGAGCAGCGTCAAGGTGCCGCCGAGTTGTTCGACGGCACTGCGCGTCAGCAGCAAACCGACGCCGCTGCCGCGTTCGTGCGCAGGAAAGCTTTCCTGGCCACCCAGTTCAAGAACCTGCTCGGGAAAGCCCGGGCCGCGGTCGCGAATGTCGATGCAGACATTGTCGGTGCACCAGTTAAGGCGGATTTCGAGCGGGGTGGGCGTGGCGTTGGCAGCGTTGTTGAGCAGGTTGAGCACGGCCTGTTCGAGCCGTGGGTCGGCGACGATTTCCGGCGCCTCGCCGTCGCTGGCGATGATCAGCCGGCTGCTCGCTTGCGGGCGGGCGGCATGCCAGTGCTGGCGCAGGTGGTCGAGCCAGCGGTTGGCAGCCTGCAGCGGGGCGCTCTCCAGGCGTTCGGCCCCGGCCCGGCGCGACAGCCCGGTGATGATTTCCTTGCAGACGCCGATCTGCTGTTGGAGCAGCCTGATATCGTCGCGGGCGGCTGCGCCGAGGGCAGGGTCGTTGACCAGTTCGCCAGCGAGCAGGGCCATGGTGCCGAGCGGTGTGCCGAGTTCGTGGGCGGCGCCGGCGGCCAGTGTGCCCATGGCGACGACCCGTTCATCGCGCAGTCCCTGTTCGCGCGCGGTGGCTAGTTCGGCATCGCGTTGGCGAATGACGCGGGTAGTATGAACGATGATCCAGCCGATCATGACGGCCGAGACGACGAAAATCAGCCACATGCCGCCCAGGTGGAGGCGCGTCGCGCGTGTTGCATCGGCCATCGGCAAGGGGACGTAATAGAGCATCAGCAGCGAATAGGCGGCAATGGCAACGGCGGTAACGATGGCGACGCAACGCGCCGGCAGGGTCAGCGCGGCGACGGCGACCGGCGGCAGGAGCAGCGAAACAAGCGGATTGGCGGCACCGCCGCTGAGGAAGACCACGGCGCTCAGCATGCCGACGTCGAAGAGCAACTGGCTGAACAGTTCGTTGGCCGTGGCGGTTGGCGAGCGGATTACCCGCCACTGGGCTATCGCATTGAATAGCAGGGCGATGGCAATGATGCCGAGGAGCGGTACCTGCGGGACGGGAATGTCGAGCAGCCCCGGTCCGACCATGATGAGTTGGGCGAGCACGGCGAGCACTACCCAACGACCGATAACCAGGCGGCGCAGGTTGGCCAGGTGGTCGGTATTCGCGGTCGTGCACGGGGTAAATGCCATGGGGCGAATTATGCGTGATTTGTGTCAATTTTCAGTCGCTTGAGAGGTGCGACAATTCGCCGCATCAAACTTGGGAGTTCCCCTGCATGCTCAAAAACCTGCGTTTCCCTCTCTTGCTTGCCGCGCTTGCGCTGAGTTATCCGGCGGCTGCGGTCGACCTCGAAAAAGGCAAGGAGATCAACGGTACCTGCGCCGCCTGCCACAGCGACAATGGCCAGGGCGGCAAGAAGGGCGAGTACCCGCGCATTGCCGGCCAGCAGCTCAAATACATCGAAAGCCAGTTGCGGAGTTTCCGTTCGCGGACGCGGGTCAATATTCCGATGTTCCCCTACACGCAGGAGCGCGAGCTGTCCGATGAAGACATCAAGGATATTTCGGCTTATCTGGCCGGTATCGAGCTGGATACCAAAATGCCGACCTACAAAGGCACGGAGGATGCGCTGACCAAACTGCTGATGGCCGAAAAAGTGATGATCATTCCGCGCGCCGAAGGCGATC
The DNA here is from genome assembly GCA_030691385.1 of Azonexus sp. Taxonomy (GTDB): domain Bacteria; phylum Pseudomonadota; class Gammaproteobacteria; order Burkholderiales; family Rhodocyclaceae; genus Azonexus. Next base: position 2,790 of record JAUYEI010000065.1, read on the forward strand.
TGGCCAATGGCGAGAAGCTCTACCAGAAGCAGTGTGCCGCCTGCCACGGCAAGACCGGGCGCGGCCGCGGCATGTTCCCGATGCTGGTCGGCCAATACACCAATTATCTGCAGCGCCAGGTCGATCTCTACCTCAAGGGCGACCGGCCGCATGACGAGGAGGGCGTGGGGGGTGTGCTCAATGCCCTGAAACAGCAAGAGATCCAGGATATCCTGGCCTATTTGACCTCGATCCAGGAGCCGAAGGAGTGAAACGTTCGATATTGGTGCTGATGACCCTGCTGGCCACAACCGGTGCCATCGCCCACGGCCACCCCGGACCGATCGACGACAGCATGCCGGATGCACAGCGTATCCGCTTCTGCGAACGCGTCCGCGATCACGCGCTGCAGGCTTTTTACAATCGCGACCGGGGCAGGCCGATGAAGCTGTTCGATGAAGACGGCAGCGACGGCGCACGTATCACCAATCACATCATCCGGCGCATCTACGACGAGCCGCAGATTTCCAGCCCGAAAAAGGCCGAAACCTTCGGCCGGGCGACCTGCAATGAAATAATGGGGACGAAACAGCCGTCAGAGTAGGAAGGGGATGAAGCGCTTGGTCCGCTGCATGTAGGCGGCATAGGGCTCGCCGAAATAAGCCAGGCATTCGCGCTCGTCGGTAACAGCCGTCAGCCACAGCGAAAACGAGGCGATGCCGGCAATGATCGCGCCGATCATGCTCGGATCCTGAAAGTAGGCACCCCAGGCCAGGGTGAGCAGCGAGGCATACATCGGGTGGCGGATGTAGCCGAAAATGCCGTGCGAAACGACCTGGGTCGTTTTTTCGAATTCATAGAACGAACCGTCGTCGCGCTGGGCGCTGGGCGCGCCGTCACGGCGCAGGGTACGAGTGCCTTCGACGACCAGGAAAATGCTCAGCAGCATGAGCAGCCACGAGGTGAACTGGTGTGGTGAATACGGGTCATCGCCCCAGACGCCGTGATTGAGCACGATCAGGCCAAGGATGGCTTCCCATGCAAAGAAGCGATAGAAGCCATGGCTGCCGGGCTTGCGCAGCGGTTTTCTCGATAACCACACAACGACGACGGTTCCGGCCAGGAAAAAGAGGAGATCGTTCATGTCAGTCTGAGAGGGCAGTGGTCAGGGCGGCAATCATGTAGCCGTGGTCGAGCACCCCGGCACTTTCGCGGATGCTGTGCATGGCCCACATCGGCGAGCCGACATCGACGCTGGGGATACCGAGGCGCGCGGCGACGATGGGGCCGATGGTGCTGCCGCAGCCGAGGTCGGTGCGATGGGCGTATTGCTGGCAGGGTACGCCGGCTTTTTCGCAGATGGCCATGAAGCGCGCCGCCGTCTCGGCGCTGGTGCTGTAGCGCTGGTTGGCATTGCTCTTGATGACCGGACCGGCGTTGACCAGCGCATGGTGGCAGGGCTCGTAAGCAGCCGGGAAGTTCGGGTGCCAGGCGTGCGCCATGTCGGCGCTGATGAAGAAGCTTTGCGCCAGCATCCGGCGCTGATCTTCGCTGTCCAGCCCAGCACTGGCAGCCAGCCGGGCGATGACGTCCTGGGCGAAACTGCCGCCGGCACCCGTGGCGCTTTCGCTGCCCACTTCTTCATGGTCGAAGAAGGCGCACAGGCAGGTGGCGGCCGGCTCGGACGTGGCGAGCAGGGCGCTCAGCGCGGCGTGGCAGGAAGCCAGGTTGTCGAGCTGGCTGTTGGCGACGAACTCACGGTCAACGCCCCAAAAGGCGCCTTTTTGCGTGTCGTAGGCGTTGAGTTCCCAGGTCAGCAGGTCGCCCGGCTCGACGCCAAGGGCTGCAGCAATCGGCTGGCGGAAGTGCGTTTCGGCCTTCGTGCCATCTTCGAAAACGCCGAGCAGCAAGGGTAGTTCGGTCTGCTTGTTGAATTTCAGGCCGTTTTCATTGACCTCGCGATTCATATGGATGGCGAGGTTGGGCAAGCGCAGCAGCGGGTCGCCAAAGCGCACCAGCCGGGTTGTGAAGCTGCCCGAAACGCGGACATTGACGCGTCCGGCCAGGGACAGGTCGCGGTCGGCGAAGGTGGCGAGGATGGGGCCGCCATAGACTTCGACGCCGAGGCGCACCATGCCGGCGGCGTCTTCGGCCGGTTTCGGCTTGAGGCGCAGGCCCGGCGAGTCGGTATGGGCACCGATCAGGCGCAGGCCGGTCGTTGCTGCCGGCTGGTTGCCAACGATGAAGGCGATGATCGACGAACCGCCACGCACGACGTAGCGACGGTCGCCGGTGCGCAGGGTCCAGCGCTCGGCTTCGTCCAGCCGGCTGAAACCGGCTGCGCTCAGCCGGGATTCGCAGGTGTGGACGGCGTGCCAGGGGCTGGGGCTGGCGTCGATGAAATCGAGCAGATCCTGCGCCTGGGCGCGGGTGGCGGCGGGAATGTTCATGGTTTCTTGAGTTTGAGCAGGTCGAGCAGCAGTCGGGCAACGCGTTCATCATAAAGCATGGCGATGTGTCCGATCACTGGCAGCTCGACATCGCGCGCCCCGGGCAGGCGCTGGTTGTCCTGCGGCATGACGTAATTGTCGTAGGCATTGCGCAGGCTGACGGCGGGAATCTTGATGGTCTCGGTCGCCATGTCGCGCAGCCACAGCGAGCCGGGCGTCATTTCCCGGGAGTTCTGGCCGAAGCCGATTTTGCTCAGGAGGCTGCCGGCGTGCGGCGTGGCCAGTGTGAACAAACGGTCGACGCGTTCGATGCCGTGGCGAGCCAGATAGGAGCGGCAAATCAGGCCGCCCATGCTGTGCGCGACGAGGGTTACCTGTTTGCTGCCGGTGGCGGCGCAGACTTCCTCGATGCGCTGGGTAAGGAGCGGCACCAGCTTGCCCATGCTGGTGTAGGGTGGCGCCAGGCTGACCGTGGCGACGCTGTAGCCTGCTGCTTCGAGGCGACGGCGGAGCAGCCACCAGACGCCGCGACTGCAGCCGTAGCCATGGACGAGCAGGATCGGCTTTTGGCCGGGCAGCAGGCGGTCGGCCGGCATCCACAGGCGTTCAAAAGGGATGACGAGCAGGAAGGTGAGCAGGAAGGCGAAGTATTCACCGGTCATGATGGCGAAGCGCTTGCCGAAACCGAGGGCAGGCGCCGGCGAGGCGAATTTCATGCCGAAGAACCAGGTCGTGGCGTTCATCCAGAAGCGCAGGCCGAGCAGGCAGTTGATCGCCCCGACGATGGCCAGCGGCCAGTCGAGGTGCATGACATGGCGGCCGATATAAAGATAGCCGCTAATTTCGAGCGCGATCCAGATAAATAGTGAGATGGGGACCATGCCGGACTCAGGCTGCTTCGGCGTCAAGCTTGGGCAGCCACAGGCAGGCGCCTTTCGACTCCTTGTCGATGGCTTTCAAAACCTGCTCGTGTTCGGCCAACTCCTCGGGCGAGGCGCGGCGAACGGTGAGCGGCTTGCGCTCGCGGACCAGGCCGTCGGCGCCGATGTTGGGGCGCGGTGCGGCATCGGGTTCGATCATCAGCGAGTTCTGGCCACGCGTCATGGCCAGGAAAACTTCGGCCAGCAACTCGGTGTCGAGCAGGGCGCCGTGTAGCGTGCGGCTGGAGTTGTCGATTTCGTAGCGTTCGCACAGCGCATCGAGGCTGTTGCGCTTGCCGGGGTGCAGTTCCTTGGCCATGCGCAGGGTATCGGTGACCTTGCCGCAGATGGTGCCGACCGGAACGCGACCGAGGCGGTCGAGTTCGGTGTTGAGGAAGCCGATGTCGAAGGGCGCGTTGTGGATGATCAACTCGGCACCGTTGATGAACTCGAGGAACTCGTCGGCGATGTCGGCAAATTTTGGCTTGTCGGCGAGGAATTCGAGGGTGATGCCGTGCACCGCCTGGGCGCCTTGGTCAATTTCGCGTTCCGGGTTGAGGTATTTGTGCAGGTGGTGGCCGGTGAAGCGGCGGTTGACCATCTCGATGCAGGCAACTTCGATGATGCGATGGCCCGAGCGGGGGTCGAGGCCGGTGGTTTCGGTGTCGAGGACGATCTGTCTCATGCTGCTTCCCTGTTTCTCAATTCATCGATGCCGCGATTTGCCAGGGCATCGGCCCGTTCGTTTTCGGGGTGGCCGGCGTGGCCCTTGACCCAGACCCATTCGAGCTTGTGCTGCCTGACCTGGGCGTCGAGCAGTTGCCAGAGATCGGCATTCTTGACCGGTTTCTTGTTGGCGGTTTTCCAGCCGTTTTTCTTCCAGCCGTGAATCCACTCGTTGATGCCCTTCATGACGTACTGCGAGTCGGTGTAGATCTTGCCGCCGATTGGCCGCTTGAGGGCCTCGATGGCGCGGATGGCGGCGGTCAGTTCCATGCGGTTATTGGTTGTGTCCTTCTCGCCGCCCCATAGTTCCTTCTCGTGCTGACCAAGGCGCAGGATGGCGCCCCAGCCGCCGGGGCCGGGGTTGCCCTTGCAGGCGCCATCGGTAAATATTTCAACGATTTCTTCAGCGGCCATGGCCTTCCTTTTGGGCGATCGGGCGCAGCGCCTTGGCGCGCACCGACTTGTTACGCCAGTTGGGGGTGATCAGGTGCATGCCGTGCACGCGCTTGATGGCGCGCAGCACGTAGACGCCACCGGAAAAATTCCACCAGCGGTTGCCGGCCGTTTCGATGAACTGCCAGCGTTGCACCCATTTGAGTTGTTCGACCGGCGGGATGTAGCAGCCGAACTGGCCGCGGTCGACTTCAAAACTGAGCAATTTTAGCCAATCCTTGAGGCGATTCAGCGACAGGTAGCTGCCGTTCCACGGAAATTCGCCGCTACGGTCGAATTTTCGTTTCAGGCCCCACAGCGACAGCGGATTGAAACCGATGATGATGACCTGTCCCTCGGGAATCAGGATGCGCTCGACTTCGCGCAATATCTGGTGCGGCTCGTCACAGAATTCGAGCACATGCGGCAGGACGACGAGGTCGGTGCTGAGCGAGGCGAAGGGTAGGGCGGTACAGTTGCAGAGCAGGTCGACAGCGCCGTATTCGCCAGCCTTGAGGCGCAGCGGAATGCGGTTGGCGCGCAGGAACTCGCCCTGCGGCAAGCCGAGTTGCAGGGCATGAAAACCGAAAACATCGGGAACGGCGGCGTCGAGCTGGCGCTGTTCCCAATCGAGCACATAACGGCCGGCGGCGGTCGACAGCCAGGCGTCGAGCCCGGGAATTGACATCCGGGGCGCTGCGCTCGATAGTTCCGGCATGTTTGAAATTTCGTTCATTCCCGCGTTCAAGGACAATTACATCTGGCTACTGACCCGCGGCAAGCGTGCCGTTGTCGTCGATCCCGGCGATGCAGCTCCGGTCATCGCCCGTCTGGAAGCCGACGATCTGACGCTGGAAGGCATCCTGATCACGCATCACCATGCCGATCACCAGGGGGGCGTCGCCGAACTCAAAGCGCGCTGGCCAGTCGAGATTCATGCACCGGCCAATGAGTCTATCACAGGCTGCACGCGTCCACTTTCGGGTGGCGAGCAGATCGATGTGCTCGGCCAGACGGTCGATGTCATGGCTGTTCCCGGTCACACGCTGGGGCATCTGGCCTACGTTGCACCGGGGGCGCTGTTTTGTGGCGATACGCTGTTCGGCGCCGGTTGCGGGCGGCTGTTCGAGGGCACGCCGGAACAGATGTCGGACTCGCTCGACAGCATTGCCGCGCTGCCCGACGACACTCTGGTCTATTGCGCCCACGAATACACCGAAATGAACCTGCGTTTCGCCCTGGTCGTCGAGCCGCAAAATGCGGCCTTGCAGGCGCGCGTCGCGAAGGTTGCGGCGCTGCGGGCGGCGGGCCGGCCCAGTGTGCCGTTAATGCTGGGCGAGGAGAAGGCGACCAACCCCTTCCTGCGCTGTCCCGAGCCGGCGGTCATGGCCGCAGCCGAAAAGCGGACTCCCACGGTCAACCGGAAAAAAGCCTCGATTTTCAAAACGATACGTAGCTGGCGAAACGATTTTTAGTCACTAATCAGTGCAGTCTTCACAAACTGTGAGAAGAATTCAATGTGCGGAAGCCATGGCTGGGGTGATGGAGAAACGAGTCAGTGCGCAAGCGGCAGCGATAGCTGAACGGCCGAGGCGAGTGAGGTAGTAGCGATAGGTATGGCCGACTTTTTTGATGACCCCGAGGTCACGCAATCGCTTGAGTTGGCGAGACATGGCGGATGGCGTGAGAGACAAGTACTTGAACAAGTCGGCACGTCGCCAGCCATGAATATTGAACCTTGAAACCTCAGTTGGCCGCTTATCCATGTCTGGTCTGCCGCATGAATACGGGCCTTTGTGTCTTCGATGCCATTCACCCGTTGGGTGACCGCGCTACGCGGCTGCTGGCACGTCTGGTCGGGCGTCCGGCTTGGTCGCTTCTCCTTGCAGGCATGAGCCTGCTGCGTCGTCGCTTCGCGCCGGCCATCCCGCCCAGGCGCACCATCAGCCGCGTCCAACTGAGGTTTCAAGGTTGAACTCGCCACGCTGTAATGCGCGCAGCAAGGCTTGCTCATTGGCGGCAAAGAAAT
>JAUYEI010000074.1 GCA_030691385.1 Azonexus sp.
CGCTGATCAAATCACCATTGGTATCGAGGTCGTAGCAACGCAACTCGCCATACCAGCCACTAGGATTGAATATCGGCTGAAAAACCTTGTTGCCGGCCGTGGTCGTCTCACTTTGCGCCGCCACGCCACCCGCATTCGAGATGGAGGCGGCAATGCTGTTCACCGCATTGGTCAGTGCCGCTGACAACTCTGCTTCGCTGGTCGCCGTATAGTATTTGCCCTGCCCGACGGTTGCCGTGGCCTTCAAGACCGGATCGTTAATCGCAAAACCCACCGTGTAGGTCGCCACGTTCTGCTTCTTGAACTTCGGATCGTCGAAACTCTTGCCGTCGAGATCGGTGCCGCCCACCCGCATGTCGCGGTCGTAGGCGTACATGGCGACATCGCGAATGGTACGACCGTAATCGCCGGAGGTGTCGGTAAATGGATTGGCGACCAACGAGCCCTCCAGATTGACCGGGCAGGTCACGGACGAAACCGTATCCTTGTTCACGCAGGCCCTGAAGGTCTTGGTAAGCGCCCCCCCCGAGCTATCGTAGGTCGTATAGTCAACCCCCGTGGGGGTGGCTGGCAAGCCGGGAACCTCGTTATCCTTGGTTGGCACGCCGTCGGTAACAATGATGTTGAAGTTTTTCTGGCAACGATACTGGATGGGACTCGTATATTTCCCGGCTGTCGCATTCTTGGTCTTGTTGTAATATGAATTCTCGCCGGCCCAGTAACGGGTGATCTCGAACGAGGCCTCACCCAGAGGCGTCCAGGTATCCGGCCCCAAAGCATCGATCGCAGCATTCAAGGTTGCCTGGCTGGAACCGATGGGCGCCTGGAGAATGCCAGCCGTTTCGTTGCTTGCCGGATCAAAGGAGAAAAGCCCCCAGCGTAAAGTCTTGTTGGCATCGATCAGCGCCTTGGAGACATCCTTGGCCACCTGCATCTTGCGTTTTGGCGCGCCGGAGTAGGGGTAGTTATGCATACTCCCCGAGTTATCGACATGAAGAAGAATGTTCGGCGTCACCGATGTCGACAGCGTCGGCGGCAAGGCCGGATAAGGCTCGGCCGCCAGTGCCGGCAGGGCTGTTGCGGGGAAAACCAGGCACAGCGCCAGTTTGATCGAGTTGATTTTGAAACATCCGCTCATGATTCTTAACCTCCACACTGTGGATACGCCCCACGAAGAGCGCCAAGCCAAAATTGCCGACGCATGCTTAGCTTGAATTTAGCGTAAGTGCCCGGGAGGCGAAAGTTGGATTCGATGAACGGAAGAAAACAGGATGCAAACGGTATCCGGTATACCGACCGGTCAAACTGACGATGCGAGCTCTTTGGGGAGAGGAAAAGAAACCCCCTCCTCGACACCACTCAATTGCGATACCACATCGCCACCAAGCGACTTGATGCGGTCGGCGACACGCGCAACCAGGACCTCCGGCGCGGAAGCACCGGCTGTCAGACCGACCCGGATTTTGTTCTCAAACCAGATCGCCTGAATCTCATCCGGCCCATCGATAAGATACGACTCGACGCCGCGGGCAACGGCAACCTCCCGCAACCGCCGGGAATTCGAGCTGTTCGGACTACCCACGACAATCACCAGATCGCAGGTTTCGGCCAAGGCCTTGACAGCATCCTGACGGTTTTGGGTGGCGTAGCAGATGTCGTCCTTTTTTGGCCCCAGGATGTCCGGGAAGCGCTGCTTCAGGGCATCGATAACGATGGTGGCATCATCTACTGAGAGCGTGGTCTGGGTGACGAAGGACAGGTGTTCGGGGTCGTTGACCTGCAGATTCGAGACGTCGTCGGCCGTTTCAACCAGATACATCCCACCGTTGCTCTGGCCCATCGTTCCTTCGACTTCCGGGTGACCCTTGTGGCCGATCATGACGACTTCGCGGGTTTGGTTACGCATCTTGCCAACTTCGACATGCACCTTGGTGACCAACGGACAGGTTGCGTCGAAGACTTTCAGGCCTCGCTCCTCGGCTTCGGTCCGCACTGCTTTGGAGACGCCATGGGCACTGAAAATGACTGTGCTGCCGGCTGGAGCTTCACTCAACTCCTCGATGAAGACGGCCCCCTTGGCGCGCAGGTCGTCGCAGACGAACTTGTTGTGTACGACTTCGTGGCGAACGTAGATCGGGGCGCCGAATTTTTCCAGCGCCCGTTCGACGATGGCGATGGCGCGCTCGACGCCGGCGCAGAAGCCGCGGGGGTTGGCGAGGATGATTTCCATTACATGATTCCGATGATTTCCACCTCGAAGCGGATCGTTTTTCCGGCCATCGGGTGGTTGAAGTCGAACAAGGCGTGCGTCGCGTCCAGCTCGCGCAGGAAGCCGGCGAAGGTGCCGCCGTTGGGGGCGGTGAATTCGACGACGGAATTTTCCTTGAGTTCCATTTCGGCCGGCAAACCGCTGCGGGCGATGCGCTCGACCAGGCGGTCGTTGTGCTGGCCGAAAGCCTGGGCCGGCTCCAGTTCGAAGACGAAACGTTCGTGCGCCGTCAGGCCGATCAGCACCGATTCGAGATTTTCGGCCAGTTGGCCGCTGCCCATTTGCAGCGTGGCCGGACTCATGTCGAAGGTGGACAGGAACTCCTCACCATCCACCGTGGTGATTCGGTAGTGCAGGGTCAGGAAGCTGTCGGAGCGGACGTTGGCGGTCATCAGGAATTCTCTTTTTTGTTTGCTGCGGTCAACTGCTCGACAACGAGCAAAACCGCACCGATCGTGATGGCGGAATCGGCGACGTTGAAGGCTGGCCAGTAGAAACCGGCGACATGCCACTGGACGAAATCGACGACGGCGCCGAAGCGGATGCGGTCGATAACATTGCCCAGAGCGCCGCCCATGACCAAGGCCAGGGCCAGCGACAGCAGTTTTTGCTGTGGATGCTGGCGGAGCATGAAGGCGATCCAGCCGGAGACGCCGAGCGCCAGCACCGTGAAAAACCAGCGCTGCCAGCCCGGCTGGTCGGCCAGGAAGCTGAAGGCGGCACCAGGGTTGAAGGCGAGCACCCAGTTCCAGAATGGTGCGACGTAGATCGTTTCGCCGTAGCTGATGTTTTCAAGCACGATCCACTTGCTGAGCTGGTCGAGGACGACGACCAGCCCGGCCAGCGCGTACCAGCGCCCGGCACTAGGCATGTGCGCGAGCCTCGCCATCACCGTGCAGGTTGCTGACGCAGCGACCACACAGCCCCGGATGTTCAACGTGAGCGCCGACATCGTCGCGGACGTGCCAGCAACGCTCGCACTTGGCGTGTTCGAGCGGCGTGGCGATGACTTGTTCGTTGTCGTCGCAAATTGCTACGGTCGACGAGCAAATGAAAACAAATTTCAAATCGTCGCCGAGCGCGGCCAGCGCCTCGAACTTCTCGCCGGCACAGCGGATTTCAACCGCCGCCTGCAGTGCCGAGCCGATTTTGCCGGCTTCGCGCTGGGCTTCGAGCGCCTTGGTCACATCGGCGCGAGCCGAACGGATCAGCGTCCACTTGGCGAGCAGATCGCCCTCGCCGGCCTGCGCCGGCAACTCATGCCATTGCTGGAACATGATGGAATCGTCGGCCTGGCCGGTCAGCACCTGCCAGACTTCCTCGGCGGTGAAAGCGGTGATCGGCGCCAGCAGACGGACGAAGGCTTGCGTGACGTGCCACAGCGCGGACTGGGCGGAACGGCGGGCCACGGACTTCGGCGCCGTCGTATAGAGGCGGTCCTTCAGGATGTCGAGGTAGAAACCGCCGAGGTCTTCCGAACAGAAAGTCTGCAACGCCTGGACGACGCGGTGGAATTCGTACTTGTCGTAGTCGGCGCGGCAGTTTTCCTGCAATTCACGGGTCATGGCCAGCGCGTAGCGGTCGATTTCCAGCCATTGCTCGACCGGCAGCATGTCGGCCTGGGCGTCGAAATCCGACACGTTAGCCAGCAGGAAGCGCAGCGTGTTACGGATCCGGCGGTAGCCTTCGACGACGCGCTTGAGGATTTCGTCGGAGATGGTCAGTTCGCCGGAATAGTCGGTCGAGGCCGTCCACAGGCGCAGGATGTCGGCGCCCATCTTGTCGGACACCTGCTGCGGCGCGATGACGTTGCCCCTGGACTTGGACATCTTGTGACCCTTGCCATCGACCACGAAACCGTGCGTCAGCAGCGCCTTGTACGGGGCGCGGCCGTCGATGGCGCAACCGGACAGCAAGGACGACTGGAACCAGCCGCGATGCTGGTCGGAGCCTTCGAGGTAAAGGTCGGCCGGGTAAGTATGCTCGGCGGCGTGCGAGCCGCGCATGACGTGCCAGTGCGTCGTGCCGGAATCAAACCAGACGTCCAGCGTGTCCTTCATCTTGACGTAGTGCTCTGCCTCGGCGCCAAGCAGTTCAGCCGCATCAAGACTGAACCAGGCTTCGATGCCGGCCTTCTCGACGCGCAGGGCAACCTGCTCAATCAATTCGGCGGTACGCGGGTGCGGCTTGCCGGTTTCCTTGTGCAGGAAGAAGGGGATCGGCACGCCCCAGTTGCGCTGGCGCGAGACGCACCAGTCCGGCCGGGTCTTCATCATGCCTTCCAGACGAGCGCGGCCCCAGGCCGGGAAGAACTGGGTTTCATCGACGGCGCGCTCGGCGATCCAGCGCAGGGTCGAGGCATCCTCGCTGGTCTTGTTGTCCATGCCGATGAACCACTGCGTCGTCGCCCGGAAAATGATCGGCGTCTTGTGGCGCCAGCAGTGCGGGTAGCTGTGCTTGATTTTTTCGTTTTTGAGCAGTCGACCGCAGGATTCGAGTTCCTCCAGCACCAGCGGGTTGGCTTCCCAGACCGTCTTGCCGGCCAGTTCGCCGACCGACAGTGCCGGCGTCGTGCTGATGAAGCGGCCGTCATTGCCGACCGGGTTGTTGACCGGCAGGCCGTATTTCTTGCCGATGTTGTAGTCATCGACGCCGTGTGCCGGGGCGGTGTGCACCAGGCCGGTTCCGGCCTCGGTGGTAACGTGCGTGCCGCAGATGATCGCCACGTCGCGCTGCTGGAACGGGTGCTTGAGCAGGATCTGGTCGAGGGCCTCGCCTTGGCATGAGCCGACTACCGTACCTTCGAGCGCGTAGCGCTGGAGCGCCGCCTCGGCCAGTTCGCGGACCAGGATCAGCGCCCCCTTCTCGGTCTCGATCAGGTCGTAGGTCAGTTCCGGATGCACGCTGACTGCTTCGTTGGCCGGCAGCGTCCACGGCGTCGTCGTCCAGATCACCGCGAAGGCCGGGCCGCGCAGGTGGCTCAAGCCGAAAGCCGCGGCCAGCTTGGCGGCATGGTTCTCATGCGCCTCGAAAGCGACGTCGATGGCCGGCGAGTTCTTGTCCTCGTACTCGACTTCCGCCTCGGCCAGCGCCGAAGCGCAGTCCAGACACCAGTTCACCGGCTTCAGCCCCTGGTAGAGGTAGCCCTGTTCGAGAATCTTGCCCAGGGCGCGGATTTCACCGGCCTCGGCCGAGAAATTCATGGTCAGGTAGGGATTGCCCCAGTCGCCCAGCACGCCGAGGCGGATGAAATCCTTCTTCTGGCGCTCGACCTGCTCGGCCGCGTAGGCCCGCGACAATTCGCGCACCTTGTCGGCGGGAATGTTCTTGCCATGCAGCTTCTCGATCTGGTGTTCGATAGGCAGGCCGTGGCAGTCCCAGCCGGGAACGTAAGGCGCATCGAAACCGGACAGCGTTTTTGAACGAACGATGATGTCCTTCAAAACCTTGTTGACCGCATGACCAATGTGGATATCACCGTTGGCGTAGGGCGGGCCATCGTGCAGCACGAAACGCGGCCGCCCGGCGCAAACCTCGCGGATACGCTGGTAGAGCTTCTTCTCCTGCCACTGGGCGACCCATTGCGGTTCGCGCTTGGGCAGGTCGCCGCGCATCGGGAAAGCCGTATCCGGCAGGTTCAGGGTGTCTTTGTAATCAGCCATTTTGCGTGCTCACAGCTCGAAAAAAACCCGGGCAGCCGCGGCATCCGCCGCGATCTGCGCCTTGAGGGCGTCAATATTGGGAAAACGTTGTTCGTCGCGCAGCTTATGCACAAAGCGCACCGAGATGTGCGCCCCATAAATGTCGCGATCGAAATCAAAGAGATGGACTTCCAGCAGGGGTCGCGTCCCGCCCACCGTCGGCCGGACACCGAGATTGGCCACACCGGTCAGCGCCTTGTCGCCCAGGCCGCCGACCTCGACAGCAAAGACGCCGGTCATCGGCAGCGGATTGTGCTTGATGCGCAGATTGGCCGTCGCGAAACCGATCTGGCGGCCAAGTTTTTGGCCATGCGCCACCTGGCCATCGATGATATAGGGGCGACCGAGCAGGCGAGCCGCATGTTCCATGTCACCGGCCAGCAGCGCCCGGCGGACAGCCGAACTCGACACGCGCTCGCCATCGGCCAGCACGCTGCCCATCGCCTCGACGGCAAAGCCAAAATGCCGGCCGGCATCCTGCAGCAGGGCAAAGTCGCCGGTACGGCCGCGACCAAAGCGAAAATCGTCGCCGATAATCAAGTGGCGAACCTGACAACCGCGCACCAGCACCCGCTCAACGAACTCGTCGGCCGAAAGGGCGGCAAAAGCCGCATTGAACGGACAAATAACAGCCTGCCGCGCACCGCATTCACCGAGCAGCTCAAGTTTTTCACGTAGCGTCGTCAGGCGGGCCGGGGCCGAATCCGGCGCGAAAAACTCACGCGGATGCGGCTCGAAGGTCAATACCGTTGGCGCCAGTTCGTGCTGCTCGGCCACGTAAGCCAGACGTTTGACCAGCGCGGCATGCCCAAGGTGGACGCCATCGAAATTACCGATGGCGAGCACAACAGGAGCAGGAACGGGACGCGAATAGCCGCGAAAAACGCGCATAAGTAAATTGGCAGAAAAAACGTTGAATTATAACGATTTAAGCCACCCTTCGGATACCGGCAGAGCGCTTTGCCTCAGCCAGCGCCCGGCACACGCCAAAACAGCGGGGACTTCTTTTCGCTATAATCAACGAGTTTAACAAAATCACCCCTCTGCCAATTTCATGCTTGAACTGATCAGCCATGTAGTCAGGATTTCGGCGCGACGAGACCGCACCGAGATCAACTCGGCCATGGTTGATACGCTGCTCAGCCTTTTTCACCCGCAAAGACTGACCATCTACCGCTGCTACGCGGGGAACAAAAAGGCGATGGTCTTTGCCTGTGCCGGGTATGGCCCGAACGGTCAGTTCCTGCGCAACGCCTACCTGCCGGACCACCGCTACTGCCAGCCGATCGAGCGCGACCCTCTGCTCAAGCGCTGCCGCAAGGAGCTCTCGCCGGTCATCGATTTCCTCGACAACGGCACGCATCGCATCGTTTTTCCGGTTATTCGCCTGGACGAACCGATCTATCTGATCGAACTGATTCTCGCCGACGAATTCTCTGCCGACCACCGTGTGGCATTGATGGGCCTGATCGAGTATTTCGGCAACCACATTTCGCTGCTCGATTATGGCGAGGCAGACACCCTGACCGGCCTGGCCAGCCGCAAGACTTTCGACAAGCACCTCTTCGAACTACTCGGCAAGGCCGCCAGCGACGAGATGCTCAGCGGCCCGGAAAGCCGGCGGCGCAGTACGCCCGGCAGCAGCCACTGGCTGGCTGTTTGTGACATCGACCACTTCAAGCTGGTCAATGACAACTTCGGCCACCTGATCGGCGATGAAGTACTGATCATGCTGGCCCAGGAAATGCGCCAGTCCTTCCGCTTTGACGACCAGTTGTTTCGTTTTGGCGGCGAGGAATTCATTGCCCTGCTGCAACCGACCGAAGAGCAGTTCGCCCTGGCAACGCTGGAACGCTTCCGCACCAATGTCGAAAAACAGCTGTTCAGCCGGATCGGACACATCACCGTCAGCATCGGCTTCAGCGCGTTGATACCCAACGACACGCCAACGGATGTGATCGATCGGGCCGACGAGGCGCTGTATTTCGCCAAGCGGAATGGCCGAAACCGGGTCGACTGTTATGAAAAGCTGGTTGCCTCAGGCGACCTAGCCGCCAGGGAAATCGCCAAGGGCGAAGTCGAATTGTTCTAGCTGATTGCCGCCAGCCTGGACTTCGGCCCCGGCGGATGCTTGATGAAGTATTGCCGGATGCCGCGCACAATCGCCCCGGCCAGCTTTTCCTGATAAGCGTCGTCGTTAAGCCTGGCCTCTTCCTCCGGATTGGAGATGAAGGCCGTTTCGATCAGCGCCGACGGAATGTCCGGCGCCTTGAGCACGGCAAAGCCGGCCTGTTCGACATGGGCCTTGTGCAACGTGTTGATCGACCCCAACTCGCCAAGCAGGTATTTGCCCAGTTTCAGACTGTCGTTGATCGTACCGGTCTGCGACAGGTCGAGCAGCGTACGGGCGAGGAACATATCCTTGCTACCGATATTGACGCCGCCGATGAGGTCGGCCTGGTTTTCCTTCTGGGCCAGCAGGCGGGCCTGTGTGCTCGAGGCCCCCTTTTCGGACAGCACGAAGACCGATGAACCGCGCGCATCCGGCTTGATCCATGCATCGGCATGAATCGACAAGAAGAGGTCGGACTGGATGCGCCGGGCCTTCTGGACGCGCATTTGCAGCGGCACGAAGAAATCGGAATCGCGGGTCAGCACGGCCCGCATGTTCGGCTCGGCATCGATCCGCGCCTTGAGGCGACGGGCGACTTCGAGCGTGACGTTTTTTTCGTAGGTTCCGGCCTTGCCAATGGCGCCGGGATCTTCGCCGCCGTGGCCGGGATCGAGCGTGATGGTGACCAGCCGGTCGACAATCGGTTTGCCGGATTTCTTGCTGGCGTGCACTTCCGGCGCCTCGACGGGTTTTTCCGCTTTTTTGCCGATAGTGTCATCCGGTCGCTTGTCGGCAATCTGGAAATCCTGCTCGTTCTTGAGCGGCTCGACCGCATCCTTGCGGCCTTCGAGCAGCGCCATCATCGGGTCGGGCGGATTGACCGGGTACACGTCAAGGACCAGACGGCGACCGTATTCACCGGCCGGTTCGAGCGTAAACACCTGCGGATTGACCTTGCCCTTGAGTTCCATGACCAGGCGAACGACGCCAGGTTTGAAACGACCGGCGCGCAGCAGCTTGATGTTCGGATCGTCGGTCCTCAGCTTGCGAGCCAGGCTGTCGAGAACGCTGTTGAATTCAACGCCTTCGATGTCGACAACGAGGCGATCCGGGTTCTCGACGGTGAAATGGGTGAATTTGAGCGGGGCGTCGTATTCAAGCGTGACGCGGGTGTAGTCGGCAGCCGGCCAGATGCGCACGGCGAGGACAGACGGCAACCTGGCGGCGGCGCCGGCCAGCGGCGTCACGGAAAGGATCAGCGAGGCGCCGGCGTAACGGAGGAGCTGGCGGCGGCCATGGCTGGGACGAGCGTGTTCAGACATGCCTGCCCTTTCGGTGAATCTGCCACGGCTTCGAGGATACGCCCGACACCTGCATGATGAATACGCAACCGCAGGTCTGGCGTCGGAAGGCAGCCAGCAGCCCTTTCCGGCCATTCGACCAGGCAGATTGCAGTGTCATTAAAGTATTCATCAAAGCCCGCATCGAGAAACTCCTCGGGGTACTCGAAACGATAAAAATCAAAGTGATATAAGTATAAGCTCGAAACTACGTAAACTTCAACCAGTGCGTAGGTAGGACTTTTGACCGGGCCGGTGTGGCCAAGTGCCCGAATGATCGCCCGCGACAGCGTGGTTTTGCCCGCCCCGAGGTCGCCTTCAAGGAAAATGACCAGCCCCGGCTGGAGCAATGGCGCCAGCATTTCGCCCAGACGCTGGGTGGCCGCCTCGTCGGGCAATGCGAAAACGGCGGTAACATCGGGGCTATGCACGATCAGGACTCCACGGTGGATTACGCGGCACTCAAGGAAAAAATCCGCGAGGCCGGCAAGGAACTCGGCTTTGCTGCCATTGGCGTGGCGCGGGCCGAACCCGGCCCCGCTGTCGAAAAGATGCGGGAATGGCTGGCCGCTGGCTGCCACGGCGAGATGGATTATATGGCCCGCCATGCCGAATTGCGTGCCGACCCGCAGCAACTGCATCCGGGAACGATCACCGTGATCAGCGCCGCCATCGATTACCTGCCGCACCTTAAAACGGCTGATCAGCCTGAGCAGGCGGCAATTTCGCGCTACGCCCAGGGGCGCGACTACCACAAGCCGATCCGCAGCCGGCTGCAGAAACTGGCCGATGCCATTACCGCGCTGATCGGGCCGTTCGGCTACCGCGTGTTTTCCGATTCGGCGCCGGTCATGGAAGTCGAATTCGCCCGTCAGGCCGGGCTGGGCTGGCGTGGCAAGCACACGCTACTGCTCTCGAAACAAGGCTCCTGGCGCTTTCTCGGCGACATCTATACCGACCTGCCGCTGCCGCCCGACGAACCCATCGAAGAACACTGCGGCACCTGCACTGCCTGCCTCGACGCCTGCCCGACCAAGGCCATCGTCGCACCGTATCGTGTCGATGCCCGGCGCTGCATCAGCTACCTGACCATCGAACTGGCCGGCTCCATTCCCGAAGAATTCCGTCCGCTGATCGGCAATCGCATCTACGGCTGCGACGACTGCCAGCTATGCTGCCCATGGAACCGCTTCGCCCGGATCGGCGACCCGGAATTTTCGCCACGCCACGGGCTTGATACGGCGACGCTGATTGAACTGTTCGCCTGGACGGAAGCGGAATTCAACCAACGACTGGCCGGCAACCCGATCCGCCGCATCGGGCATGAGCGCTGGTTGCGCAATATTGCCGTAGCGCTCGGCAACGGGACTTCCACGGTCAACCGGAAAAAAGCGCTAAAAATGAAATCGGACCATCCGTCCGAGTTGGTCCGCGAGCATGTTGAATGGGCGCTTACTCGGCTGGAACCCTGAGACTGGCCGGCGTTTCAGCAACGGGCCGAGCCTGTTCGACGGGTGCCGCTGGCCGCAGGGTCCAGCCAAGAAAGGCGCCAGACACTGTGGCCACGGCGACCAGCGCGAGAAGGATGATGACTTTCCATGTCGCGAACGACCCGCTCAGCGCGCCACCGGACGCCCCGGATCGGCGCACCACTCGCTCCACGAGCCGGCATAGAGACGTGAGCCGGGCAGACCGGCTATTTCCATGGCGAGCAGGTTGAGGCAGGCGGAAACGCCAGAGCCGCATTGATGGACGACGAGATCGGGCGGCGAGCCGGCCAGGATGGCCAGCCATTCGGCGCGCAGTTCTGCCGCCGGCTTGAAACGGCCGTCGGGCAGCAGGTTGTCCTTGAAGAAACGATTGACCGCCCCCGGGATGTGGCCGCCGACCGGATCGATAGTCTCGTTCTCGCCGCGAAAGCGGTCCGGGCCGCGCGCATCAATGAGGCGCATGTGCGGCGTTTCGATTTGTTCGAGCACAAAACCGGCTTCGACTAGCTGATTTTTCCGGAGCGGCACGAACGCACACGGCGACGGCGTCGGCACCATGTCAGTCAGCGCGCCACCGGCCGCCTGCCAGGCTTGCAGCCCGCCATCGAGCAGCGCCACGCTGTCATGCCCAAGCCAGCGCAGCAGCCACCACAGACGCCCGGCGATCATGCCCTGAGCGTCGTCGTAGACCACGACCTGGGTCGTCGGCCCAATACCCATGGCGCCGAATTTTTCCGCCAGCTTCCCGGCATCGGGTAGCGGATGACGGCCATTGCAGCCGCTCATCGGCCCGGACAGGTCGCGGTCGCAATGCAGGAAAACGGCGCCGGGAATGTGACTCTCGACGTAAACGCGCTCGCCATAACCGGTATCGGCTAGCTGGTGGCGGACATCGACGACCAGCCAGGCCGGGCCGTCGACATGCGACTGCAGCGTCGCGACATCAACCAGCGTCGTAAAGCTCATGCCGGATCAGCCCAGCCAGGCCTTGGCTTCGTCGGCATTGGCGAAGACTTCGACGTCGGCATTGACGAAGGTCTGCGACAGCCACGCGCTCCACGTCACCCACTGGCTGTCGGTGACGACGGCGACGCGCTTGAAATCGTTGGCATGGGCGCGCGAGAACTTGACCTCCTCCCAGGCCACATCGAGCGTCAGGCCGGCCATCTGGCTCAGGTCAAACAAAAGATCGACCGGGCCTTCGAACTGGACCTTGAAATTGACGACTTCTTCAAACTCCTTGTAATCGGCCAAAGTGAATTCGCCGAACACTGAAACGCTGACATGGCTCGGTTGGTGGTCGATGACGATCATGGTTTGCTCCTGATAGTTGGTAGTTATTAGTCGCTAGTTATTGGTTGAAAGCTCGAAACGCTCTCCCTGACTGGCTAGCAGCTATCGACTAATAACTAGCGACTAGTCTAATCCTGTTCCACCGGGCTGGCGCGGGAAAAGTGCGTGGCGGCGATGCCGGACAGGATGATCAGCCCGATCGCCGCCCAGGCCGAGGCATCGAGCACCTCGCCCCAGAAGACCATGCCGAACAGGCTGGAAAAGATCACCGTGCTGTAGGCCAGCGCCGCCGACATCAACGTTTTACCGCGCGTGTAGGCGCGGGTCATGGCCAGTTGGGCGACCGTGGCGAAGCTGGCGACGCCGAGCAAAAGCAGGCCGCTTTTGAGGTCGACCGCGTGGATGTCGCTGAACAGCAGCCACCCACCTGCACCAACCGAGGAGACCAGCGAAAAATAGAAAACCGTGCGCATTTCCGGCTCGCCGCGCGCCCCGAGTTCGCGCACGCTGAAATAGGCCATGCCGGCCATGACACCGGAACCGAGGCCGATCAGGCCGCCGACCAGTTGATCGGCGTGCAGGGTCGGCTTGAGCAGCATGACGACACCGACCAGCCCCAAGACCAGCGCGCCCATGATGCCCTTGCGCAGTCGCATGCCGGCGAAACCGAGGTAGAGGGCGAGGAAGATGGCCGAGGTGTAGTTGAGCGTCACCGCCGTCGCCAGCGGCAGCAGCGTGATGGCGTAGAAATAGGCGAACAGGGCGATGAAGCCGACGGCGCCGCGCGTCACCTGCCAGCGTAAATGCGGCGTGGCGAGCGGCACGCCGTGCAGGCGAACCAGCCCGAACATCAGGATCAGCGAGATGAAGCTGCGATAAAAAGTGATCTCGACGGCCGAATGGGTCTGCGCCGCAAACTTGACGCAGACGCCCATGCAGGCGAACAGGAAACTGGCGGCGATCATCCACAGGGATTGCATTGATTAGCGGCTAGTTGTTAGTCATTAGTTGTCAGCAGAAAGCATAAGCGACGGGCTTGACCCCGCCGCCTCATTGCTACGGTGAACCGGAAAAAAGGCCCAAAATTGAAATATTCAGCGCGTCTCGATGGCTGACTGCATGATCCGCCGATAAAACTCGTGGAAATGCTGCATGCCGTCCTCCATCGGGCTTTGATACGGCCCGACCTCGTTGCGCCCTTCCTTCATGAGCGCGTAGCGACCGCGGTCCATGCGCTCGCCGATGTCATCGTCCTCGATGGCCGTTTCCATGTAGGCGGCGCGTTCGGCTTCGATGAAATCACGCTCGAAATCGACGATGTCCTCCGGGTAATAGAATTCGACGACATTGAGCGTCTTGTTCACGCCCTGCGGAATCAGCGTCGACACGACGAGCACGTGAGGGTACCACCCGACCATGATGTTCGGGAAATAGGTCAGCCAGATGGCGCCATGCTCCGGCGTCTTGCCTTCGACACCGTAGATGTCGCGGACCGCTTTCTGCCAGCGTTCGTAAGCCTTGGAGCCGGATTTCTGCAGCGATGTGATGCCGACGCGCTGCACCGAATACCAGTCGCCGAACTGCCAGGTCAGGTCGTCGCAGGTGACGAAATTGCCAAGACCGGGGTGGTAAGGCGCAACGTGGTAGTCCTCGAGATAGACCTCGATGAAGGTCTTCCAGTTGTAGTTGCACTCGTGCATCTCGACGTGGTCGAGCTTGTAGCCGGTGAAATCGAGCTCCGGCGCGACCTTCATGCCGGCAAGATCGGCCGTAGCCGAACGCGGCCCCTTGAAAAGCAGACCGTTCCAGCTTTCCAGTTTCGCCTTGTTGAGGTTCAGGCAGGGGTTCTGCGGAAAATGCGGGGCGCCGATCAGTTCGCCGCCGGTATCGTAGGTCCACCGATGGATCGGGCAGACAATCGGCCCGTTCAGCGTACCCGAGCCCTGCAGCATGATCGCCTGACGATGGCGGCAGACGTTCGACATCTGCCAGTTGCCGGCATTCGGCCCGGCGCTGCCGCCGTTGAGCAGCATCTGGCCGTGGTCCTTCCACTCGAGCGAACGGTAATCCCCCGCGGCCGGCACCATGAGCTGGTGACCGACATAACCCGGGCCGGCATCGAAGATGAGCTTTTGCTCCAGCTCGAAAATCTTCTCGTCGAAATACCAGTCCACCGGCAGTTGGGAAACTGCGGGGGCCAACCGGGACAGAGTCGCCATGTCGGTCATGCCAAGCCTTCAGCGGGGGTAAAAAAGGGTGATAATTTTACCCTGTTTATTTGACCGGGCGCCCCTTGATAGAGTATTTTCGCGTGTTTCCCTGATTGCCTTTGACATGGACCCAACGCCCATCGCCGACATGAAATTCGAGACGGCACTCGCCGAGCTCGAAGGCATCGTCTCCAGCATGGAAGGCGGCAAACTCGAGCTCGAAGCCTCGATCGCCGCCTATCGCCGCGGCATGGAACTCATGAAACACTGCCAGGCCCAACTCGCCGACGCCGAAGAGCAGATCCGCATCCTCGAAAATGGCCAGTTCAAGGACGTCGACCGCAGCACCCTGGAGGCTCAGTGAGCACCACCCCGTTTGCCGAATGGATGGCCGTCACCCAGGACCGCGCCGAATCCGCCCTCGCCCGCTTTCTGCCCGGCAGTGACAGCATTCCCGCCCGCCTGCACGACGCCATGCGCTACGCCACGCTCGGCGGCGGCAAGCGCGTCCGCCCGCTGCTCGCCCATGCTGCCGGCCAACTGACCGGCGCCGCGCCGGACAAGCTCGACATCGTTGCCAGCGCCGTCGAAATGATCCACGCCTACTCGTTGGTGCACGACGACCTGCCATGTATGGACGATGACGTGCTGCGCCGCGGCCGCCCGACCTGCCACGTCGAATTCGACGAACCGACCGCCCTGCTCGTCGGCGACAGCCTGCAGACCCTAGCCTTCGAACTGCTGGCCAGCCAGCCGATCGGCGAGCCGAAGCAGCAACTCGAAATGATCGCCCTGCTCGCCCACGCCAGCGGTTCGCGCGGCATGGCCGGCGGCCAGGCCATCGATCTCGCCGCAGTCGGCCAGCCGCTCAACCAGCCTGAGCTGGAGCTCATGCACGCCCTGAAGACCGGCGCCCTGATCCGTGCCGCCGTGCTGCTCGGCGCCCTGGCCGGCAATCCGCTCTCGGCCGAGGAACGCACCAACCTCGACCGCTTCGCCAAGCGCGCCGGCCTGCTTTTCCAGGTCGTCGACGACATCCTCGACTGCACGGCAAGCACCGCCACGCTCGGCAAGACGGCCGGCAAGGACGAAGCGGCCGACAAACCGACCTACGTCAGCCTGCTCGGCCTCGACGACGCCCGCGCCTACGCCGACGAACTGCGCGCTGACGCCCTCGACGCCCTCTCCATTTTCGGCGAGCGGGCTGCTCGCCTGACCCAACTGGCCGACTTCATCTGCCACCGGCAATTCTGATGACTACCTCCCGTCTGCTCGAAAGCATCAACAGTCCGGCCGACCTGCGCCGCCTGGATCGCAAGCAATTGCCGCAACTGGCGACCGAACTGCGCGCCTTCCTGATCGACTCGGTGTCGAAGACGGGTGGCCACCTGTCGTCCAACCTCGGCACCGTCGAACTGACCATCGCCCTGCACACCGTCTTCAACACCCCGGACGACCGCCTGGTCTGGGACGTCGGCCACCAGTGCTACGCCCACAAGGTGCTCACCGGCCGGCGCGAAGGCATGAGCGGCCTGCGCATGCACGGCGGCGTTTCCGGCTTCCCGAAGCGCAGCGAGAGTCCGTACGACACCTTCGGTGTCGGCCACTCGTCGACCTCGATCTCGGCCGCCCTCGGCATGGCGCTGGCCGCCAAGCACAAGGGCGAGGACCGCAAGGCCATCGCCGTCATCGGCGACGGCGCGATGTCGGCCGGCATGGCCTTCGAGGCGCTGAACAATGCCGGCGTCGCCGATGCC
Organism: Azonexus sp.; assembly: GCA_030691385.1. Classification (GTDB taxonomy): domain Bacteria; phylum Pseudomonadota; class Gammaproteobacteria; order Burkholderiales; family Rhodocyclaceae; genus Azonexus. The sequence continues at coordinate 16,174 of JAUYEI010000074.1, forward strand.
GACATGCTGGTCATTCTCAACGACAACGAGATGTCGATCTCGCCGCCGGTCGGCGCGCTGAACAACATCCTGACCCGGCTGACTTCCAGCAAGACCTACAACGTTGCCCGCGAGGCCGGCCGCCACATGCTCGGCTTCGCCCCGCCGCTGCTCGAACTGGCACGGCGCGCCGAAGAGCACGTCAAGGGCATGATCGCCCCGGGCACGCTGTTCGAGGAATTCGGCTTCCATTATTACGGCCCGATCGACGGCCACGACCTCGACGCCCTGATCCCGACGCTGGAAAACCTCAAGAAGCTCAAGGGTCCGAAGTTCCTCCACGTCATCACCAAGAAAGGCCAGGGCTACAAGCTGGCCGAGAACGACCCGATTCTTTATCACGGCGTCGGCAAGTTCGCCGCCTGCGATGGCATCCAGTCGGCCAAGGGGCCTGGCAAACTGACCTACACCCAGGTTTTCGGTGACTGGCTGTGCGACATGGCCAAGGCCGATTCACGCCTCGTCGGCATCACCCCGGCCATGCGCGAGGGTTCGGGCATGGTGCGCTTCTCGGCCGAGCACGCCGACCGCTACTTCGATGTCGGCATCGCCGAACAACACGCCGTCACTTTCGCCGCCGGCCTCGCCTGCGAGGGCCTCAAGCCGGTCGTCGCCATCTATTCGACCTTCCTGCAGCGCGGCTACGACCAGCTGGTGCACGATGTCGCCCTGCAGAATTTACCGGTCATTTTTGCTGTTGACCGTGGCGGTCTGGTTGGCGCCGATGGCCCGACGCACCACGGCACCTTCGACCTGTCCTTCGTCACCTGCATCCCCAACATGGTCGTCATGGCCCCGGCCGACGAGGCCGAATGCCGGCAGATGCTGTCGACCGCCTACGCACTGGATTGTCCGAGCATGGTGCGCTATCCGCGCGGCGGCGGCACGGGCAGGATTCCGGCAACAAATCTTGATACGCTGCCGGTTGGCAAGGGCGAAATCCGCCGCCAAGGCAAGGATATCGCCCTGCTCGCCTTCGGCAGCCTGGTCCCGGCCGCGTTGGCCGCAGGCGAAGAACTCGACGCCACCGTCGCCAACATGCGCTTCGTCAAACCGCTCGACGTCGAGCTGATTGTCGAACTGGCCGGGAACCATTCCCTGCTCATCAGCGTCGAAGAAAACGCTGTGATCGGCGGCGCCGGCTCGGAAATCGAGCGCGTGCTGGCGGAACGCGGACTGAACGTGCCGGTGCTTCGCCTCGGCCTGCCCGACCGCTTCATCGATCACGGCGAACAAGGACAATTGCTGGCCGAACTCGGCCTCGACAAGGACGGCATCGTACGTGCAGTACGGGCCCGGACCACCCCACAATAATTCATTGAAGAACAGCCCATGAACACCCCGAACACCAGTATCCCCGACGTCCAGAACTCGGCCGACACGCGCCACATCGCCATCAACAAGGTCGGCATCAAGTCCATCCGCCACCCGATCAAGGTGCAGGACAAATCGACCGGCGTCCAGCACACCATCGCCATGTTCAACATGTACGTCGGTCTGCCGCACAACTTCAAGGGCACGCACATGTCGCGCTTCGTGGAGATCCTGAACAGCCACGAACGCGAAATCTCGGTCGAGAATTTCCCGGTCATGCTCCGCGACATGGTCGCCAAGCTCGAAGCCGAAACCGGCCACATCGAGATGAATTTTCCGTATTTCATCAACAAGACCGCCCCGATTTCCGGCGTGCAGAGCCTGATGGACTACGACGTCACCTTCATCGGCGACATCTGCCATGGCGAGATCGCCACCTCGGTCAAGGTTGTCGTGCCGGTCACCAGCCTCTGCCCCTGCTCGAAGAAGATTTCCGAGCGCGGCGCCCACAACCAGCGCTCGCATGTCACGGTCACCGCCCGCACCAACGATTTCGTATGGATCGAGGAAATCGTCCAGCTCGTCGAAGAGGAAGCCTCCTGCGAACTGTTCGGCCTGCTCAAGCGCCCGGACGAGAAGTACGTCACCGAACGCGCCTACGACAATCCCAAGTTCGTCGAAGACATGGTCCGCGACGTGGCAGCACGCCTCAACGCCGAAGGCCGTATCGATGCCTACGTGGTCGAATCCGAAAACTTCGAATCGATCCACAACCACTCGGCCTACGCCCTGATCGAGAACGACAAGAAGAACCCCAGCCCTCACAGCGCGGGCTGATCCGAGACGTGGAGGTCACAAATGTGACTTCCACGGTCAACCGGAAATTTTGACCAAAAATGAAATCAACCTTGAAACCTCAGTTGGACGTGGCAGATGGTGCGCCTGGGCGGGATGGCCGGCGCCAAGCGACGCCGCAGCAGGCTCATGCCTGCAAGGAGAAGCGACAAAGCCGGACGCCCGACCAGACGTGCCAGCAGCCGCGTCGCGCGGTCACCCAACGGGTGAATCGCATCGAAGGCAGGGGAGCGCGGCAGACCAGACAGGGATGAGCGGTCAACTGAGGTTTCAAGGATCATGGCCGTCTTGCCCCACTGTGCCGCCTCTTATCCGCTTCCTGTTCGTCAGGCCAGCGCTTTGCCTTCGGCTTCCTCCAGATTCGCAGTTACCCACGACACCCTTGCCGTTCAGCTAACGCTTCCCCTTGCCGGGCGAGTAGAGGACTTTCACCTCCAAGTGAGTGCGCCCTGCCGGGCGCACAATGAAAAAGGGCGCCGAGGCGCCCTTTTTCAATCCGGAAAAATCGCTTAAGCAGCAGCGACCGGCTTTTCCTTGCGGACCAGCTTTTCCTTGATACGTGCCGACTTGCCAGAACGCTCGCGCAGGTAGTACAGCTTGGCGCGGCGGACATCACCACGACGCTTCACTTCGATGGAAGCGACCAGCGGGGAGTAGGACTGGAAAGTACGCTCGACACCTTCACCGGACGAAATCTTGCGCACGGTGAAAGCAGAGTTCAGGCCGCGGTTACGCTTGGCGATAACGACGCCTTCGTAAGCCTGCAGACGCTCGCGGGTACCTTCCTTGACCTTCACTTGCACGACAACGGTATCGCCCGGTGCGAAGTCAGGAATGGTCTTGCCCAGACGAGCAATTTCTTCTTTTTCCAACTGTTCAATCAGGTTCATGTGAGATCCTTTAATTTATAAACACTTACTCACCGCATTGCTCCTCTCCGGAAATTTCCGTGAGTAGTTGCGTCTCTTCCGCGGTCAAACTGCGGTGCGCCAGTAAATCCGGCCGGCGCTTCCGGGTTCGAGCCAGCGACTGTTTAAGCCGCCAACGACGAATTTTTTTGTGGTCACCAGACATCAAAACCGCCGGCACCGCCTCGCCCTCGTAGATTTCCGGGCGGGTGTAGTGCGGACAATCGAGCAGACCACCGACAAACGAATCTTCCTCCGCCGAAGCGGCATCTCCGAGCACCCCCGGCAACTGGCGGACAACGGCGTCAATCAAGGCCATCGCCGGCAACTCGCCACCGGAAAGCACAAAATCCCCGATCGAAATTTCTTCATCGACACAGCGCTCGATCAGCCGCTCGTCAATTCCTTCATAACGACCGCAAAGAAGGATCAGCCCTTCATCGCCCGTCGCCAGTTGCATCACCCGTTCATGGGTGAGCGGCGCGCCCTGCGGCGAGAGGTAGATGACCCGGCTCCTGGCCAGCCCCGCCTCACGCTGCTGCGCCTTGGCCGCAGCAATCGCCTTCTCCAGCGGTCCCGGCTGCATCAGCATGCCCGGCCCGCCCCCGAAAGGACGATCATCCACCCGCCGCCAGGTGTTCTCGGCAAAATCACGCGGATTCCAGCCTTGCCACACCCAGCGCTGCTCTTCCAGCGCCCGACGGGTAATGCCACTTTCCGTTACCGCCGCGAACATCTCCGGAAAGAGGGTAATGCAGTCAAACCGGATCACCAGTCGCTGCCCCTGCGACTCACCAGTCGCTCCCCCATTCCACTCGAATCTGTCCGGCTTCCTTCTCCACCGCCAGCACCACGGCCGAAACAAAAGGCAAAAGGCGCTCGACGCTGTCATCACCAACGACTCGCAAAACGGCGTTGGCACCGGTTTCGATCAACCCGACCACCTTGCCGAGCCGCTCGTCAGCGGTATTGATGACATCCAGACCGATCAGATCGGTCCAGTAAAACTCATTCTTGTCAGTCATAGGCAACGCTTCGCGCGGCGCCCCGACCAGAATACCCTTCATCGATTCAGCGGCAGAACGATCAGCGACGCCATCCAACAGCACCACCACACCGTTGCCGTGGGCCTTCAGGCTTTTCAGCCTGCATTCGCGCCACGGCTCACCTTCTCGCGCAATCCACCAGACGGGCATCTCTGCCCAGGCCAGCGGATCATCCCCGAAGGGGTACAACCAAAGCCAGCCCTGAATCCCGTAGGGGTCGGCCAGCCGACCCAGTACGACGATATCGCTGCCGGTCAAAACAAAAACTTAGGCGGCTTGCTGAGCAGCGTGCTGCTTGACCAGACGGGCAACGGTCGGCGACAGCTGGGCGCCGTTGCTCTGCCAGTAGGCCAGACGATCAACGGAAATACGCAGCGATTCTGCATTGCCGGAAGCAACCGGGTTGTAGAAACCGACACGCTCAACGAAACGACCGTCACGACGATTGCGGGAATCGGTAACAACCATGTTGTAGAACGGGCGCTTCTTGGCGCCACCACGGGCAAGACGGATAACAACCATGGGAATACTTTCGTTAGCTGGAAAAAAGACCCGGAATTATAGCGCTTTATCAAGGAAAAACAAGCCACTTAGGAATCGGGAAATACTGCCGGGTAGCAGACCACTGTTCGTAGACAGCGGCACACCAATGGCGAAAACGTAAATTTTTGTTATTCTGCGCAAGCCATGACCACCTCACCAGAGCACCTTTCGCCAGCCCCCTCCGAAGCCAACGTCAAGGGCATTCTTGAATGGCTGGCCCTGGCACATGGAAGAACCGGCTCTGACGACGCTGATCAACTATATCGCCAGCTTCTACTGCTGCGCGAGGCGCCCATCCCCAATTCCCAGCGCCTGAAATTGCTCGACCTGCTCTTCGGCCAAGCCGAACGCGTCGCCAACGGCGAACTGCCGCGGCTGAATGAGGTATCCCTGCCCATTTCCCGCAAACAGCGTCAGCGCGTCCGCATTCTGCTCGATGTGCTCGAGACCCTGACGCAGGATTATTTCAACACCCTGGCCGAGCTGTTCGACCCGGAAGGACCGAGCTCCTCACGCGTGCCCCATACATCCCTGCGGCGGGCAATGCACACCATAGGCTGGCAGGTACGGATCACCCATTTGATTGCCGCTCCCCCGTCACCCGGCCTCTGGCAGGTGTTGCATTCGGCATTTTTCACGGCACGGCGCCTTGGCCTTGAAGACTTTCCCGGACCACAGGGCACACCGAGCATTCGCCAGATTTACACCGGCATTCTGCTGGCCGCCGTGGCGCAGCCGGCTTCATTCTCACCGCCAGAACTCGAATTCATCAGCAAGTTCATCAGCGATTGCATCCCGCCCATCGATCTTCTTGAAAGCCCGCCGCTCGACAGCGGTGGCATTTTCTGGATCGATCTCGACAAGGACTTTCCGGCCCACGCGCTGATTCGCCGCATCCCGACGCCGGATGCCAGGGTGCTTTATTTTTCCTGCGACGCCATTGCCGAAATTGCCCTGAAACAACGCACCGCACTCCTCCAGGGAATCCCCGCCGAGACACTGGGCCTGCCGCCATTCGCCGATACCAGCGTCGGTCCGAGTACGCTGCTGCGCCTGAACCGGCTCTGGGGCCATCCCAGCAAGCGGCGCTTCTCGCGGCGGCGCCAGTCCTATCGCGCCAACCTTTGTTCCGGCCTCGGCAATCTCTGGCATCTGATGAAGTCCCGGCAAACGCCAACGGAGCTGAGCGAGTGGATGATCACCAACGAAAGCCCCGACGGCTTCTCGTTGATGCACATGTCGGGACAAACCCAGTACCTGCGTGTTGGCGACATTGTTGCCCTGCAGGCCCTGGGCGACTATTCCGAGGCGACACCGACATGGCATGTCTGCATTATCCGCTGGGCCGTCTCGGAGAACCCTGAACACATTGAACTCGGTTTGCAGATACTGGCCCCCCGGGCTACCGCCGTGGAAATTACCCATACCTACGCCCTGGAATCGAGCAATATTGCCGCGCTGATTCTCCCTGCCACGCCCCCACTGCGCCCAACGCAGTCACTGGTGGTACCGGCTGGCCTGCTAAGAGAAAACACCCGGCGAATCATCGTCTTGATCGAAGCTGACAACCTGGAAGTTCGCGAAGTTCAGGCCACCAGTCTCGATGAGCAGACCAGCGCCATCGAAATTTTCAGCGTCTTGCCGGACGATTGAACCGTGCTTATCGGGTTAGCGCACACAGCAAAAATAGAGGCCATTTTTCAGGCTGGAAGTGGGGCGGGGTGCCGCTTCCGTGGGCCAGAAAACGGTCGTGCCGCCGAATTTCCAGAGAACCCAGCCATCAAGTGGGGCTCCCCGTTCTGTGTGTGTGACAACCCGATAAGCACGGATTGAACCTTGCAGCCAGCCAAGGCTGGATAAGCGGTCAACTGAGGTTTCAAGGATAATAGCCGACCATGCAAGACATCCTCGTCCTCTATTACAGCCACCTCGGCTCGGTCCGCGCCTTGGCTGAACGCATTGCCTGCGGCATCGAATCGGTTCCCGGCATGCAGGCCCGCCTGCGTACCGTACCCCGCGTTTCAGCCACCTGCGAAGCGACCGAACCCGGCGTTCCGGACTCCGGCGCACCTTACGTCGAACTGGCCGACCTCGACGAGTGCGTTGGCCTGGCGCTGGGTAGCCCGGTCCGCTTCGGCAACATGGCAGCGCCGATGAAGTATTTCTGGGACGGCACCATCGCCGGCTGGCTAAACGGCACACTGGCCGGCAAGCCGGCCTGCGTCTTTACCTCCAGCGGCAGCCAGCACGGCGGCAACGAAAGCACCCTGCTCTCGATGATGCTGCCCCTGCTCCACCACGGCATGCTGATCATGGGCCTGCCTTTCACCGAGCCCGAACTTTCTTCGACCAGCACCGGCGGCACGCCCTATGGCCCGAGCCATGTCGCCGGCGCCACCGGCAGCCCCGTGTTGAGCGAAGCCGAAAGCCGGCTGGCCTTCATCCAGGGGCAACGCATTTCAAATTTAGCCAAAAAATTGGGTTCACCGTGACATTAGCCACCCGCTACCAGATTGCCGCCAGCACCTGCCTCATCGCGCTGATTTTCCTCTGCCTGGCCTGGGAAGGCTGGCTGGCGCCGCTCAGGCCGGGCGGGTCATGGATGGTGCTCAAGGGCGCATTGCTGCTCATTCCGCTGTTCGGCATCCTGCGCGGCAAACGCTACACCTACAAATGGCTGTCGCTGTTCATCCAGTTCTACCTGCTGGAAGGGCTGCTGCGCGCCACCAGCGACCACGGGCTGATCCAGCAGCTGGCCATCGCCGAAACGCTCCTGGCTGCCGCTCTCTTCGTCTTGACCATCCTCTTCGTCCGCGCCACCCGCGGGCCCAAAGAAGAAAAAGCCGCCCAGCAGAGCTGAAGCGGCTTTGGTCGGGCGCGGCGAGGGCAATCAGACGTCGCCCTGGGCCTTCACCTTGTCGAGCGAAGAGTGCAGCTTGTTCAGGGCATTCAAATACGAACGCGCTGAAGCGATGACGATGTCCGTATCGGCACCGTTGCCGTTAACAACACGCTCGGCCTTGGTCAGGCGAGTCGTCACTTCACCCTGGGCATCGGTGCCGGTCGTGATCGCGTTGACCGAATAAAGCATCAACTGGGCACCACTATTGACGATGCTTTCGATCGCCTTGAAGGTCGCATCGACTGGACCGCCGCCCTCAGCCTCACCCTTTTGCTCGACGCCGCCAACGCTCAGGATCACCTTGGCATGGGGCATCTCACCCGTTTCAGAACAGACGTGCGAATAGAGCAGCCTGTAATGCTCCTGATCGGGCGTGACCACTTCGTCGGAGACCAGCGCATGCAGGTCTTCATCGAAGATTTCATGCTTGCGGTCAGCCAGCTCCTTGAAACGGGCAAAGGCGGCGTTGACCGCTTCGTCGCTTTCCAGCTCGATGCCCAGTTCCTGAAGACGACTCTTGAAAGCATTGCGCCCCGAGTGTTTGCCGAGAACCAGTTTGTTCTGCGACCAGCCCACATCCTGGGCGCGCATGATTTCGTATGTTTCGCGATGCTTGAGCACGCCATCCTGATGGATGCCCGACTCGTGCGCGAAGGCATTGGCCCCCACCACGGCCTTGTTCGGCTGGACCGGGTAACCGGTGATCTGCGAGATCAGCTTGGAAGCCGGAACGATCTGCGTCGTATCGATGCGTGTTTCGAGCTCGAAAACGTCCGGCCGCGTACGCACCGCCATGACGATTTCTTCAAGCGCCGCATTTCCGGCGCGCTCGCCAAGGCCGTTGATCGTGCATTCGACCTGACGCGCCCCGGCCAGCACAGCCGCCAGCGAATTGGAAACGGCCAGCCCGAGGTCGTTGTGACAGTGCACCGACCACACCACCTTGTCCGCATTCGGCACGCGCTCGATCAGCTGACGCATGGTTTCGGCGTACTGGAACGGAATGGCGTAGCCAACCGTATCCGGCACATTGATGGTCCTGGCACCGGCCTTGATGACTGCGTCGAAAATACGGCAAAGAAAGTCGATTTCGGAACGTCCGGCATCCTCGGCCGAAAACTCGATGTCGTCGGTATATTGCCGCGCCCAGCCGATAGACTTGACCGCCTGCTCGACGACCTGATCCGGCGTCATGCGCAGCTTCTTCTCCATGTGGATCGGTGAGGTTGCAATGAAGGTGTGAATGCGGCCTGACTTCGCCGGCTTGATCGCCTCGCCAGCCCGGCTTATGTCGTTTTCGTTGGCACGCGCCAGCGAACAAATCGTCGAATCCTTGATGGCGTGTGCGATGGCCCGGATGGACTCGAAATCGCCGGGCGAGGCAGCGGCAAAACCGGCCTCGATAACATCGACCCGCATCTTTTCGAGTTGGCGGGCAACGCGGATCTTCTCTTCCCGCGTCATCGATGCGCCCGGGCTCTGCTCGCCGTCACGCAGGGTCGTATCGAAAATTACCAGATGTTCCATAAACACTCCAAACTACGGGGCTTTGCGCTTGAGCAGGCCGATTGCAGCCTGGACATAGCCCGACAAACCATAAATGACGAAGAAACCGAACAAGGCAATTTCCGGGCTATAGGCGACCAGCGCAAACCCCAGGGCAATCGCTGCAATCACGAAGAAGGGCACGCTTTTCTTCAGGTTGATGTCCTTGAAACTGTAGAAACGAATATTGGACACCATGGTCAGCCCGGCAAAAATCGTCAGCACACAAGCCGGCCAACGCACATCGCTACCGGGCACGCCTGTTTCGATCATGACCCAGACCAACCCGGCAACCAGCGCCGCTGCGGCCGGCGAAGGCAGGCCCTGGAAAAAGCGCTTGTCCATGACTTCCAGCGTGGTATTGAAGCGAGCCAGACGCAAGGCAGCACAGGCACAGTAGATGAAGGCAGCAATCCAGCCCAGGCGGCCCATGTCGCGCAGCGCCCATTCGTACATCACAAGCGCCGGTGCTGCACCGAAGCTGACCATGTCGGACAGCGAATCGTATTCGGCACCAAAGGCCGACTGCGTATTGGTCAGGCGCGCCACACGACCATCCAGCCCATCAAGGACCATGGCGATGAAGATCGCCATCGCCGCCCGCTCAAAATCACCCTGCATCGCCTGGACGATGGCAAAGAAGCCGGCAAACAGGGCCGCCGTAGTGAACAGGTTGGGCAGCAAATAAATACCGCGCCGCTTCACTTCAGGATTGAACAGCGATTTACGGGGTTTGAGTTCGGTCATGGGTCACATATCAACGGGCGATCCGAAAAGGATACACCCGGAAAGCATCAAAATCCGCAAATGACAAGGGCGGTGCAGTTTCCCACACCGCCCAAAGCGAAGATAGCGCTAGGCGCGCACGCGCAGACAGTACCTTAGTACGGCAAGCGTAAGCAACGACGCACTACCGAGCCCGCAACGATCCAATTAGTTCTTGGTCTGGTCGACGAGCTTATTTTTCTTGATCCACGGCATCATGTCACGCAGCTTTTCGCCAACCGTTTCGATCGGATGCTCGGCATTGAGACGACGGCGAGCCGTCATGGCCGGGTAATTGGTGCGGCCTTCAAGAATGAACATCTTGGCGTAGTCACCGTTCTGGATACGCTTGAGAGCATTGCGCATGGCGGCACGGGACTGCTCGTTGATGACTTCGGTACCGGTCACGTACTCGCCGAACTCCGCGTTGTTGGAGATCGAGTAGTTCATGTTGGCAATGCCGCCTTCGTACATCAGGTCGACGATCAGCTTGAGTTCGTGCAGGCACTCGAAATAGGCCATTTCCGGAGCGTAACCCGCTTCGGTCAGGGTTTCGAAGCCCATCTTGACCAGTTCGACGGCGCCGCCGCACAGCACGGCCTGTTCGCCGAACAGATCGGTTTCGGTTTCTTCGCGGAAGTTGGTCTCAATGACGCCACCCTTGGTGCCGCCGTTGGCAGCAGCGTAGGACAGAGCAATGTCCTTGGCCTTCTTGGTAACGTCCTGATACACGGCGATCAGGGATGGCACGCCGCCGCCCTTCAGGTACTCGGAACGCACGGTGTGACCGGGGCCCTTCGGGGCGATCATGATGACGTCCACGTCGGCGCGCGGCACGACCTGGTTGTAATGCACATTGAAGCCGTGAGCGAAGGCCAGGGCAGCGCCCTTCTTGAGGTTCGGGGCAACTTCTTCGTTGTACACCTGCGGGATGTTTTCATCCGGCAACAGGATCATGACGACGTCAGCGCCCTTGACGGCCTTGGCGATCTCTTCGACCTTGAGGCCGGCCGCTTCGGCCTTCTTCCACGAAGCGCCATCCTTGCGCAGGCCGACGGTGACCTTGACGCCGGAATCCTTGAGGTTCTGGGCGTGGGCATGGCCCTGCGAGCCGTAACCAACGATGGTGACCTTCTTGCCCTTGATGAGGGAGAGATCGGCGTCCTTGTCGTAATAAACTTTCATGAAATCCTCTTTATGTACAGATAGTTAGACTTTAAGAATACGGTCGCCACGACCGATGCCACAGACACCGGTGCGGACGGTTTCGAGAATCAGGCCGGCATCGAGCGCGGCAATGAAGGAATCGAGCTTGGAGCTTGCGCCGGTCAACTCGATGACATAGGTCGATTCCGTGACGTCGATGATGCGACCACGGAAAATATCGGCCATCCGCTTCATCTCTTCGCGGTCCTTGCCGGTAGCACGAACCTTGATCAGCATCAGTTCGCGCTCGACATGAGCAGCTTCGGAGAGATCGACCACCTTGACCACGTCGACCAGCTTGTTGAGCTGTTTCGTGATCTGCTCCAGCACCTCGTCGGAACCGGAAGTCAGGATGGTCATCCGGGACAGCGAGGGATCTTCCGTCGGTGCCACGGTCAGCGATTCAATGTTGTAGCCGCGGGCTGAGAACAGCCCGGCCACGCGGGAAAGTGCGCCCGATTCGTTTTCGATCAGGATGGAAATGATGTGTCGCAGCATAGTTTTTCCTCTCCCCGCTTACAGATCTTCAGCGAGGATCATTTCAGTCAGCCCCTTGCCGGCCGCAACCATCGGGAAGACGTTGGCACCCGGATCGATGATGAAGTCCATGAAGACCAGATCATTCTTGTGCTCGGTAAAGGCCTTGCGCAAGGCCGGCTCGACATCTTCCGGCTTTTCGATCTTCATGCCGACGTGCCCGTAGGCTTCGGCCAACTTGACGAAATCCGGCAGCGAAGTGACATAGGACTGCGAGTAGCGCTTGGAATAGAACATTTCCTGCCACTGCCGAACCATGCCCAGCATGCCGTTGTTGAGGTTGATGATCTTGATCGGGAAGCCGTACTGCTTGCAGGTCGACAATTCCTGGATACACATCTGGATCGAGCCTTCGCCCGTCACGCAGGCCACCTGCGCATCCGGATTGGCCATCAGCACGCCCATGCCATACGGCAGGCCGACACCCATGGTGCCCAGACCGCCGGAGTTGATCCAGCGCCGCGGCTTGTCGAACTTGTAGTACTGCGCAGCAAACATCTGGTGCTGGCCGACGTCCGAAGTCACGAAGGCATTGCCGCCGGTCACTTCGTACAATTTCTCCATGACGAACTGCGGCATGATGTGCTCGGACTGCTTGTAACGCAGGGAGTCACGGCCACGCCATTCGTCGATCTGTTTCCACCAGTTGGCAACGTCAGGATCGGTCTTGAAACCGCCATCCATCAGCTTGACGATTTCTTCAAGCACATCCGGCACATTGCCGACGATGGGCACATCGACCTTGACGCGCTTGGAAATCGAGGAAGGATCGATGTCGATATGGATAACACGACGCTTCTCTTCGCTGAAGTGCTCCGGATTGCCGATCACGCGATCGTCAAAACGGGCACCGATGGCCAGAATCACGTCGGCGTAATGCATTGCATTATTGGCTTCGAACGTGCCATGCATGCCAAGCATGCCGATGAACTGCCTGTCCGTCGCCGGATAGCCGCCCAAACCCATCAGGGTATTGGTTACCGGGAAGTTCAGCTTGTGCGCCAGCCTGGTCAGTTGCTCGGCCGCATCGGAGAGAATGACGCCGCCACCCGTGTAGATCACCGGGCGTTTTGCTTCCTGCAGAATCTGCACAGCCTTCTTGATCTGCCCCAGATGCCCCTTGACCACCGGGTTGTAGGAACGCATCTGAATGGTCTTCGGGTAATCGAATTGGCACATCTGGGCGGTAATATCCTTGGGGATATCGACCACCACCGGACCCGGACGACCGGTCGAGGCAATGTGGAAAGCCTTCTTGATGGTTACCGCCAGATCCTTGACATCCTTGACCAGGAAATTGTGTTTGACACAAGGACGGGTGATACCGACCGTGTCGCACTCCTGGAAAGCATCCTGGCCGATGTAGAAGGAAGGCACCTGCCCGGTCAACACCACCATCGGGATCGAGTCCATGTAGGCCGTGGCAATACCGGTCACGGTATTCGTCACACCTGGCCCCGAGGTCACCAGCGCAACACCAACCCGTTGCGAGGAGCGCGAATAGGCATCTGCCGCATGAACAGCCGCCTGTTCGTGGCGAACCAGAATGTGTTTGACCTGATCCTGCTTGAAAAGAGCGTCGTAGATGTGCAAAACGGAACCGCCGGGGTATCCGAAAACACAATCGACCTTTTCTTCTTGCAGGCACCTGATTACAATTTCTGCACCGCTGATCATCATTCTTGAGCCCAAAAAAGCTATCGCGTAAAAGGGCGTAACCTTAATCGACCGACCATTTTCGGTCAAGGTTTCCCGGCATTTCCCTATAATGCTCAAGAACTTTCGGAAGAGACGACCCTGTCATCACCCCAACAACTTTCCAGCTTTCTTGAATCCGTCGAGCGCCGCGCCTTCAAACAGGCGATGTTCGCCGTTCACGATGAAGATGCTGCGCTGGACATCGTCCAGGACGCCATGCTCAAACTGGCGGAAAAATACGGCGACCGACCTGACGAAGAGTACCCGATGCTCTTCCAGCGAATTCTGCAGAACACCATTCGCGACTTTTACCGGCGCAGCAAGGTCCGCTCAATGTGGACAACGCTGCTGTCAGCGTTCTCCCCGGACGACGACGAGGACTACGACCCGCTCGAAACGCTGGCTGCCGATGAAGACGATGCCGGCCCGAGAACACCGGAAAGCAAGCTTCAACAAGCGCAGACGCTCAACCTGATTGATGAAGAAATAAAAAAATTACCTGCACGTCAACGCGAAGCCTTTCTCATGCGTTATTGGGAAGACATGGACGTCGCTGAAACCGCAGCGGCGATGGGCTGCTCAGAAGGCAGCGTCAAAACCCATTGCTCGCGCGCCACTCACGCGCTGGCAGCCGCCCTGTCGGCAAGAGGTATAAAACTATGAACGAAGAGCGTTACGCATATCGAGTTCGGCAAGCGTTGAACCTTGGTTTGAACAATATTCCGCCTGCTGCGTCGCGGAGGCTGGAAGCCGCTCGTCATCTGGCGCTGGCGCGGCAAAAACAGGCCGAGCCGCAAATGATCATGACCGGCGCTGGCATGTCGTCATTCCGGACGGATGCCTACGTCCCGTATCTCAAGCAAGCTCTTGCCGTGCTAGCCTTGCTGCTCGGCATGTGGATGTCTTTCTATTGGCATAGTATCCAGTACATCACTGAACAGGAAGACGTGGATAGCGCCTTGCTCACCGATGACCTTCCCCCCGATGCTTTTCTGGACAACGACTTCTTCGAATGGTTAAAAGACGACTCCTCGGAGGAATAATCCTCTGTTTTTGCCTGACTACCGTCATTGCCGTCGAACCGCCAACATCGGCGATCATAGGTACGCCGCCGCAACCAAGATGGATTCAGTTAAGCACCCAGCAAAGAGACATACTCGCCCCCCTCTCCAAGGACTGGGACCACATGGAGAACATCCGCAAGAAAAAATGGCTGGGTATCGCTGATCGCTACCCGAACATGAAACAGGATGAGCAACAACGCATGCAGTATCGAATGCGCGAATGGGCCAACCTGACGCCAGAGCAACGCTCCAAGGTTAGAAGTTCATTCAAGGACTTCAATCAATTGCCGCCGGAACAAAAACAGGTGGTCAAGCAAAAATGGGATGTCTACACGAATCTGCCACCCGAACAGCAGCAGAGACTCCGCGAAAACAGCAGGTCATCCAAGTTGCTGGCACCACCAACTGACTCAAGCAGCGCCGGGACAAACAGCACGGCCACCCCATCCACAACGGCAGTCGGTTCGTCGAGCCAACCCCCGGCCGTAGAAACAAGCAAACACTGATGCCAACCTCACTCCCCGGCATCAGGCGCCGCCTGGTCTGCATGCTGTATGAAAGCCTTGTCGTTTTTTCAATCCTGCTGATTGGTTTTCTGCTACCGCAAATTGTCCTTTCGGGGTTCCATTTCGAGCTATCGCCCCGGATACTTTGGCTTCACGTTTTGCTGTTGCTGCTGGTCTATTTTGCCTGGTGCTGGCTCAATGGTGGGCAAACCTTGCCAATGAAGACATGGAAACTGCGCATCGTCTCGGCAGAGGGAGCGCCATTGCGCCCTTTGCAGGCAATTCTTCGCTACCTGGCGGCGTGGCCAAGCATTCTGTTGTTCGGAACAGGCATATTCTGGGCGCTATTCGACAAGGAGCATCAGTTCCTGCATGACAGAATTGCCGGAACCCGAATAGTCAGCACAAACTGACTAAGGAGCCGAGAAACAATAACGTGAACATTCTGGCCGTGCTGGCGGGCGCGCTGCGGCGTTGCCGGTCGCTTGCAGGTAATGGCCATGCGGCGCGACCGGCGCCTTGCATCGCATCCCGCCAGCACACCCATATTTGTCCAACTTATTATCCTTGAAACCTCAGTTGACCGCTCATCCATGCCTGGTCTGCCGCGTGAATACGGGCTCCCATGCCTTCGCGGCCATTCACCCGTTGGGTGACAGCGCGACGCGGCTGCTGGCACGTCTGGTCGGGCGTCCGGCTTGGTCGCTTCTCCTTGCAGGCATGAGCCTGCTGCGGCGTCGCTTCGCGCCGGCCATCCCGCCCAGGCGCACCATCAGCCGCGTCCAACCGAGGTTTCAAGGATTATTTCTCGGCTCCTAACGGCGCTCAACCCACCACAGCATACCCATCGCAGTGACCAGGAATAGCGCAGCAGGCGCCGTTGCACTGGCAAATGGTGGCCAGGAATTGATCACCCCGAGATTTGAAAAAAGGCCATTCAGGGCATAGAAAAGTATGCCCAGCATGACCCCGGCAAAAATCTTCAGACTGACGCCGCCAACCCGGTCATGCGAATAACCAAAAGGAAGCGCCAGTGCGACCATGACCAGTGCGGTTAACGGATAAACAAGCTTTTTCCAGAGGGCAATCTGGTAACGCTCGGCCTTCTGCTTGTTTTCGACCAGATGCCGGGTGTAGTTGAAGAGGCCATAGAGTGACATCCGCTCGGGCGCGACTGTCAAAATAGCCAATAAATCCGGGTTGACCGCAGAATGCCAGTCCATCGAGTCACTGGATTCGACACGCGATGCATCCGCATCAAGGACGGTTCTGACCACCCCTTTCAATAGCCATCGGTCAGGCAATTGAAAGGTCGCCTCACGGGCATCAGTCACCGACTCCAGCGTATTGTCAGCAGTAAACCGATAGATTCGCACGCCTTCCAGCGTGGCATCCGAATTGGCCTTGCGAATATTGATGAAACTGCGCCCATCCTTGATCCACAAACCGCTTTGCAGACCGCTGCGGGCAATGACCTTGCTCAACGCCTTGGCCTTGATTTCCTGAGCCAGCCGTTCGCTAAAAGGTACCAGCACCTCACCAAAAACGAAGGTCAGCAACGCCAACAGCGCAGCTACGCGAAACAAGGTCATCAGCAAATCTGACGTCGCCAGACCGGATGCCCGCAGTACCGTCAGTTCGGAATGCCTGGCCAGTGTAGACAAGGCATACAAAGTGCCGATCAGGGCGGCAATCGGAATCAGCTCGTAGATGAGCCCTGGCAGGCCGAGCGCCACAAACAAGGCAGCTCGCCCCGCTGTGTAATCAGCCCGTCCAACGTTTCGCAGCTCATCGACGAAATTGAAAAAACTGAATAGCGCCAAAAAAGCCAGCAAGACAAGAAAGACTGCGGCGAGGACTTCCCGCATCAGGTAGCGTTGATGCGTATTCGCCTTAAACACCGGCCCCCCCCTGCCATGGCATGCGCACGGCGATGCGCCGGTAAAACAGCAACACCAATGGCACCAGCATAATGGCGTGGATAACCCAAACACCGATCCAGAACGACAGCTTTCCCTGAGCAACCCATGCCTGGGCAACCCATAGCAGATTGCTGTATATCGCATAGATAAGCACGGCAATCAACATGTTGGCCGAGCGGCCGGCACGCGGATTGACATAGGAAAGAGGAATGGCCAGCAGCGCCAGAATCAAGGCCGAGACGGGAAGCCCGATTCGCCAGAGAAGTTCGCCACGCGCCTTGTTGCTGTCATCCTTGAGCAGCTCAGGCATCGACAGCCGATTGGGCAATGGCTCCGTGGGTTTGGCTTCGGCATCTTCAGTACGCACCCGATACCGCTCGAATTCCATTACCCGAAACTCCGGCGACCCGGGCTCCACCTCGTAACGGCGCCCTTTCTCCAGAACGACGAAACGGTCGCCGTTTTCCGCGAATTCCTGGTAGCCCTGATCGGACACCACGACACCGAGCTTTCCATCCTGAAAACTCGCAACAAAGATATTCCCGAGCAGCGCCTCTCCTTCATCGAGAGCCTCGACGAAGAAAACACGCTTCCCGGCCTTGGACTCCTGAAAAACCCCCGGAGACACCTGGGAAACGTCGCTACGCGCCGACAGAACCTGCCGATATTGCGCAGTATTCAAGTTGGCCCACGGTGAGAGAAAACCGGCCAGCGCCGCGATGACCAGAACGAAAGGCAATGCAAACTTCAGTACGGGCTGCAACCAGGTAGTGAGCGGCAAGCCACAGGTGCTCCATACGACCATTTCGGAATCACGATAGGCTCGCGTCAAACTCAGCAGAATCGATACGAAAAGCATCAAGCTCAGCACGAGCGGCATGAAGTTCAACAAGGCGAAGCCGAGCAGCGAGGCAACCGCCTCGGGCACAATACGCCCACCGACGGCCTCTTTGAGGAGGCGGATCAACAGTATGGAAGCCAGGATCGCCAGCAGGGCAACACTAATGCCAGCGGCTGCCTGAGCAAATTCGCGCCGGGCGGCACGTTCGAATATCATGCTTTGACGAAACCGAAAAAAAACGAGGATAATCCCTCGGAAACTGATATTTCCCTGATCAGGAGCAGCTTGTGGAATTTAGCATAAAAAGTGGCAGCCCGGAGAAACAGCGCAGCGCCTGCGTCGTTGTCGGCGTCTTTGAATCAAGGAAGCTGACCCTTCCTGCCGAGCTGCTCGACAAGGCATCCGGCGGCCACATTGCCGATATCGTCCGGCGCGGCGACATGGAAGGAAAGTCCGGTAGCACGCTGTTGCTGCACAACGTGCCGGGCACGCTATGCGACCGCATCCTGCTCGTCGGCCTCGGCAAGGAAAAGGACTTTCGCGAGAAGGAATTTGGCAGTGCCATCAGCGCAACAGTCAAAGTGCTCAACGAAACCGGCGCTTTCGATGCCTCCATCTTCCTGACCGAACTCACCGTCAAAAAACGCAGCATAGGCTGGCGGATTCGCCAGGCAACGCTGGCCGCCCTGGACGCGACCTACAAATTCGAGCAATTCAAGAGCAAGAAGGAAGATGTTCGGCGCCCATTGCGCAAGCTGACATTCAGCGTTGAAAGACGGAATGAGCTCGCTCCAGCCGAGGAAGCGCTGAACCAGGGGCTAGCCATCGCCGAAGGCGTGGCGATGACCAAGGACCTGGGCAACCTGCCCCCCAATATCTGCCACCCAACCTATCTGGCCGAGCAAGCACAGGCTATGGCCGGGAAATTCAAGCTCGGCTGCGAAGTTCTCGATCGCGCCGACATGGAAAAACTCGGCATGCATTCCCTGCTCGCCGTTGCCCATGGTTCGCACCAGCCGCCCAAACTGATTGTTCTCAGTTACAAGGGCGGCAAGGCTGCTGAAAAACCGGTCGTCCTGGTGGGCAAGGGCATCACTTTCGACACGGGCGGTATTTCGCTGAAGCCCGGCGCCGAAATGGACGAAATGAAATACGACATGTGCGGCGCCGCCAGTGTCCTCGGCACCATGCATGCCGTTGCCCGGATGGCTCTGCCGATCAATCTGACCGTCATCGTTCCGGCCACTGAAAACATGCCTGATGGCAAAGCAACGCGTCCCGGCGACATTGTCACGTCGATGTCCGGCCAGACCATCGAAATCCTCAACACCGATGCCGAAGGTCGCCTGATCCTGTGCGATGCACTGACCTACGCCGAGCGCTTCGAACCGGACACGGTGATCGATGTCGCGACGCTGACCGGCGCCTGCGTCGTCGCCCTGGGTAACGTCGCCACCGGCCTGTTCGCCAACAAGGATGGCCTCGCCCGCGAACTGCTCGATGCCGGCGACGAAGCCTACGATCGTGCCTGGCACATGCCGCTGTGGGATGACTACCAGGAACTCTTGAAAAGTCCGTTTGCCGACATGGCCAACATTGGCGGTCGCTGGGGCGGTGCCATTTCGGCCGCTTGCTTCCTGTCGCGTTTCACCAAGAAATTCGACTGGGCGCACCTCGACATCGCTGGCACCGCCTGGAAATCCGGCGCCAGCAAAGGCGCCACGGGCCGGCCCGTTCCCTTGTTGACGCATTACCTGCTGCAACGCGCAGGCAAGCTCAATTGACGCAGGTTTTTTTCTATCACGGCGCCTCTGACAAGATCGCCGCGGCCTGCGCCTTGCTGAGCGGCGCCTACGCGAAGAAAAAGCCGATGCTGGTTTACGCTGTCGATAATTCAGTCGCCAGCAGCGTCGACCGCATGTTGTGGACGCATTCGGCGCTTAGTTTCGTGCCGCACTGTCGGGCCGATTCACCGCTCGCTGCCGAAACACCCATCCTGATCACGGACAAGCTGGAAAACATCCCGCAGGACGAACGCCTGATGAACCTGAGCCAGGAAATACCGCCCGGCTTTTCGCGCTTCGAGAGCCTGATCGAAGTCGTTGGTCAGGAAGAGAACGACCGCACAGCCGCCAGAGATCGTGTCAAGTTCTACAAGGATCGCGGCTACGAAGTCCGCTACTTCGACCTCAGCGATCGCTAAGGAACCCGCGTGCCCAGCCCCATCATTGCCCGAGCCGACGCCCTGATGCATCGCCGACGCCAGACCGACAGCGAATTGGACGACGTACCGGTACTCACCGACAGCGTCGATGAGTTCGACGACATTCCGGTTCTCACCGAAGTCGAGCCGATGCCGGAAATGGAAACCGTGCCTGAACCGCCCGAAGTCGCCGTCGAAGCAGTGGCCGACACTCCCCTGCAGATAGCACCGGAAGTGCCCTCGAGCATCGATCCGGGTTTGCGTGACGAGCTTATTCGCGAACTCACCGGCCGCATCGAGGACCGCATCAAGGCTGCCTTGCCCGAGATAATCAGTTCGACCATCAGGGATTTTCTGGCCGAACAGAAAATGATCGAGAACAGTTAGCCAGTACCTGATCGCGGCCCTTTGGGCCGCCACCCAAATCCCCATGAACCCGAGCAATTCATTCGCTTCCGCCTCGACGGCGGCCCCCCGCTTTCCTTTCACGTTATCCGGCGTCATCGTACTCGTCGCCATTTACGCCTCGATTCACGCACTGACCCGCTTGTTTTCGTCAGGCAATCTCGGCGAGGACGACCCGCTCGACAACCTCATCGCCCAGACCCTCGCGCCAGGTTACAACGTCGAGCAAGGCCCACTCTACAACTGGGCCTTATGGTGTTTACAGCATATTTTCGGCGCCGGCCTTTCGGGCTTTCTGTTCCTCAAATATGCACTGCTGGTCGCCATGGCTGGCTGCCTTTATCAAATCACGCGAAAAGTTACGCAAAGCGCGCTGTGGGCGTTCATTGCCGTCGAATCGATGGCCACGGTCTACCAGATTTTTTGGCGTTTTCATGAAGGTTTTACCCATCGCGTCGGTGCCATGGTGCTGGCTGTTGCTACCGTGTGGGCGATTTTTCGTCTGCTTGATCGCTCTAGTCTTGGCAATTACCTGCTGCTGGCCACGCTGATCGGACTGGGCCTGCTCACCGAACACATTTACGCCTTTGCCCTGTTCGCCACACTGCTCGCCGCCTGGCTGCAACCGTCCGTGCGGAAAACGGTTTTCTCGCTGCCGATGCTGGCGTCGCTGCCGGTCACCTTGCTGATCGTGACGCCCTATGCACTCTGGCTGGCCGCCGACCCGCAGCACTTGACGGCCCTGAGCACAAACCTGCTGCCGGAAATCCCCGCCCACTCACTGCCTGGTATAACTGCTGGCCTGCGCGATGCCTTCACCTTTCCGCTGCTCGTTCTGTCGCCCTACATCGTGATCCTGCCGATGGTCTTTCCGGCCATCTTCCGGACAATTTTCAGGCAATCCCGGCTTCGTTCGAGCGATCCGCTGATCTTCGACCCCAAGCTTTTTCTCTTCCACATTCTGCTCATCGAACTGAGCGGACTCGTCCTCTTCAACGGCCTGCTCTACTCCCGCTCGAACTACGCAGTACACAGCATCCTGCCCATGCTCGTCATCGCCATTCCCTGGCTGACCGAGAAGGTCCGCGAGACCAATCCGACGCCGCGCCGGGTGCAAGTGTTCATGGCTGTCCTGCTCGGTTTCACGATCACCGCCTATGCCGTGCGCAGCGGCAACCTGTTCGTCTACGAGCCTTTCTGCTCACGTTGCCGCTGGGCCGTGCCCTACGCCGAACTCGCCGGCAAACTGCGTGAGCAGGGCTTTGACCGGGGAACCATCATGGTCAACGACCCCCATGTCGGCGGCAACCTCCGCCGCTTTTTCCCGGAGTCCCGCGTTGTGATGTCCGGCCTGCCCACGCTGGCTGGCGACAACAGAAAAATCGCCGTCGTCTGGCCCGTGCCGGACAAGAACGCCGAGATGCCTGCCAACTTGCGCAATGCCACTGCCGCCGCCCATATGCTGACCTCGCCGGGAATCGTCGAGTTGCCCTGGAAACACCTGTGGAAACCGCTCGGCTACCGGACCTCGAGCTGGGGCACGGCGATCATGGAGACACCGAAGCAGTAGGCCGGACGCGCTGACAATCGCGGGTATAATCATGGGTTTTCCCCTTTTCCGACAAGCCCATGGAACTCGCCAAAGCCTTTGAACCAGCCGATATCGAACGCCGCTGGTACCCCGAGTGGGAAGCCCAGAATTACTTCGCTGCCGGCGTTGACCGCAGCAAGGCAGCTGACGAAAACTTCTGCATCCTGCTGCCGCCGCCGAATGTGACCGGCACGCTGCACATGGGCCATGGCTTCAACCAGACGCTGATGGACGCGCTGACCCGCTATTACCGGATGCGCGGCCACAACACGCTGTGGCAGCCGGGCACCGACCACGCCGGCATCGCGACGCAGATCGTCGTCGAACGCCAGCTCGACGCCCAAGGCATTTCGCGCCACGACCTCGGTCGCGAGAAGTTCCTTGAAAAAGTCTGGGAATGGAAGGAATACTCCGGCAACACCATCACCAAACAGATGCGCCGCATGGGCACCAGCCCGGACTGGAAGCGCGAGCGCTTCACGATGGATGCCGGCCTCAACAAGGTCGTCACCGAAACTTTCGTCCGCCTGTTCAATGAAGGCCTGATCTACCGCGGCAAGCGCTTGGTGAACTGGGATCCGAAGCTGCACACAGCCGTTTCCGACCTCGAAGTCGTGCAGGAGGAAGAAGACGGTTTCATGTGGCACATTCGCTATCCACTGGCCGATGGCTCGGATAGCCTGGTCGTCGCCACGACGCGTCCGGAAACCATGCTCGGTGACACGGCCGTCATGGTTCATCCGGAAGACGAACGCTACAAGCACATGATCGGCAAGATGGTGAAGTTGCCGCTGACCGATAGAGAAATCCCGATCATCGCCGACAGCTACGTCGATCTCGAATTCGGCACGGGCTGCGTCAAGGTTACGCCGGCACATGATTTCAACGACTACGCTGTGGGGCAGCGCCACGGCCTGCCGATGATTTCGATCCTGACGC
This sequence comes from Azonexus sp., assembly GCA_030691385.1. Lineage (GTDB taxonomy): Bacteria > Pseudomonadota > Gammaproteobacteria > Burkholderiales > Rhodocyclaceae > Azonexus. Next base: position 39,003 of record JAUYEI010000074.1, read on the forward strand.
TCGACGCCAAGATCAACGAGAACGCCCCCGCCAGATATCAGGGCCTCGACCGTTTCGACGCCCGCAAGGCTGTCGTCGCCGACCTCGAAGCCCTCGGCATCCTGGTCAAGACCGACAAGCACAAGCTCAAGGTGCCACGCGGCGACCGGACCAATGTCGTCATCGAGCCGATGCTCACCGACCAGTGGTTCGTCGCCATGTCCAAGCCGGGCGACGACGGCAAGTCGATCACCGAGAAGGCGCTCGATGTCGTCCATTCCGGCGAGATCAAGTTCTATCCGGAAAACTGGGTCAATACCTACAACCAGTGGCTCAACAATATCCAGGACTGGTGTATTTCCCGTCAGCTATGGTGGGGCCACCAGATTCCGGCCTGGTACGGCGACAACGGCCAGATTTTCGTTGCCCACAGCGAAGCTGAAGCCAGGGCCGAAGCCGCCAGGCAGGGCTACACCGGCGCCCTGAGCCGCGACGAGGACGTCCTCGACACCTGGTTCTCGTCCGCCCTGTGGCCGTTCTCGACGCTGGACTGGACGGGCGACGAAGCCATCGACGCGGCCAATCCGATTTTGCAGCAATATTTGCCGTCGACCGTGCTGGTCACCGGTTTCGACATCATCTTCTTCTGGGTTGCCCGCATGGTCATGATGACCAAGCAGATCACCGGCCAGATCCCGTTCAAGCACGTTTATGTGCACGGCCTGATCCGCGATGGCGAAGGCCAGAAGATGTCGAAATCGAAGGGCAATGTGCTCGACCCGATCGACCTCATCGACGGCATCGGCCTCGACGCGCTGATCGAAAAGCGCACGACCGGCCTGATGAACCCCAAGCAGGCGGAAAGTATTGCCAAGAAGACGAAGAAGGAGTTCCCGGAAGGTATCGCCTCTTTCGGCACCGACGCCCTGCGCTTCACCTTCGCCAGCCTCGCCTCGCCCGGCCGCGACATCAAGTTTGACCTCAATCGCTGCGACGGCTATCGCAATTTCTGCAACAAGCTGTGGAACGCCACGCGCTTCGTGCTGATGAACGTTGAGGGCCACGACCTGGCCCTCGAACACCAGCAGAACGGCCCGGCCTGCGGCGGTTCCGCCCCGCTTGAATTCAGCTTCGCCGACCGCTGGATCGTCAGCCAGTTGCAGCGCGTCGAGAAGGAAGTCGAGCAGCACTTCACCGACTACCGTTTCGACCTCGTCGCTCAGGCCATCTACAAATTCATCTGGGACGAGTTCTGCGACTGGTATCTGGAAATCGCCAAGGTCGAGATCCAGACCGGCAACGACGCCCAGCAGCGCGGCGCCCGCCGGACCCTGGTGCGCACGCTGGAAGCCGTTCTGCGCCTGGCCCACCCGCTCATTCCGTTCATCACCGAAGAGTTGTGGCAGACCGTCGCCCCGATCGCCGGCCGCAAGACGCACGACTCGATCATGCTCGCCGCCTACCCGCGCGCCGAGGAGTACAAGCTCGACCCGGCTTCGGAAGCCAAGGTCGAGCGCCTCAAGGCCCTGGCCTACGCGACGCGCAACCTGCGCGGCGAAATGAATGTCTCGCCGGCCCTGCGCATGCCGCTGCTGGTTGCCGGTGGCGGCGCCGAGATTTCCGAGTTCGCGGCCATCCTGCAAGCTCTGGGTAAGCTCTCCGAGGTACAAATCGTTTCCGACATGCCGGCCGATGCCATGGCACCGGTTGCCGTGGTCGGTGAAACCCGCCTGATGCTCAAGGTGGAAATCGACGTTGTCACCGAACGCGTGCGCCTCGCCAAGGAAATCGAAAAGCTCGAAAAGCAGATTTCGATTGCCCAGGGCAAGCTCGCCAACGAAGGTTTCGTCGCCCGCGCCCCGGCAGCCGTGATCGATCAGGAAAAGCAGCGGGTAGCCGATTTCACGGCGACGCTGGAACAACTCAAGCCCCAGCTTGCCAAGTTGGGTAACTAAAAAGGATTCAAATGTCCCAAGACAAACGCGGCCTCCTCGCCAAGATATTCATAGCCCTGATGATCTTTTCGGCGCTGGTTGGCGCCTGGAGCGTCGCTTTCATGATCTCGTGGCCGAAAGACAAGACTGACGTCTGGAAACCGGAGTTCCGCGTCGTCGCCATCTGCGCCAACCAGGAACCCTGCGGCTTCGCCTACAAGGATCTGGCCGATGCCAAGGCCCAAGGCCTCTACACCTCGCTGACGCCGACGGAACCAGCCGGTGAAACCCAGGAAGAAAACAACTGGCTCAAGTGGAAGATTGAAAACGGCGTTTTCGAGGTCAAGGCTTCGTCCTGGCACTTCCAGACCACCATCCGTTATACGGTCGAAAACGACATGCCGATCCTGCTTGATTACCAGGACGTCGATGTCCCCAAGGCCTTCTATTACGGCGTTGCAGCCGCACTTTTCTCGATGATCGGCCTCTATTTGCGCAGGCTGCGCGGCTGATCTCGCCCGCTGACCGTAGCGCTCGGAGTGCTACGGTCAACCGGAAAAAACGGCCAAAATTGAAATCATTGCGGCAAAGCTACGCGCACCAGGCCGCGTAGCGCGTTGCCCAGCCAGAAGCCGCCGGCCAGATCATCCGGCCACAACACGGCTTCACGAGCCCGGCCATCGGCCAGCAACGCCGACCGCAGCACACCGGGCAAGGCACCACTGGCCAGCGGCGGCGTCAGCAGCACCCCATCGCGCTCGACGAAAACGTTACTGCGCCCCCCTTCGGCCACCTCGCCGCGTTCGTTGAGAAAAACCATGTCAAAGAGCTGCGGATCGCTGTCCAGCACCTTGAGCGCAGCGTCGTACTGCGCCCGGTCCGTGGTCTTGTGGCGACGCAGCGGATAGCCTGATTCAATGCTCATGGCAGCCAGCACGGCGCGGCGCGGCCCGCTCGGCTCGCCCCCCAGCGGGAAGGCCTGGACGTCGAGGCGGCCATCCTTCGCCAGAGTCAGCCGCACCCGCCAGGTGCCAGTGACAGGCTGTGCGGCCAGCAGTTCGGCCACCCGCGCTTCGTCACAGGCAAACCCCAGCCACGCCGCCGACCGGCGCAAACGTTCGAGATGCCCGGCCAGCCGCGGATAGCGCCCGTCTTCACGGCGCAGCGTTTCGATCAATAGCAGGCCGGGATCGCACTCACGCAGGAATCGCGACTTGAGCAGACACTCCTGCCACTCGGCGGCCGGCTGTGAGTCAGCGACGACGCCGCTGCCGACGCCCAGCTTGCCGTGGCCATCGGCACCCAGTTCCAGCGTGCGGATCGCCACGTTGAGCCGGAAATCGCCATTCGGCGCCAGCCAGCCAAGCGCCCCGGTGTAAATGCCGCGCTCGGCGTTTTCCAGTTCGGCCGCGATCTGCATCGCCCGAATCTTCGGCGCTCCGGTAATCGAACCACAAGGAAACAGCGCGCGCAGGATTTCACCAAAACTCCGCCCACCGACATTGGCCGAAACCTCCGACACCATCTGCCAGAGCGTCGGGTATTCCTCGATGTCGAACAGCCGGTCGACGACAACGCTGCCCTGCTCAGCCACACGGCCAAGGTCGTTGCGCAGCAGGTCGACGATCATCAGGTTTTCCGCCCGGTCCTTTTCGGAACTACGCAGTTGCTCAGGCGGCGCGCTACGTGGCGCCGTGCCTTTCATCGGCCGCGTCACCAGCCGGTCGCCACAGCGCTCCACGAACAGCTCGGGCGACAGCGAAACCAGGCCGTTCCGCACATCGCCGACGAAGCCGCCATAGCGAACCGGCTGCTGCTCGCGCAGTCGGGTGTAGAGCGCCAGCGGCGAACCGAACCACGCAAAGTCGAGCGGGAAGGTGAAATTAACCTGATAACAGTCACCTTCAAAAATCAGCCGTTTTATCCGGTTGACCGTAGCAACGTAGGTTTCTTCATCAATCGCCGGCTGCAAGCCGCCAATGCCGGCCACGCCATGGCCACGCTGCTGCAACCAGGCTTCGGCATCGTCCACGGAGTGCGAAATCCGCTTTGAGAAGCGCCAGAACCTGGCCAGCACTCGCCCGCCCGGTTGCCAGCCAACGGGCGCCGACCTGGGTTCGAGCAGATAGCCGAGTTCATAGTCGAGCCCAACCACCGTCCACTGCGGGTCATGCAGGAGCGTCAGCAGCACGGCTTCCAGCGAGGCCGCATCGCTGGCCTCAAGGCAATCGATCAACCCGTCGAAACGCCAAGCGGCGGGTTCGCCAGCCGGCGCCCGCCTGTCCTCGAAAAATGCGGTGAATTCAGGGCTTATTTGCGTTTCAGGTAAAACTCGAAAACGCGATTTTCTTCTTTTTGCTCAACCAGTTCATTACCGGTTTGCTTGGCAAAAGCAGGAAAATCCTTGAGGGAACCGGGATCGGTCGCCAGTACGCGCAGGATCTGGCCTGACTCCATCTCGGCAAGCGTCTTCTTGGTACGCAGGATGGGCAACGGGCAGTTCAGCCCCTTAACGTCGAGATCGCGATTAAATTCCATGTTCATTCGGCCAAATGGATTAGAGGCACGATTTTACCTCGATTACTTGCGCTTTTCCTTGAGCTCATCGATCAGCCGCTGCTTCAACTCGCGCAAGCGCGCATCGATGGACGACATCTCGAAGAAATTACCGTCGCCGGCCTTCTGCGCCTGCTGCAGTTGCTCGACCGCCGCCGCCGTCTGGCCCTGCAAAGCGAAAACCTCGGCCAGGGCGCGATGCTGCATGGCTTTCTTGTCCAGACCGGCGTAACTTTCGGCACGCATCTTGTGCAAGCGCACATCGCCCGGATAGTTGCCTAGCTGCGCCTCGGCAAAACGGAGCGCCTCTTCGTAACGCCGCGCGCCAAGCAAGGCCGCGCCATAGCCGTAAAGCAGCCCCAGATTGAGCGGATAGCGCACCATCGCGTCGCGATAGATCGTCAGCCCCCCCGCCGCATCGCCCTGGGCAATCCGGATATCGGCCCGCAAACGCTCCGGCATCGGGGCTGAAACCCTGAGGCCACGAATGGTTTCAATCTCCCGCTCGGCGCCGGGCCAATCGCGATTCCGATAGAGCGCGAAAGCCAGGCCATAGCGAATGGCCGCTTCGGAAGCAAACTTCCGCTCGCGCAGCAGTTTGTCCAGATCCTTCACCGCATCGCCCGGCGTGCCCTGCATGGCCCGCACCTTGGCGCGCACTAGCTGGAAATCGACGCTATCTTCCACCTGGCGATAAGGCACCGCCTGCTCGCGGTTCTGCATGTCGGTCAGGCGCTCGCCGGTTAGCGGGTGGGTGCGCAGGTAGGCCGTCGCGTTGTTCTCGTACAGGCGAACAGTCTTTTGCAGGCGCTCGAAAAACACGCCCATACCGCGCACGTCAAAACCCGCCTTGCGCAGGATATCGAAACCCTGCCGGTCGGCCTCGCGCTCGAAATCCCGCGAAAACGCCAGCCGGGCCGAAATCGCCCCGGCCTGCGTCGTCGCAATCGCCGCCCCGGCCATCTGCCCGCTCGAGCGCGCGGCCAGCAGGGCGAGCGCCATCGCCACCATCGACGCCATGCCGATCTGCTTGGATTGAAAGACCTGGCGCGCGATGTGGCGCTGCGTCACATGTGCAATCTCGTGGCCGAGTACGCCTGCCAACTCCGACTCGGTCTGCGCCGACACGATGAGGCCGGTATGCACCCCGATGTAACCGCCGGGCATGGCAAAGGCGTTGATATTCGGATCGTTGATCGGGAAAAAGTAGAAGCCGAAACCGGGATCGTTACTGACGGCCGCCAGTCTTCCACCCAACTGATTCAGATAAGCCTCGACATCGGCGTCATCGAGATACGACGGCTCGCGCCAGCGAATTTCATGCATGATCTGCTGACCGATTTTCTTCTCGGTACTCAGTGACAAATCGTTGCTCGCCACATCACCCAATTCCGGCAACTCGTCGGCCGCCAACGGCTGAAAAGCCAGCGTGCAGGCAAGAAGGGCGGCGATCAAGCGCTGGCTCGGGTGCATGGTGCTATGATACCGCAGCCGCGAAAACCGCCCTTCCGGCGCATCGTAACCAATCGTAAATCCCGTGACCCACCAGACCCTGACTCATTTCGACAACGCCGGCCAGGCCCATATGGTCGACGTCGGCGCCAAGGCAGAAACCGCCCGTGTCGCCCGCGCCGCCGGCAGCATTTTCATGAAGCCCGAAACCCTGACACTGATTCGTTCCGGTTCCGCCAAGAAAGGTGACGTGCTGGGTATCGCGCGCATCGCCGCCATTCAGGCGTCAAAACGTACAGGCGACCTGATTCCCCTGTGCCATCCGATTTCCCTGACCCGCGTCACCGCCGACTTTTCAATCGACGAGGCGCAAAACGCAGTTCACTGTGAAGTCGTCGCCGAATGTTTCGGCCGAACCGGTGTCGAAATGGAAGCACTGACCGCAACATCGGTTGGCCTGCTCACCATCTACGACATGTGCAAGGCCGTCGACCGTGACATGCGCATCGAAAACATCCGCCTGCTGGAGAAATCCGGCGGCAAATCCGGCCATTGGGTCGCCGAAACCGAATAACTCTCCCGCAACAGAACATGTCAGAACTGCGCAGAAAACTCCTCAAAGGCGGCGTCTCGGCCGCCCTGTTATCGCCCTTGATCGGCAGCGGCCTGCTCATGCCCACCCGCGTCCTGGCTGCTGAATGGAACAAGAACGCGTTCACCGCCCGCAACGTCAATGATGCGATGAAGGCTTATGGCAGCGCCAATGCCCCCGAATCGCACGACATCGTGATCAATGCCCCCGAAATCGCCGAAAATGGCGCCAAGGTCGAAGTCGAGATTACGAGCAATATCGCCAATACGCGCAGCCTGGCCATCTTCGCCGACAAGAACCCGGTGCCGCTGAGTGCGGCGTTCGAGTTCTCCGGCCCCGTACTGCCTTACGTGAAAGCCCAGCTCAAAATGGCCGAGAGCATGCGTATCCGGGCAGTAGCCAAATCATTGGACGGAAAATCCTACGTTGCCTTCCGCGAGATCAAGGTAACGCTGGGCGGATGTGGAGGCTGAGCATGGCAGATCAAATCAAGATTCGCGCCCAGAACCAGGGTGAAATCACCGACATTCGCGTCCTCATGCAGCACCCCATGGAAACCGGGCAGCGCAAGGACGACAAAGGGCAAAGCTTTCCGATGCACTTCATCCAGACCTTCACGATCAGCCTGAACGGAAAGCCGATTATCGACGGGCAACTGAACACGTCGATTTCCCGGAACCCGCTCTTTACCTTCAAGGCACGCGGCATCAAGGCTGGAGACAAATTGTCGGTTGCCTGGGTGGACAATAGCGGCGACCGGCGCCAGGACGAAATCACCGTCGCCTGAGCTTTTCCGACCTAATCGAGTAGGCGACGGGCTTACCCCCGTCGCCCTCTCACACCACCGGACATGCGGTTCCGCATCCGGCGGTTCATCAAACATGCTGGAAGCGTCGCTGAGTATCCAGCAACGAAACCAACCCCAGTCCGTCAAAGAAGCGTTTTGGACAGGCCGCGTTCATATGGCTCGCGCCGGCGTTCCACCAGGG
>JAUYEI010000079.1 GCA_030691385.1 Azonexus sp.
CCGGGTCGCCGCCCAGATCTTCAAGCTTGAACCTTGAAACCTCAGTTGTGCGCAGCAGGCTCATGCCTGCAAGGAGAAGCGACAAAGCCGGACGCCCGACCAGGCGTGCCAGCGGCCGCGTAGCGCTGTCAGCCAACGGGTCAATGGCCTCGAAGGCGCAAAGAGGCCCGTATTCATGCGGCTGGCCAAGGCTGGATGAGCGGTCAACCGAGGTTTCAAGGTTCAAGGTCTTGAATAGTCAGGGGCTCCGGGATGGATTATGAGAATAGAATGCACTCTTCAGCAAGCGCTAACGCTGAAACACCTGATTCAGCGCAGCAATCAATCGTGCGTCAGAAGGGAGAATTCCCGCTCCGCCAGCGCCTCATCGCCCAGATTGAGTTCGACCAGCCGCCGCAGATGGGTCACGCTGTCGAGATCGATGTCGCGGCACGAGAGGCCGTAGTAATTGGCCATGTGATGGACGACGGTGGCTTCCATGCGGATGCTGGAACCCGTCTGATCGAGTTGAATCTTGAGCGTGCAGTTGGTGCCGACGGTGATGAAGATGTTGGCATTGGGATGGATCAAGGCGCCTTTGAGCGAGAGATCGAGCACATCGACGACGTATTCGCCGTCAGGCAGGAAAAGGCTGGCTTCGGTCCGGAATGAAATGCGGGAAAACTTGCGACGATTACTTTCCACGACCGTCTCCTCCTTTATTTTCCCTTCATGTTACCCCAAAGCAGCTTGTGCAGTTGTAGCTGGAAGCGCACGTCGAGGCCGTCTTCGAGTATCCACTCGGCCAGTGACTGCGGCTCGATGAGCCCGCCGGCCGGCGACAAAAGCACCGGGCAGAGTCGATCGAGCTGTCTTTCGCGCAGGACATCGCGCGCCCACTCGTAGTCACGGTGCGAGGCGATGACGATCTTGATCTCGTCGCGCCGGTTGAGCGCCTCGAGATTGCGCCACAGATTCCTGGCCGACTCGCCGGAATCCGGCGCCTTGAGGTCCATGATGCGCGCCACGCGCGGGTCGACGCCGGCGACATCGAGCGCCCCGGAGGTTTCCAGCGAGACGTCGTAACCGGCATCGCACAGTGCCGTGAGCAACGGCAGACAGTCCTTCTGCGCGAGCGGCTCGCCGCCGGTGACGCAGACCTGGCGGGCCGGATATTTGCCGACTTCGGCCAGCACGGATTCGACACTGGCCGGCTCGCCACCGGTGAAACTGTAGGTCGTGTCGCACCAGGTGCAGCGTAGCGGGCAGCCGGTCAGGCGGACGAAAACCGTCGGCAGGCCGGCGCGCGACGCTTCGCCCTGCAGGGAATAGAAAATTTCGGTGAGGCGCAGCACCGTTTATTTTTTCTTCAGGCGCTCGCGGGCCGTATCGGCCGCCGGGGTTCCCGGGTACTGGGTGACGACCGTTTCGAGCGAGCGCTTGACACCCGTCGGGTTGCCGAGTTCCTGCTGGCAGGTGGCGATGGCCAGCCAGGCATCGGCTGCCTTCGGGCTGTCGGGATATCTGGTGGTGACCACGCTTTGCGCCTCGATGGCGCGCTTGCAGTCGCGCTGGGCGTACCAGGCGTTGCCGAGCCAGTACTGGGCATTGGGGGCCAGCGAACTGGCCGGGTATTTCTGCACGTAGGCGGCGAAACCGGCGGCGGCTTCCTTGTACTTGCCGGCCTTGAACTGATTCAACGCCGCTTCGTAGTCCTGGGTTTCCCTGGCCGGGTCGGTGGCCGGTTTCAAATTTGCCCCGTTTTCCGGGTTGACCGTGGCATTCGCGCTTTCGGCCGTTTCAAACTTGCGCAGGCGGGTGTCGAGGTCGAGGTAGAAGTCCTGCTGACGCTTCTTGGCCGTCTCCAGCTCATAGTTGAGCGTTTCGATCTGGCCGCGCAGGCGGGCAATCTCGTCGACCTGGCGCTGGATCTGGTTGGCCAGATCCAGCTGGCCCTTGGCCTGCTGGTCGAATCGCGCCTCGGTCTTGATCCGCAGATCGGCAATCTGGCGACGTGCTTCGTCGTCGTCAAAAACGCCGGCCTGGGCTTGTGCAGCCCCCAGCGCGGCGATGAAAAAGGCGATTCGAACCGGGCGCATGCCTAGAACTCGCCGCGACCGTCAGCTGCCTTGTACAGGATGTCGGCGCGACGATTCTGCGACCAGGCAGCTTCGTCATGACCGGGATCCTTCGGCTTCTCTTCACCAAGGCTGACCGATTCGATCTGGGCTTCCGAAACGCCGAGCAGGGTCAGCGAACGCTTGACGGCTTCGGCGCGCTTCTGGCCGAGGGCCAGGTTGTATTCGCGGCTGCCGCGCTCGTCGGTGTTGCCCTGGAGCAGAACCTTGAAACCCTTGTTGGCACTCAGGTACTTGGCGTGCGAAGCGACCAGATCCTTGTACTCGTCCTTGACTTCATACTTGTCGAGGTCGAAGTAGATGCTGCGCTGGGACAGCTTGCTCTTCGGGTCGGTCAGTTCGCGCGGCAGACCGCTGGCATCGAGGCCGCCGGCGGTGACCGGGGCGACACCGGTGCTGGTACCGCTGCGCGATTCGACCGGGGCGCCGGCGCTGTCTTCCGGCAGCGGGGTGGTCGAACAGCCGACGAGGAGGGCGGATAGCAGGGCGGGGATAAGCAGTTTTTTCACAAGGTTCTCCGGATGGGTGTGAGGATTATTGAGAGTAAGGGCCCCAGGCCGGTTCGCGCACATCACCGGCGGCGACCGTGAGACGTTGTTTGATCCTGCCATCGCTGGAGACAGCCGATAGTACGCCGCGACCGCCAATTTCAGTGGCGATCAGGATCATGCGGCTATTGGGGGCGAAACTCGGGGATTCGTCCTTGTTCGAATCGCTCACCACCTGCACCTGGCGACTGGCCAGATCCATCACGGCGAGCTGGAAGCGGCCTTCGCGGCGGCTGATGAAGGCGAGGCTCTTGCCGTCCGGCGACGGGCGCGCCGAGACGTTGTAGCTGCCCTCGAAGGTGACGCGACGGACATCGCCGCCACTGGCAGCCATCTGGTAGACCTGCGGGCTGCCGCCACGGTCGGAGGTGAAATAGATCGTGCCGCCGTCGGCCGAATAGCGCGGCTCGGTGTCGATGCCGGAAGACTGGGTCAGGCGCTGCAGGCCGCTGCCGTCGGCATTGACCGAATAAATCTGCGAGAAACCGTCCTTCGACAAGACGACGGCCAGCTTGCGACCATCCGGCGACCAGGCCGGCGCCGAATTGGAACCCTTCTGGTTAGCAACGATATGGCGCGCCCCTGAAGCCAGCGAATGGACGTAGATGACGGGCTTTTTCTTCTCGAAGGAGACATAGGCCAGGCGACTTCCATCCGGCGACCAGACCGGAGAAATAATCGGTTCCGGCGACATGAGCGCTGTCGCAGGGTTTTGGCCGTCAGCATCAGCGATCTGCAGTGAAAATTTCCCTTGCGTCTTGACGACGTAGGCGATGCGCGTCGAAAAGACGCCCTTTTCGCCAGTCAGTTTTTCGTAGATATAATCGGCGATACGGTGCCCGGCCAGACGCAATTGTTGGCTGTCTGTGACATAGACAGCACCACCCAGCGACACGCCTTTCTGTGAGTCGTACAAACGGAAGCGGGCTTCCATGCGGCCATCGGCGCTGCGCGCGATGCTGCCGGCCGCCAGCGCGTCGGCGCCCCGGGCCTTCCAGTCGGCGTGGTTGATCGGGGCGTTTTCGTCGAAAGCCAGGTTGTTGTGATCAATCAGCTTGAACAGGCCGCTGCGCTCAAGGTCGGCGCGCACGGTCGAGGTGATGACGCGGGACGCGGCCGGATCACCGGGAAAGTCGACGATGGTCACCGGAATCCGGTTGGCACCGGCGCCGCTCAATTCAAAAGAAAGCTGGGCCTGGGCGAATCCCACGGTCAACAGGAAAAAAGGCAGAAAAATGAAACGGAAAATTGTGGACATTGCATTCATTTTCATAAGGGGTCGCGCGATTTTACTCTTCATACGGCCTATAGGGATTCATTTCCAGTACACGTTGGAATAACGACGGATCGTCCGGCTTCGGCAACGGAGACGATCTGAGGATAGCGCGCTCGATGGCCGCATCCAGTGCCGGATTGTCGCTGGAACGCTTGATCTTGACGCCTAGGACTTCGCCGGTTGGTAGTTGAGTGATCTCAATAACTGCCGCCGGGTTACCTTGGATATTGGGTGGCAAAACGATGTTGCCGCGTATCTTGCCTTTAACCTTGCCAATGTAATCGGCCAGCCCCTTTTTGTTCGCCGACGCCCGCTGCTCGGCCTCGGCCGCCGCGGCATTGGCTAGCTGCTGGGTATTCGGGCGCGGTTTGAGGTCGGCCGTTTCGCGGGCCAGTTCCTTGTCGAAATCGAACTTGGGCGGTGGTTTGACCTCGGGCTTGGGTTCCGGTTTTTTCGGCTCGGGCTTGGGTGGCTCCGGTTTCTTCTTTTCTTCCTTGATCGCGATATCCGGCTTCTTGAGCACCGGTTCAGGTTTCGGCTCGACCTTGGGCAAGGGTTTCGGCTCCGGCTTCACTTCGGGTGGCGGCGGAGGCGGCGGTACAACCTGCGCCGGCATCGGCCGCGGCGACCACAACTCGACCTCCATGACCTCCGGCTTGCTGCGTTTCCATTGCACCCCGAAGAACAGGAAGGCGAGCAAGGCCACGTGCACCAGGATGGTGAACGCCAGCGCGTACTTCTTGCCGGGCTCTTCGGGCTTGTCGAGGATCATGTCCACTTATTTGCTGGCGGTTTCCAGGCCAACCTTGTCGAAACCCATGCGCTTGACCTCGTCGAGCACCTCGATGACGTTCTTGTACCGGGTTTCCTTATCGCCGGCGATGAGCACGGCGATCTTTTCATCGCCCGCCTTCAGGGAAGTCAGCTCACCCTTCAGTTCCTTGATGTCGCGGATTTTTTTCGACTTGCCGTTGGTGTCGAAAACCGCCAGCGCGCCATCGCTGCCGACCTCGACCTTGATGTATTTCGGCGGTTTCTGCGGCGCCGTGCCGGTGCTCGGCAACTCGACCGAGCCGGTCGTCATCATCGGCGTCGCCACCATGAAGATGACGAGCAGGACGAGCATGACGTCGATGTAGGGAACGACGTTGATTTCGTTTTTCAGGCGACGCTGGCGCATGGCTTAACGCATCTGCCTTTGCAGGATGTTCGAGAACTCTTCCATGAAGCTCTCGTAGCGCGTCGCCAGACGATCGATGTCATGCGAGAAACGGTTATAGGCGAGCACGGCAGGAATGGCGGCGAACAGGCCGATGGCGGTGGCAACGAGCGCTTCGGCGATACCCGGGGCGACGGAAGCCAGCGTCGCCTGACCGACATTGGACAGGCCGCGGAAGGCGTGCATGATGCCCCAGACCGTGCCAAACAGGCCGATGTAGGGGCTGACCGAGCCGACCGAGGCGAGGAAGGCGAGGTGCGATTCAAGACCGTCCATTTCGCGCTGGTAGGTGGCGCGCATGGCGCGGCGCGAGCCATCGACGACATCCTTGGAGTCGAGGTTCTTCTGGCCGCGCAGCTTGGTGAATTCGCGGAACCCCGACTCGAAGATGCGCTCCATCGAACCGGCGTGGTGGCGGTCGTTGACCGCGCTGTTGAACAGGTTGTTGAGGTCGCCGCCGGACCAGAAATCGCGCTCGAAAGTCTCGGTCTTCGTGCGCGCCCGCTTGACGGCAAACAGCTTCATGAAAATGTAGTACCAGGACATGAAGGAGACGCCGGCGAGCAGGGCCATGACGGCCTGGACGACCGCGCTGGCCTGAAGAATGAGGTGGAGGATGGAAAGATCCTGGGTGACGTTCATTTAAGCGCTTCCAGTTTGCTGTGCAGGAATTCGGGGATGGCGGAGGGTGTCATGGTGGCCATGTTGACGCAGGCGATTTCGACGGTGCCGGTGACCAGCTCGACGTCGCCGCGGCGAACGTGCTGGCGGAAGACGACACGGACGCGGGTCAGTTTTTCGACTTCGAGGCCGACAATCAACTCGTCGTCGAGGCGCGCCGGCTTGAGGTACTCGCAGTTCGCCTTGCGCGCCACGAAGCCGATGCCGGCGTCGGCGGCCAGCGCCGACTGGTCGTGGCCGGCAAAACGCATCCACTCGGTGCGGCAGCGTTCGAAAAACTTCAGGTAATTGGCGTAATAAACAACGCCGCCGGCATCCGTATCCTCGTAATAGACGCGGACCGGGATGGTGAAGGCGTTGGGTTTCGGCTCATATTTCATCCCGGGATTTTACATTGCGCCGCAACATTATTTTGTAACGATCTGTTTCCAGAACAATATTTTTCTCGCCAACAAAGCGAAGGCATGGCATTCCCGGCAACCGTCCCACATAATCGCGCTTATGCCCCGTCATTTCAAAATCGTTGATCGACGCAGCCTGATCCTGTTGTTGAGCCTGGTCCTCAGTGCCGGCTTTTTCGCCACGACGCTATTCGGCTATTTCGTCTCCAAGGAAGCCATCCGCAGCGCCATCATCGGCCAGGATCTGCCACTGACTTCCAGCAACATCTATTCGGAAATCCAGAAGGATCTGGTCCGGCCCGTCCTCATTTCGTCGACCATGGCCCACGACACTTTCCTGCGCGAATGGGTACTCAGGGGCGAAAAGGATGTCAGCGAACTGGCGCGTTACCTGGCCGAGGTCAAACTGCGCAACAAGGCCTTCAGCAGCTTTTTCGTCTCCGACAAGACTCGTAATTACTACACCGGCGAAGGCGCTTTCAAGCAGGTATCCGAAGCCGAGCCGCGCGATGCCTGGTACTACCGGGTCCGCAACATGCAGGACGACTACGAAATCAATGTCGATCCCGATCTCGCCAACAACGACACGCTGACCATTTTCATCAATTACCGCGTATACGATTTTGCCGGGCAATACATCGGCGCCACCGGCATCGGCCTCACCGTTGATTCGGTTCGTCGCCTGATCCAGGAGTACCAGGCCCGTTTCCAGCGCACCATCTACTTTGCCGACGTCAGCGGTCGCGTTGTCCTCCACGGTGGACAGAAAGGCCAGGCGCCGGATCTGCGCAGCCGGCCGGGGATGGCCGCGATCCTTGACCGCATCCTGGCCGAACGCAGCGGCTCCTATCAGTTCATCGATGGCGGCGACAACCACATTCTCAACGTCAATTACGTCTCCGAACTCAAGTGGTACCTGTTCGTCGAGCAGAACGAAGATGTTTCGCTGGCCGGCATTCGCCAGACGCTCTATCTCAATCTGGCGATCAGCCTGGCCGTCACGCTGGTCGTCATTTTCCTGACCCACCTCGCCCTTGGCCGCTACCAGTCGAAAATCGAGGAAATGGCGTCGACCGACAAGCTGACCGGCCTCCTCAATCGCCACGCCTTCAGCATCCTGATCGACAAACTGATGGCCAACTATCGGCGCAACCCGCAAGCCATCACCGTGCTGCTGGCCGACGTCGACCATTTCAAGAGCATCAATGACCGCTATGGCCACCGGATTGGCGACGAGGTACTGGCCAGTATCGCGCACCGGCTGCGCTCGACGCTGCGGGCCGCCGATTTCGCCGTGCGCTGGGGCGGCGAGGAGTTTCTCATGGTGCTGCCCGGCTGCACCGCCGAAGAGGGCCAGCAGATCGCCGAAAAGCTCCGGCTGGCCATAGCAGAAGCCATTCCTTGCCCGGAAGCTCCGTCAATCCGGGTCACCATCAGCCTGGGCGTCAGCCAGTTCGATGGCGTCGAATCGACTGACCATACGGTGAATCGGGCCGATGCAGCGCTCTATGCCGCCAAGGCCGCCGGGCGCAACCGCGTCTGCCTGGCCGGTGATTCCGCCCCGAGCGACAACCCGGCCTGATCAGCTATCGGCCAGCAGGTCGCGAACGACCGCGCTGGCCGGCTCGGCCAGACCGAGGTGGCGATAGACGGCCGGTGTTGCGATGCGGCCGCGCAGGGTGCGCTGCAGGTAGCCTTGCTGGATCAGATAGGGTTCGAGCACGTCCTCGATGGTGTCGCGCGCTTCGCCGATGGCTGCGGCAATGTTGTCCACACCGACCGGGCCACCGCCGAATTTGTCGATGATGGCTGACAGCAGCTTGCGGTCCATGATGTCGAGCCCGGCCGAATCGACGTCGAGCATGACCAGCGCGGCATCGGCCACCTGGCGTGTGATATTGCCATCGGCCTTGACTTCGGCGTAGTCACGGACGCGACGGAGCAGGCGGTTGGCGATACGCGGCGTGCCACGCGAACGTTTGGCGATTTCGTAAGCGCCTTCGGGATCGATCGGCGCGTTGAGCAGTGCGGCTGAGCGGCTGACGATGCTCTTCAGTTCTTCGGCCGCGTAGAACTCAAGGCGGGCGACGATGCCGAAGCGGTCACGCAACGGGTTGGTCAGCATGCCGGCGCGCGTCGTCGCGCCGACCAGCGTGAAGGGTGGCAGATCGAGCTTGACGGAGCGGGCGGCCGGGCCTTCGCCGATCATGATGTCGATCTGGAAATCTTCGAGCGCCGGGTAGAGGATTTCCTCGACGACCGGGCTCAGGCGGTGGATTTCGTCGATGAACAGCACGTCGTGCGGTTCGAGATTGGTCAGGATGGCGGCGAGGTCGCCGGCCCGTTCGAGCACCGGACCGGAAGTCGAGCGCAGGTTGACGCCCATTTCGGCGGCGACGATGTGAGCCAGCGTCGTCTTGCCCAGCCCCGGCGGGCCGAAGAGCAGCACGTGATCGAGCGATTCGCTGCGCTGGCGGGCGGCCTGGATGAAGATTTCGAGCTGTTCGCGGATTTTCACCTGGCCGGTGTAGTCGGCCAGCCGCTTGGGGCGCAGGGCGCGTTCGAGCGCTTCTTCCTGGGCCGATTTCGAATTTGGGGCAATTATCCGGTCGACCGTGGGAATGGCGGCGGGACTCAGTTTGTCGGTTTCGATCATGTTCGTTCCTCACGCAGCCAGCGTTGCAGCAGCATGTCGCCGAGCGCCAGCAAGACCGGGCCGAGAAAGATGCCGATGAAGCCGAAGACGAGTACGCCGCCGAGCACGCCGAGCATGATGAGCAGGATGGACAGACCGGCACCGCGGGCGATCAGGATGGGTTTGACAAGGTTGTCGACGCTGCTGATCACGAAAATGCCGTAGATGGCCATGAAAATGGCCCAGCCGGTCTGCCCTTCGCTGTACAGCCAGGCCGCCGCACCGCCCCAGATCAGCGGCGGGCCGACCGGGATCATCGACAGGAAGAAGGTGGCGAATCCGAGCAGCATGGCGGCCGGCACGCCGGCGATCAGGAAACCGATCATCGCCACGGTACCCTGCGCCGCCGCCGTACCGACGATACCGAGCATGACGCCGACCACCGTGCCGCGCGCCTTGTCCATCATGTTTTCGCCGAGTTCGCCGCCCAGCTTGCGGGCACCGACGTAGAGCGCCTTGCTGATCGCCGCGCCGTCGCGATACAAAAAGAAAGTCACGAAGAGGACCAGGGCCAGTTGCAGCAGGCCGTTGGCGACAATACCGCCAAGTACCAGCGCAAACTGGCGGGCCGGCGCAATCATCTGCTTGACCAGCCCGTTGAGTTCCTCGCGGTTGTCGGCCAGACGATGCCATGCCGAATCGATTTCGCTGCCGAAGAAGGGCAGGCCGACCAGCCAGCCCGGCGGGTCATTGGGCAGACCTTTTTCGATGTAGGGCTTGAGAAAATCGATCAGGTTATCGGCACCGTTGGCCAGCGAGCCGGCCAGGACCAGCGTCGGCAGCAAGAGAACAAGAATCAGCGCCAGCGTCATCAGCGAAGCGCCCACGATGTTGCGCCCACCGAGTCGCGGCAGCAGCTTCTCGGCGTAGAAGGGCCAGGTGCAGATCCACACGACAAAGGCGAACAGCACGGCACCGATGAAGGGCAGCAGGAGCGCGATGCAGCCGATGATGAGGAGCACCACCAGCGCAATTTGCGCCAGCCGTTTGGGGTCGCTTTCTTCGATCATCAGGCTTTGGACAACAATTTGAGGGCCGCCCGGATGCCGTCCGAGGTACCAATCTCTGCGGGCAAAGCTTTCATCGCCGCGGCCGCCTCCTTCTCGTTGTAGCCGAGGGCGAGCAGGGCATTGGAAATATCCTGTTTGGCGTCGTCGACCGCTGCATGCAGCGAAACGCCGCCGATGGTGTCGGCCAGCTTGCCTTTGAGTTCGAGGAGCAGGCGCTCGGCGGTCTTCTTGCCGATGCCGGGAATCTTGATCAACCGACCGAGTTCCTGCTGGGCGACGGCAGCGGCGAGGTCGTTGACTGACAGGCCGGAGAGCACCGACAGCGCCGTGCGGGCGCCGATACCTGAAACCTTGAGCAACTGACGGAAGGCAAAGCGCTCGGCTTCGGTCAGGAAGCCGTAAAGGAAATGACCGTCCTCGCGCACCGCGAAGTGCGTGAGCAGCGTGACCTTTTCGCCGCTCGCCGGCAGGTTGTAGAAGGTGCTCATCGGCACATCGAGCTCGTAGCCGACGCCGTTGAGGTCGAGCACGATCTGCGGCGGGTTCTTTTCGGCGATCAGGCCGGTCAGTCTTCCAATCATGGGCGGTCCCGATACTGTATGTTAAAACAGGTTCTCATCCTACCAGCCGTCCGCCGCGAATGCGATAGCCGGCTGTTGCCAGCGCCCCCAGACCCTGCCCGCCATGCGCGTGGCAAATGGCGCAGGCCAGCGCATCGGCCGCATCCGCCGTTGGCGCGCCGGGCAGGCCGAGCAGGCGGATGACCATGTCCTGCACCTGCTCCTTGGCCGCCTTGCCGTGGCCAACCACGGCCTGCTTGGTCTGCAGCGCCGTGTATTCGGCCACCGGCAAACCGGCATGGACCAGCGCACTGAGCGCCGCGCCGCGGGCCTGGCCGAGCAGCAGGGTCGATTGCGGATTGACGTTGACGAAGACCTTTTCGACCGCCGCCTGATTCGGCGCGTAGGTGGCGATGACTTCGCTGATGCCGGCGAACAGCGTCTTGATGCGGTCGGGCAGGGATTCCTTGTCGTTCGACTTGATGCAGCCGCTGGCGACATAGACAAGCTTGTTGCCGTGCATTTCGATGACACCAAAGCCGGTCACCCGCAAACCGGGGTCGATGCCGAGGATGCGGGGTTCGCTCATTTGGAACAGCCCGATCGAAACGCAGAGGCGCGGAGGCGCAGAGAAAAAACCTGATTTATTTTTCCGGGTCTTGCTCCGCGCCTCCGCGCCTCCGCGTCGAAAAACACCGCTTTCATTTGCCCCTCGCCACCAGATAAACGCCGCTTACGGCCACGGCCATGCCCAATGCTACGGTCAACGTCAAATTTTCGCCAAAAATGAAATAGGCGATCAGGGCCGTTGTCGGTGGCGTCAGGTAGAACAGGGCGGCAACATTGACGGCACTACCGCTGCGGATCAGCAAATTGAGCAGGCTGATGGCACCGAGCGAAAGAACGAGCACGAGCCAGCCGAGAGCGAAGATGAACTGGCCGTTCCAGTCGATCCGGTAATCCTCGAAAACCGCCACGGCCATCGCCGTGACGATGGCCGTTGGGACGAACTGGATGACCGAGCCGGTACGCAAGTCGAATTTCGGGCAGAAGCGTTTCTGGTACAGCGTGCCGGCCGTGATGCCGAGCAGCGCAACGACAGCCGGGATCAGCATCGGCCCCAGTGCACCGTCGCCGAGCTTGCCCGAAACAACCAGGCCGACGCCGACAAAACCAAGCCCCAGTCCGGCCCATTGGCGAGTGCTTACTTTCTCGCCGAGCAGCCAGCCGGCGCCGAAAGCCGTCAGCAGCGGCTGCATACCGACGACCAGCGCCGTGATGCCGGCCGGCAGGCCATGCTTGATGGCGACGAAGACGCCGCCCAGGTAAACGGCATGCACCAGAACGCCGGAAACCCCGATGTGCAGCCAGTCGCGCGGCTTCTCCGGCCAGGGCGCCCGGGTCGCCAGCGCAATGATCAGCATCAGCGTGATGACCAGGCCGTAGCGGCTGAGCAGGAAAGAGAGCGGCTCGGCATAAGGCAGGCCGAGCTTGGCGCCGATAAAGCCGGTGCTCCACAGGAAGACGAAAAGCAGGGGATAAAAGCGTTGCACGACCGGTCAGACGAGCAGATCGCCGGTACATTGCCGGCGGGCTTCGAGCAGGGTTTCAAACAGGACTCGCGCGTCGCCGCTGGCCCGGTGGCGAGGCAGCGCCAGCCGCACTTCAACCACTGCCCGGGTGGCGTGCCACAGGGTTTTCTCGCACTCGGACAGCAGTTCGCGGATATCCCGGAACTCGAATGACGGCACCAGATCGGCCGCGTCGTACATCACGCTGAGCCAGACATAGTCGTAGGACCAGGCGTCGCAATAAACGCGCTGACCGCGCAGGCTGCGGTTGAGCGCCAGACAGACGTCGACGGCGGATTTTCCGTGGCTGGCCAGTTGTTCGCGGGCAATGCCATGCACGGCCTCGGCCGAACTGTCCCAATGGTTCCAGCCGGCCTCGGGGCAAATCAGCGTGCAGAACGCGCTGCCATCCGGCTTGAAATAGCCGATTTCGATCGGATAACTGCCTTTGCCGAAACCCGAGGCTTCGATATCGATGATGATGGGCAGCGTCATGGCCTGCCGCGCCCCGGGCATGTCAGGCTTCAGTCGCAGTTCG
This sequence comes from Azonexus sp., assembly GCA_030691385.1. GTDB lineage: Bacteria > Pseudomonadota > Gammaproteobacteria > Burkholderiales > Rhodocyclaceae > Azonexus. The sequence continues at coordinate 12,617 of JAUYEI010000079.1, forward strand.
CCTTGCAGTTGGCTGCATCGGCGGCGCAGGCTTTTTCATCGAGCAGTTTGCAGGCGCCTTTGGTCCGGTGGGTAAAATTGATCCCGCTCGGGTAGGTACACACCAGCTTGGTCAGCTTGCCCTGCGGCACGATCTTCATGCTCGTCACCTTGAGCGCCTTGAACTTGTCGGCCGGCAGATCGCAGGAGACATAACCGTCGAACTCGCCATCCTTCGATTCCCAGCGCGCCGTATTCTTCATCGCCCTGTAATCCTCGTAGCGGATGCATGAATCGGTCTGATTGGCGTAGGTCTTGGCGTTGTCGCTGCAATAACCGTTATAGGTGAATTTGAGCTCTTCTTCGGTCGGGCAGGCGTTGACCTGGACGGTGGCAGCCGGTTCAGGGCAGACGAGCTGGCCGGCAGTCGCCGACAGGCTCAGCATGGCAGCAAACAAAACAAGGGTGAGCGAACGTAGATTCATGGAAGTCCTTTGGCTGCAACGGCAAAGCAAGGTCGAAGTGCACCACCCGAGGGCGACGCGCAACGCGGTACGTCAGTCTTCGATGACTGCCGTGGTGTAGATTTCCTGCACATCGTCGAGGTTTTCCAGCGCGTCGAGCAGCTTCTGCATCCTGACGCCTTCCTCGCTGGCGAAAACGTTCTCGCCTTCCGGCTTCATCGTCACTTCGCCGAATTCCGGCTTGAAACCGGCCGCTTCGAGCGCGTCCTTGACGGCCATGTAGTCGTTCGGCGGAGTCAAAACCTCGATCGAGCCGTCGTCATTGCTCGTCACGTCGTCGGCACCAGCTTCGATGGCGGCATCCATGAGCGCTGCTTCGTCGGTGCCCGGGGCGAAGATCATCTGGCCGCAGTGCTTGAACTGGAAAGCCACGCAGCCGTCGGAACCCATGTTGCCGCCGTACTTGGAAAACGCGTGGCGAACTTCGGCCACCGTGCGCACCTTGTTGTCGGTCAGGCAATCGACCATGATCGCCGCGCCGCCGATGCCGTAGCCCTCGTAGCGGATCTCGATGTACTCGACGCCTTCCAGCTCGCCGGTCCCTTTCTTGATCGCGGTGTCGATCTTGTCCTTGGGCATGTTGACGCCCTTGGCCTTGTCGACCGCGACGCGCAGGCGCGGGTTGAAGTTGATGTCGCCGCCGCCCATCTTGGACGCAACGGTGATTTCCTTGGCAATCTTGGAGAAGGCGGCACCGCGCTTCTCGTCCTGGCGACCTTTACGGTGCTGGATATTGGCCCACTTGGAATGACCAGCCATGCTGTTTACCCTGAATGCAAATGACGAAGAAGGCGTGATTTTACCCGGCAAACAGTTCCTGCAAGGTATCGAGTGCGGTTTTGAGAATGTTGTCCTCAACAGCACCGAGCCGCTTTACCAGCCGCGATTTGTCGACGACCCGTATTTGATCGAGAAGCAACAGCCCGGCCTTACCGGAAAAATCGATGGAAATCCGGAAAGGTGCAGGAAAACCCTTGCTGGTCATGGGCACGATCAGGGCAGTACGCAAGAAATCATGAATTTCCGGCGGCGACACCACCAGACAAGGCCGGGTTTTCTTGGTCTCGGCCCCCTGGGTCGGGTCCAGACAAGCCAGCCAGACATCGCCGCGACGGACCGGTACCTTCACCACACCCATTCTCCGTCGTCTTCGTCCTCGAAGAAATCGGGCCACACATCCTCGTTCTCGCCCTGCGCGGCAATGTTGGCGGCTGCCTCAGCCCAGCCGGCACGCGGTGCCTTCACCGCCTCGATCACCAAATACCCAGCCTCCTGCCGCAGCTCGACTTCATCGCCGATCTCCACGGCAGCGAGTAAAGCCGCGGGAATGATGATGCCGCGGGAATTACCGATTTTTCTTAGCGAAGTGCGCATGGCCATGCTCCAATCAACAAATACGTTGGAACAATGTTATAACTCGCTCAAGCTATTGGCAAGCCTCGCCACGTGCTACAAACACAAAACCTTAGTCGACTCCTCGCCAAACTGGCTGACCACGCGCACCGCCACCCGCTTGCCAGCCTTGCAGGCTATGGGGTGCGAAACGAAGCCGTATAGCCGGTCGAAAGCTTCGTCGTCGAGTTCGATCTTCAGCGTGTTTTCGACCTTCTTCTTGGTTTTCGCTTTGGCCAGATCGGAAAGGCCGCGTTGCCATTTGGCGAAATCATCCTTGTCGCCGCCGCAGAAAAACACCTGGCGGACCATGAAGCTGGCGCCGTCGTAATCGTCATCGACCATCCAGTAGGCAATGTCGGCCACCGAACGGGCTTTGACTTCGTCCTTGATCGGGTCGTAGATGTCCAGGCCGCGAATCTCGACGGTGGCGAAATCGCCGTCGCGTGCCACGCCGATATCCGGCTCGCCGATGGTGACGAAAGTCGCCGCCTTCTTGTCCTTCTTGGTCAGGCCGGCTTGCAGCAGGTCGTCGTGCATGCGCACCTTGTCGACGCGGAAGCTGCCGGCCTTCTGGTTTTGCAGCGAATTCTCGACATCCGACTCGAAGGCGAAACCGAGGATCAGCAGCCATTGCGCATCGCCGCGCTGGCGACATTCGCGGATGGCGCCATTGACCGCCTGCTTGCTGACCGGCGCAAACTGCGGGCCGAGGTGGATGTAAGCCTTCTGCTCGCCTTCGCTGGCCTCGAAATAACCCTCGGCGTGCAGGTAGCTGTCGCTCAGCGGGTCGATACGCACGAACACGGCATTCTCGTTGCGCGCCCCGTTTTTGACGCCGGCCGATTTGAGATGCTCGAAGACGCGGCTCTGGAAGGCTTCCAGTCGTTCGACATCGAGACTGGCCTCGTTCAGCGCATCGGGTGCCAGCGGCTCGAAGCTTTGCAGGGTTTCGACGGTGAAGGGTCCGGAAATGCGCAGCTTTTTCTTGTCGACCGCGGGATTGTCGAAGAGCGTCACCTCTTCCGGCGGTTCGTCGTTGGCCAGCGAACCGAGCGTGACGCGCTGCACTTTCTTGTAATCGAAACCGTGGCGCACATCCCAGACTTCGCGTTGCAGGCCGGCTTTTTCGTCGTGCAGCGTGTACCACGGGAAAGTGGCGGTCATCAGCCGCGTCTTGGCGATGTTCAGCGCGACACGTGAAGTGTCGGTGGTGATCCAGCGCCGGCCCCATTGCTCGGCAACGTAGGCTGCGGTGCCGCTGCCGCACGTTGGGTCAAGCACAAGGTCGCCGGGGTCGGTACTTAGCAACAGACAACGTTCGATCAGCGCAGTCGAGCTTTGCACGACATAGACTTTGGGATCGGAACGACTTTGTACCGCACCGCTAATGTCTGACCAAAGATTGTTGATTGGCGTAAAGCCGAAATCGTCTTTGAAACGGCGGTAACTCAACTTACCTCTGCTAGTCACATGGAGACGGTTTGTCGCTGCGAGCTTTTCCAAACCAGCCAAAGTCGTCTTAAATGTTCCGTTGCCAGGGGTAAAAGACTGGCCCTTCCACACAAACTCCTTAACGTCGCCGGCGCCAGCAGAACGGGAACTCGTTAAGTTATCTAAACGAAAAAGCCTCGCCGCTTCCGGCAGCTTGTCGTCGTCTTGCTTTTCTTCGGGCGTTGCAGCCCTAAAACTCCCGTCTGCCTGCATAACCTGATCGTAACGACTGTCGGCATCGTCGCTACGCGGGGCATAAAGAGTATGGCACTTGCGCTGCACCTCTTCCCGGTGACGACCATACCAGAGCACGTAATCGCAAGTAGCCCCGAGCAGACCGCTGCCGTCGCTGGTCGTCTTTCGCACAGTAATGAAAGCGCAAAAATTCTCACTCCCAAATACCTCGTCCATCACGCAGCGCACCAGATGAACGTTCTCGTCACTGATCTGCACAAAGCAGGAGCCCGACTCACTCAGTAGCTCCTTCGCCACCAGCAACCGGTCGCGCAGGTAGCTCAGGTAGGAATGAATGCCGAGTTCCCAAGTGTCGCGGAAGGCCTTGATGACTTCCGGTTCGCCGGACAGGCTGGCGTCTTCGCCGTCCTTGATATTGCGAGCATTGGCGCCACTGACACGAATCTGCCAGTTGGAGTTGTACTTGATGCCATAGGGCGGGTCGATGTAGATCATCTGGACCTGGCCCTTCATGCCTTCGCGCTCGAGCAGGCTGGCCATGACGAGCAGGCTGTCGCCCTGGATCAGCCGGTTGGCCCACTGGTCGGCTTGCTTGTAGTAGAAGGCGGGCTTGTCGAGTTCGTCGATGTCCTTGTAATTGGCGAACAACTCGTCGATGAACAGGTCGTCCTGTTGGGCGCCTTCGCGCTTTAGGGCGTAGAGCCGCTGGATAAGCTTTTCCGGGGCGATGTGTTCGGTGCGGTAGAGCGAACGGATGTCGAGGTCGAGCGCGTCGTCGGCATCGTCCGGGCCGTACTTTTCCAGCCAGTAGAGTTCGGGGTCTTGGCCGCGGGTAGTGACAGGGTTGAGCGGCAGTTCGGCCTTGCTCGGTTCGTTGCTCTCGAAGCCGGCCTCTTCCTTGCTCGGGATGCGGGCGCGGGTGGCCTTCTTGTGCTTGAGGCTGTCGATTTTCTTGTCGCTCATGCTTGTGTCCAGTCTTCTACGGTCAACCCGGAAACGCGGCCAAATTCGCCGGTGTTGTTGGTGACGACGGGGATGCCGAGCGCCCTTGCGTGGGCGGCAATCCACAGGTCGTTGGGGCCGATGGGCGTGCCGGCCATTTCAAGTTGGCCGCGAATGGAACCGAAGTGGTTGCCCACCACTTCGTCAGTACCAACGACAGGGATGATTTCGCGAACCCGCTTGAGAATTTCCAGCGAGCGTTCGCGTTGCTGGGATTTCTCAACGCCCAGCATGAGTTCGCCCCAGGTGACGACCGACATGGCGACCAGCCCCGCCGAGAGCGCTTCGATGCGTTCGGGAATGCCGGGTTTGCGTTTTTTGTAGGCGATGCAGACGTTGGTGTCGAGCAGGTAGCGGGGCGTCATTCGAAAGACTCGCGTTGTTCGAAGATGGGCGGATCTTCCCGACCTTCGAGATAGAAATCGTTGGGCAAGCTGGCCAGCAGGCGAAGGGCTTCGCCGAGGGTGTCAGGAGCAGCATCGATCTCGTCGACGATGTTTTGAATAGTGCGGGTCAGTATCGGCTTGATGTCGTCGATGTCGTCGATTTCGGCAAAGTACCAAGCCGCCAGACCGAGCTTGCTGCGGGCATTGTTGACGGCCGGTAACCAGCGCTCGTTGACCGCCCAGCGCTTGATGGCTTTGTCCTTGTTGAAGCCGGTGATTTCAAGAATGAGGGTGGCTTCGCGCAGCTTGGGGGTACGCAGGTGGACGAGATAATCGGGCAGGTAGTTGCGTTCCTTGCCACTGTCAACGTAGGGAATGGCAAAGCCGAGAAAGGCATTCTTGACATAGCTTTCAACCGCCGAAAGTTTCTCCAGCGTTTTGGCGGCAATCTGTTCCCAGGTGTCGGTATCGGCGACGACAAGATTGATGTGGCTCTTTTTGGTTGGCCAGGTTTTTTTGCTGGTATGGCCAAAAACATGGGCGGTAGTGCCAACCGGGTTGTAGTGGTTGAGGATGGGCAGCACGCGCTCGCGCTCCGCGGCATGGGCGATGATGCCGCGATTGATGCTTTCGACAATGGGTTGCGGGTCGTCGTAGATGACGAGGCGCTTGAAGATGGGGTCGTCTTCGCCCTTGAGCTTGAGCTTTTCTTCGTACCACTGACCGACGATGGTTTTGACTTGCTGGAAGAGACGCAAGTCATTGCGCTGCTTGTCGTCGTGCACGCGCAGGAGATATTCCTTGGTCAGCTTGTAGATGACTTGCTGGTCGCGTAGCGCTTCGAGATTGGCGCGCAGGGTTTGCGTGTCGCCGGAAACGGCTGTGCCGAGGGTGGTTTCGACCGGCTGGCTGGTGGTGTCGATGAAATAGTCCGGCGTGGCGGTGAAATCGGCTTTGAGCTCGCTGCTGTCGGTTTCGAGACGGTAACCAACGAGATTGGGGAAGCGGATTTCGAGCGACGAGCGCTCCGGCAAGGCGCGCAGGGTGGCGTAGTCGGGCACGTCGACCTGGCTGCTTTTCCCTGCCTTGAAGAGCTTGAAGGGGACGCCGATGATATGGGCGTATTCGGGCGGGAATTTGCCGGTCTTGGGGTCAATGTAATAGTGCCGGCGGCGTAGCGCTCGGCCGGCAACCTGTTCGCAAAGCAGTTGCGAGCCGAAGGCGCGCAGGCCCATGACGTGGGTGACGGTGTTGGCGTCCCAGCCTTCAGTGAGCATCGAGACTGAAACCACGCAGCGGATGTGAGCACCAAGGGTGTCGGGCTTGCCGACGGTATTGACGACTTCGCGCAGCAGGTCGGCGTCGGTCAGTTGTTCGATGCTTTTGTCGGGATGGCGTTGGCGATAGTCGCGTTTGAAGCGTTCAATTTCCGGCCCGAATACTTTTTTGAAGCTTTCGTCGATCTGGCCGGAATGTTCGAGGGCATCGCTGTCGATGAGCAGCGTTGGCGGACGATTCAACGGTCGACCGGAAATTTCGTCGAAATTTGAAAAAAGAGGTAGCCGGCCGGGTACCACCGATATCTGGCCGTTTTCATCAACGCGCTCGTAGCCGGCGATTTCCTTGAAAACCTCACGCGATACCGTGGTGTTGTTGCAGACGACGATGAAGACCGGCGGCGCGGTGAACATGTCGGCCTTGATTTCACCTTTTTTGCGCTGGCCGCGTTCGTATTCTTCGTAGTGGTTGTAGAACTGCTCCAGAGCCGAGCGAACAATCCCCGGCAAGTGTGGAGCGGCTTCGAATTTGGCGCCTTCATCCTCGGCATCCTTACGGACTTTGCGCTGGCCTTTCTTGGGTAGTTCGCCCTTACAGTTCTCGTAGAGGTTCTTAAGGATGGGTTCGTCGATGGCGTGGCTGCTGTCATCAACCGGCAGGAAGGGAATCTTGACCAGACCGGATTCGATGGCTTCGATCAGACCGAAATCGCTGACCGTCCACGGGAAAAGCGAATAGGCCGGGTAGCCGGAACCGGACAGGTAGTAGGGCGTGGCGGACAGGTCATACACGGCACGCAGCTTGAAACGCTGTGCCACGGCACGGATGCCGGAGAACCAGACGGCGGCGCGTTCGTTCTCGGTTTCGGAATTGTCGAGTTCAGTGTCCTTGCCCTTGGCACGCGGCAGGTAGCAGTGGTGGGCTTCATCGTTGATAACGAGCAGGCGGCGGCCGGGCTTGAAGCTGCCAAGCACGCGGCGCAGAACAAGATTTTCGTCCTCGCAACTTTTTACCTTGTTTCCGTCCTCGCCCAGCTTGCCGTCAAACGGCGTTTTCTTGTTTCCGGAGAGCTGGCGCGGCAGGAACTCGTGATAGTTAGTGACGATCAGGCGATGGGCCAGCTCGCCGAGCGCGGCCCGGTAAGCCGGTGGCAACAGGTAGCGCTGGCGATAGTAGTCTTGTGCGTCTTGCGGGCTGTCATGGCGGACATCCGGGATCAATACCTTGAGGCGATCCCTAATGGTGATGCCGGGGGCAACGACGAGAAAATAGTCGCAGTAGCGAGTGTCGTTTCGGTATTCGCGCCGATTGAGGTAGTGATAGAGGATCAGGCAGGCCATAACCACAGTCTTGCCGCTACCAGTGGCCATCTTGAAGGCGTAGCGGGGTAGCTGGTCAAGCGGATTGTCGCCAGCAGTTGCCTGGCGTTGGCGAAGCTGATTGAGGACATGCGTACCGGAATTGGATTTTTCGGCCAGTTCGTTGAGCCAGATGGCGGTTTCGACGGCCTCCTGCTGTGCGAAAAACAGCTTCTGGTGCGGTGCGCGTTCGGGGTTGGCAAACCAGTAGGTAAGCAGATCCCGGGTGACCCTGCTAGTGATGCCACGATAGCCTGAATGGCGCCAGTCCCGGATTTGGTCGCGTAGCTGGTTTACCAGGTGCTCGCCGTACTCGCTCTTGAGATCGTTGAGGTCGAACATGCTGCCCTGCGCCTGCTGACCGACCGGAACTTGCGGTACATCAGGCGTGAAAACACGGCGACCATCACGGACATCCTTGTAATTCAGGTTGCCTTGAGTATCGGTCGCGTAATGGCGCTCTGGTTCAGCGTATGGCGCGTTGAGGATGGGATTTTCGGCAGTTGCCATGAGCATCCATTCGATTTCAAGGCTGCGATTCTATCGCCTCGCAGGCTTCTCGTCAGGCCGGCGTAGCACGCCGACTTACGCTATTTAACAAAGCGCTAGCGCAGCGTTGCTAGAATGCCGGAATACTTTTCCAGCAGGAGCCTGCCGCCATGTCCGAACCCATGTACCTTGCCAAATCCGAAGACGGTTACCCGGCCCTGCTGCCGCAGATGGCCAACCGCCACGGCTTGATCACCGGCGCCACCGGCACCGGCAAGACGGTGACCCTGCAGTCGATGGCCGAACGCCTCTCCTTTGCCGGCGTGCCGGTCTTCATGGCCGATGTGAAGGGCGACCTCTCGGGCATGGGCGCGGCAGGCAATCCCTCGGAAAAGCTGCTCAAACGCATTGCCGAACTCGGTCTCGAAGGCTTCGCCCCCTACGCCAACCCGGTCGCCTTCTGGGACGTTTTCGGCGAAAACGGCATTCCGATCCGCGCCACCATTTCCGACATGGGCCCGCTGCTCCTCACCCGCCTGCTCAACCTCAACGATACGCAGGGCGGCGTCCTGCAACTGGTCTTCAAGATCGCCGACGACCAGGGCCTGCTCCTGCTCGACCTCAAGGACCTGCGCGCCATGGTCCAGCACGTCGGCGACAACGCCAAGAATTTCACCACCGAATACGGCAACGTCGCCTCGGCCTCCATCGGCGCCATCCAGCGCGGCCTGCTGACGCTCGAACAACAAGGCGGCGACCAGTTCTTCGGCGAGCCGATGCTCGATATCAACGACCTCATGAAAGTCGACGAAAACGGCCGCGGCGTCATCAACGTGCTGGCCGCCGAAAAGCTCGTCCAGGCCCCGGCCCTCTACTCGACCTTCCTGCTCTGGATGCTCTCCGAACTCTTCGAGCAACTGCCCGAAGCCGGCGACCTCGACAAGCCCAAGCTCGCCTTCTTCTTCGACGAAGCCCACCTGCTGTTCAGCGACGCGCCCCAGGCGCTGACCGACAAGGTCGAGCAGGTCGTCCGCCTGATCCGCTCGAAGGGCGTCGGCGTCTATTTCGTCACGCAGAACCCGCTCGACGTCCCGGAAAAAATCCTCGGCCAGCTCGGCAACCGCGTCCAGCACGCCCTGCGCGCCTTCACGCCGCGCGACCAGAAAGCCGTCCAGGCAGCAGCCGAAACCATGCGCGCCAACCCGAAATTCGATGCCGCCACGGCGATCACCGAGCTCGGCGTCGGCGAAGCGCTGGTTTCCTTCCTCGACGAAAAAGGTCGCCCCACCATCGTCGAACGCGGCTTCATCTTCCCGCCCGCCTCCCGCCTCGGCCCGCTGACCGCCGACGAACGTCAGGCCTTCATCAAATCCAGCCCGCTGCTCGCCACCTACGGCACCACGATCGACCGCGAATCGGCCTACGAAATCTTGCGCGGCAAACCCGCCGCCACCCAGGCTGCCCCCGGCGCCATCCCCCCGCCGGCCGGCAACGGCAAGCTCAATGACAGCGACTGGGGCAACAGTGCCAACCAGGAACCCGTGCGTCGCCAACCCACTCCGCAAGCCCGCCAGCCCGAACCGGCGCCGCAGGAATCCGGCGGCATTTTCGGCAGCATCGGTGACATGCTCGGCGGCACCACCGGCCCGCGCGGCGGGCGCCGCGAAGGCGTCCTCGAAAGCGCTGCGAAAAGCGCAGCGCGCGGCGTTGCCGGGACAGTCGGCCGGGAAATCGGCAAGCAGATTTTGCGGGGGGTACTGGGGTCGATTCTCGGTGGGCGGCGCTGAGCGGCGGCCCGATCCAAATTAACCTTGCCATTTGGCGCCACGCATTCGAGGCTTCGCATGCCAACCATCAGTGAGTTCTTCGGCATCGTCATCCAAATGTTCTGGCGGGAGCACGCACCGCCTCACTTCCATGCACTTTATGCGGAACATGAGGTGCAAATCGACATTCGCACGCTGGAAGTTATCGTCGGCCATCTGCCCAAGCGCGCCCTGGCGCTCACGATAGAATGGGCCATAGAGCACCGCACCGAACTCATGGAGGACTGGAATCTATGCCAAGCCAAACAACAACCCAAGAAAATCCAGCCACTGGAGTAATTCCGGCAGCGCCATGGCGGATTAAAGCCGCGTCGGTATTGCCCAATTTCCGGCTGGCATTGACTTTTTGTGATGGCCACAACGGGATTGTTGATTGCTCATCTATTCAGAACAGTAGCAACCCGGGTGTTTACGGGCCACTGGCTGAAGCGGACTTCTTTGCACAGGTCAGGCTTGAGCTAGGAGCGCTTACATGGCCGAACGGGGCTGATCTTGATCCTGGCTGGCTACATGCAGAATTGGCAGAAACGAAAACGTGGTCTGTCCCCTTTTGATTCCGTTCATATAAAACAATCACTTACGCGTTTAACTGTCGAACTCGGGTATGCTGGATCACTGTCGATGACGAATAAGTGCAATCGCCCTGCGCGGTGAATGCGCGAATGAAGAATGGAGGGCGGTGGCGTGAAAGAGAAACGTGGTCTGTTCCCATATATATTGAAAATAAATTTAATTATAAACTCACTATATCCATTAGGATGGGTATTGGTTTTTCAATTTATTATGGCCATCTTGTTTTTTTCGGAAAGTACAAATAAGTTGTTTGCAGATCTTTATCAAAAAACGCTGTGGTTTAGTTCTTTGAATAAGGCACCTCCATTTTCTTCATCGCTTGGCCAAGCGTACGCTATGGTTTTGGTTTTACTCATCCCAGTTCAGACTGCATCACTCTTTTTGATTAGTCCAGCAAAAATATCAGAAAGCGTGTTTATAAATGCCAATAAAACCGGCCCGGCCGCCATAATTTTTCTTGGTGTAGCAACCATTGTTCTTTTCTTTTTTCTACCTTTATCAGATAACTCATTGGTGAGGCTTTTCGGTAGTGGGGTTATAGCCATGCCCTTACACACAACTCATTTAGCATTATAAATACTCTGCATATGCGCCATGCCTTCGACGAAGTCACGCAATCGCTGCATGCCAAGCCAGAGCGTTTTGACGCCCGGCTCACCATCGCCTCTGCGCCCAAGGAAGCCACCGAGCATGGCGATTCGGCGGACCACGTCACGTACCGATGGCCCTTTCTTCGGAATCGGCTTCTTCGCCAGAATGAACACACCTTTCCATTCAGCCTCGGTAAAAAATGCCGAAGCCTCAAGTTCAGGATGAACCCGACCCGACTTGACGAGGCGAGCCAGCCGCCAGGAAACCACCAAATACAAGGCAATTGCCAGTTCCAGCTTGGCAACGCTGCCCAGTTGCAAAGCCTCAACACGACAGCCGTTCTTGAGGACGTGAAACATCGTTTCGATTTCCCAGCGACAACGGTACCAGTCGATCAACTCCGCCGCTTCGTCAAAATGCGTCACCCTTCGATTCGTCAGCAAGCGCCATTCGACGGCCTTGCAGCCCGCCGGCGGCTTGCTTTCTTTGGCAATGACACAGGTCACCACCAACCGGCCTCCGCGTCCATCCGAGATTTCCACCCGCTGAGCCCAAACTTGCTGCTGAACCAGCCGTTCTGCTTGGCCTTGCCGGGCACCCAGCGTGAATTCAATCTCGCCCAAGGCTGTGCCCGCAAAAACTGCCGCCCACAATTTGCCGCCTTCCGGCAAACAGCGGTTGTGTTTGGCGCGAATCAGCCAGTCAGCGGGCGTTTCCAGTTGCGCCGCCTTGACCATCAAACCCACCAGATCCGCTTCGCGGTCGGCCACATCGGCCAATCCAAAGGGGTCAGAGACATTTGGTTTTCTGAACTGAGCCAATAACCATGCCCCGCCGCCCCCGCGTCCTTCTCGCCGATCACCCGCTGCACATCGTTCAGCGCGGCATCAACCGCGAGCCGTGTTTTTTCACCGATGAAGATTACTACTGCTATCTCCATTGGCTGGAAGAGTCGGCTCGCGCTTGTGGCTGCGCCATTCACGCCTACGCGCTGATGACCA
>JAUYEI010000085.1 GCA_030691385.1 Azonexus sp.
AGGTGGCGGGTGTCGCGCTGGATGTACTTGCCGTAGGAGTTGCCGATCAGGAAGTCCGGCTTGTCCGTGAAGCACAGGCTGCGCATGTGCCACAGGTCGTTGCCGGCATAGACCTTGCCATTGACGCCGAACGGGCTGGAGGCGAGGAGCTTTTCCATGCTCTTGGCCCAACGCTTGTTGCCGTTGTGAGCCAGGATGTGGGTCGGCTCGGCACCCACTTCGAGCAGCATCTTGACGACGCCCATGACGAAGTCCGGGTCACCGTAGATGGCGAACTTCTTGCCGTGCAACCAGGCGTGGCTGTCGGAAACCAGGTCCATGCAGCGGCCACGTTCCAGTTCCAGGGAGGCCGGGATCGGCTTGCCGGTGACTTCGGAGATCTTCATCAGGAACTCGTCGGTCCACTCGACACCCATCGGGATGTTGAGCTTCGGAATGTCGTGGTTCCAGGTGTTCTCGACGAACTTCTTGGTCTTTTCTAGCTGGGCCGGTTGCAGCAGGACGGTGGTGATGCCGTTCGGTGCATCCTTGACTTCGTCCATCGTCGTGCCGCCCGAGTACATGCGGAATTCGCCGTCAGCCGGGGTGTCGAAGACTTCGGAAGGATCGGAGAGCATCGTGTAATCGACGCCCATTTCGGTCAGCATGCGCTTGATGACACGGTAGTTGCCAAGGTAGGTCTCGAAGCCCGGAACGATGTTGATCTTGCCGTTCGAACCGACCTTCTTGCCGTCCATGAAATTCAGCGTGAAGTAGCGGAGGATGCCTTCTTCCATGTTGTCCCAGCCGGTCGTGTGCGAACCGACGAAGGACGGGGTATGGGCGTAAGGAACCGGGTATTCCTGGGGAATGTTGCCGGCCTTCTTGGTGTTGTTGATGAAGGCATTCAAGTCGTCACCAATAACTTCCGCCATACAGGTGGTGGAAACTGCGATCATGTCCGGCTTGTAGATGGCCTTGGCATTTTCCAGACCGTCGATCATGTTCTTCTGACCACCGAACACGGCTGCATCTTCGGTCATCGAGTCGGACACGCAGGAACACGGTTCCTTGAAGTGACGGTTGAAGTAGGTGCGGAAGTAGGCGACGCAGCCTTGCGAACCATGCACGTAAGGCAGGGTCTTGTGGAAGCCGGAGGCGCAGAGGACGGCGCCGAGCGGCTGGCAGGCTTTGGCCGGATCAACGGTCAGGGCTTCGCGCTTGAAGTTGAGGTCCTGGTATTCCTTGGTCGTCGACCAGACGAAGGTTTCCCAGACCTTTTCCGGGCCATGGCCTTCTTCGAAGAGTTCGCGCTTTTCAGCGAGGTTCTTCTTGTAGTCGTCGTCGCGGAACAGCGGGTAACAGGGCTTGATGTTGTCTGCGGTTTGCATTGCTATCTCCTTGCCCGGTCCGCTCATCTGCGGTGCCAGGCGAAAGGTTGATGATCAGGGTTTCCGGTAGTGGGGTGGGTGAAGGACACGAAGTCCGCAATCACCCACCGCCGCTACTTTTTCCCAATTCCTGAAACTTAGGCAGCCTTCTTGACTTCTTCAGCAGCAACCTTCTTCCACGGGGGCGTCAGGTTCTTGAAGGTCGGGTTGGACAGGGCGATGTCCATGTCACGGGCGAAGATCGCGAAACCGTCGTAACCGTGGTACGGACCCGAGTAGTCCCAGGAGTGCATCTGGCGCAGAGGAATGCCCATCTTCTGGAAGATGTACTTTTCCTTGATGCCGGAGCCGACCATGTCGGGCTTCAGGCGCTTGACGAACTCTTCCAGCTCGAAACCGGTGACGTCGTCGTAGAGCAGGGTGGCATCACCCATTTCTTTGATCGTACGGTCGTAGTCGTCGTTGTGGCCGAATTCGTAGCCGGTGCCGATGACTTCCATGCCGAGGTCTTCGTAGGCGCCGATAACGTGACGCGGACGCAGGCCGCCGACGTAGAGCATGACCTTCTTGCCCTGCAGACGCGGTTTGTACTTGGCGATGATCTCGTCCATCATCGGCTTGTAGCGGGCGATGACAGCTTCGGTCTTTTCCTTGACGGAATCGTCGAAGAAAGCAGCGATCTTGCGCAGCGATTCGATGATCTTCGTCGGGCCGAAGAAGTTGTATTCCAGGTAAGGAATGCCGTACTTCTCTTCCATGTGACGGGAGATGTAGTTCATCGAACGGTAGCAGTGCAGCAGGTTCAGCTTGACCTTCGGCGTGTTCATCATTTCGGCAATGGTGCCGTCGCCGGACCACTGAGCCACGACGCGCAGGCCCATCTCTTCGAGAAGAATACGGGTTGCCCAGGCATCGCCGCCGATGTTGTAGTCACCGATGATGGCGACGTCGTAGGGGGTCGATTCGAAAGCAGCGCCGTCGCGCTTGTCGAGAACCCAGTCACGGATCGCGTCATTGGCGATGTGGTGGCCGAGGGACTGCGAAACACCGCGGAAGCCTTCGCAACGAACCGGGACAACCGGCTTGTCGATGGCAGCGGCAGCCTTCTTGGAGACGGACTCGATGTCGTCACCGATCAGGCCGATCGGGCATTCGGACTGGACCGAGATACCCTTGTGTAGCGGGAACAGTTGTTCGACTTCTTCGATCAGCTTGGCGAGCTTCTTGTCGCCACCGAAGACGATGTCCTTCTCCTGGAAATCGGAGGTGAAGTTCATCGTGCCGAAGGTGTCGATGCCGGTGGTGCCGACATAGTAGTTACGGCGACCGGCGCGGGAGTACTGACCGCAGCCGACAGGGCCGTGCGAGATGTGGATCATGTCCTTGATCGGACCCCAGACCACGCCCTTGGAGCCAGCGTAGGCACAACCACGAATGGTCATGACGCCCGGCAGGGACTTGCGGTTGGAAGTGATGCACTTCTTCGATTGTTCAACGGTTTGATCATTGGTCGCGAGATGCTTGGCGCGATCCTTCTGGGCTTTTTCCGGATAAACCTCAAGCACCTCGGCAATGAGGGCGTCGGTTTCTTCGCGAGACAGAGTTGTCATGTTTTCCTCCTGACGTTGCCACCAATCTGTGGCCAACGTACTGGTTGAAAGTGGCGGGGAGCGATGCCCCCGCCGTAGCTTGCAGGGTCTTGCTTAGGCAGCCAGTTCGGCAGCGGTCTGACCGACGATGGACTCGTCTTCCGCTTCCATGATGCCGAATTCCATCAGCAGGTCTTCCAGCTCTTCCATCTCGATCGGAGTCGGGATGACGAAGTTGGTGTTGTTGACGATCTTGTTGGCGAGCTGGCGATATTCGTCAGACTGCTTGTGCTTCGGATCGTATTCAACCATGGTCATGCGGCGGATTTCAGCGTGCTGAACAGCGTTGTCACGCGGCACGAAGTGGATCATGGTGGTGCCAAGGCGGGAAGCCAGGGCCATGATCAATTCGTCTTCGCGGTCGGTGTTGCGGCTGTTGCAGATCAGGCCGGCCAGACGGACAGAACCGGAGTTCGCGTACTTCACGATACCCTTGGCGATGTTGTTGGCAGCGTACATGGCCATCATTTCGCCGGAGCAGACGATGTAAATTTCCTGAGCCTTGTTTTCGCGAATCGGCATGGCGAAGCCACCGCAGACCACGTCGCCGAGCACGTCGTAAAACACGAAGTCGAGATCTTCGTCGTAAGCGCCTTCTTCTTCAAGGAAGTTGATGGCGGTGATAACGCCGCGGCCGGCACAGCCGACGCCGGGTTCCGGGCCACCGGATTCAACGCACTTGATGCCGCCGAAACCGACGGAGAGGACGTCTTCCAGTTCCAGATCTTCCACCGAGCCGGCTTCAGCAGCCAGGTGCATCACGGTGGTCTGAGCCTTGCTGTGCAGGATCAGGCGGGTTGAGTCGGCTTTCGGATCGCAGCCAACAATCATTACTTTCTTGCCGGATTCAGCGAGTGCAGCCACCAGATTCTGTGTGGTGGTGGACTTGCCGATGCCGCCTTTGCCGTAGATGGCGCATTGACGCAGTTTAGCCATGGTGTAATCTCCTTAGTCTGTCAGTCGATTTGCGAAGGAATCTTTGAGAGTCGCACCACACCTTCTGCATGTAGCGTGCCAGGTCGACTGGCAGACCGTAATCGATTGATTATTAAATGAAAATAAAAAATGAGCCGGTGATTGTCGGGACCGATACATCCGACAATATCCCTACGATTTGTAGGGGTGACGACAAAGCGTCGAGCGCCAGCGAGACAAAACCACACTCAGGAGACGCCAGTCTCCTTTCTGATTCTTTGCGGGGCAGCGAAGGCCTTTTGGCCGGAGCAACTCACAAAGCGTCGAGCGCCAGCGAGACAAAACCGGTCTCAGGAGACGACAGTCTCCTTTCTGACTCATTGCCAGGCAGCCCCGGCCTTCAGGCCGTGGCAACTCACAAAGCGACACTGCCACGCAACGCCCGTCTGCCGATCAATCGCTGCAATCTGCCGGCCGTCGTCCTCGGCGGCCTGACCTACCAACAATACCCCAGCCCCCTGTTGATCGACGGCGTCGCCGAACTGCACAGCGATCTCTTCCGGCGCCTCAATGCAGCCACGCCGGAAGCGCGGGCCGAGGTCTTTCGCGATTACCTGACCATTCATTTTCAGCTCGAGTGGCCGGAGGAAATGGGCCTTAGCGGAGAACTGCGCGGCCACAAGAAAAGCCGGGCCAAGGCTAATTACATAAGGATGATTCGCGGCTGGAGCTTCGATTCGGACAGCCGCGAAGGCGCCGTGCTCAAAGGCTGGGTCGAGTCACGCTTCGGCCTGATGCCGCGCTACCACGGCCAGCCGCTGCGCGACCCGGCCGGTGATGGCTACCGGCGCTACCAGGAAATGCGCTCGCAAGGCCTGTACGGCACCAGTGCGCTCGAGGCCCAACTCGACCTGCTGTACACCTTCAGCCAGTTCGAACTGGCCCAACGCCATCATGGCGCCCGGCATGTCACGCTCTATCGCGGCGTCAATCGCCTGGCCGACCACGAAGTGCTCAAGAAGGGCGCCGGCGGGCAGCACGTCGTCCTGCTCAACAATCTCAATTCATTTACCTGCAGCCGCGAGCGCGCCTGCGAATTCGGCGACTACATACTTGAAGTCAATATTCCGCTGACCAAGATATTCTTCCAGTGCGGCCTGCTGCCCGGGGTGCTGCAGGGCGAGGATGAGTTTTTGGTGATCGGTGGCGTCGTCGATGTCACGTTGTCGACAATCTGATCTTCGCACCTTGGTTCTCCGTCAGTTGATTGACACACTGCTGTCTAAAACCCATGCTTTCAAGCAGTCAAAATCACTTGTTGTGTGGAGAAGATGTGGATTCAAGCACTTTGGGGAATTATGGAACGGCAGAAAATCCATGGCGAGCTCCTGACGGGTCGGTGATCGCTTGCCATGAAAAGCTCACCTGATTAGCCACAATGTTCAGCTGCCCGCAAAAAGCGCTCCGGACGTGGCGGCGTGACTACTGCGGCGACAAGCAGACGCTTCAGGATGGACGACAAATCGAAGCGACGATTGAAACGATATTGGACCTCGGCAAGATAGCGATGGGCGTATTTGGCAAAGTCGAAGGCATGGTAGGTACCCGAGTAGGCGGTCTTCAGATTGCCGAGGAAGGTATTGACGGCGCGGAACTGCTCCAGCTTGACGCAGGCCGGGCCGCCCCCGGTGACGGTGCGCTCGTGCGTTGCGCCCGCCGCGGTGACCGCCTGAAAGCACCACAGCCCATCCGATACCACGCGCGCCGAGGCGCTCAGTGCCGTCTTTGCCCACTCGGCAATTGCTTCCTTGGTAAAGGCCAGCTGCTTCAGGCAGACCCGCAGCGGTTTTCCCGCCTCCGTCGTCTGCACCGCGGCGATGAACGACACCTTGTTCTGCGAACCGCGCCCGCTCTTGCCGCCGGGCAGTTCGCCGCCCAGGTAGGCGTCGTCGATCTCGACCCGCCCATCCAACTGGCGCGATTCCTCTCGCTCGCTCATGACCTGCATCAACTTGTGCTTGAGCAGCCAGGCGGTCTTGTAACGCACACCCAGATGGCGCTTGAGTTCGAGGGCCGAGACGTTGTTCTTGGCCTGGGTCAGCAGGTGCATGGCCAGGAACCAGGTGGTCAGCGGCAGTTTGGTGGCCTCGAAAATCGTCCCGCACATGACTGTCGTCTGCTCCCGGCATGCCGAACACTGCCAGTACGTCAGCCCCTTGCGTTCAAAGGTGCAATGGCGCGTCTCGCCACACTCGGGGCAGACGAAGCCGTCGGGCCAGCGCTGCGCCACCACCGCAGCATGGCATTTCTCCTCTGTCCCGTAGCGCTCCATGAACTGCACCATCGACAAACCCTTCTGAAACTGCACCTTGTTGATTCCCATCGCGCATCTCCTTGGCTCAAGATGCGCCCATTTTTCACCCCGCCAGTCTCACCAGGTGAGACTGCTGAACTTCGTGGCTAATCAGGAAAGCTCAAGGTCATGAATGAAAATCTCCAGGAGTTTCAGGAGATGGCCATGAATGCCCTCGAAGATGCCGTCCTGATGGGTTGCTCTGAAGATCAGATCAAGGCAGTGCTCGGAGAAATCATCAACGGGTTATCGACCAATTACCTGCCGCGCTAACGAAACCAAGCGATTTCAATTTTGGCCGTTTTTTCCGGTTGACCGTAGCAATCACAAAACCACCGGATCACTGACCACGCCGGCCGTCGCCGGCCGTCGCCAGCCGTTCAATTTCTTCTGATGACAGCCCCAGCGCCGCGAGGCGTTCGCGCGAGTGTTCGCCGAGTAGCGGGGGCGGGCTCTGGATGGCGCCGGGGGTGCGCGAGAGGCGTGGGGCGGGGGTGGGTTGCAGGACGCCGGCGACGTCGGCGAAGGCATGGCGGGCGACGTTGTGCGGGTGGGCCGGGGCATCGGTCATGCTGAGGACGGGCCAGACGCAGTCGTCGGTGTCGTCGAACAGGGCCGTCCAGTGCGCGCGCGGCTGGGCTTTGAAAATCGCGGTGAGGCGTTCCTTCATAATTGGCCAGGTCGTCGTGTCGTATTGCTTGCCGCTGAAATCCGGGTCGCCGACGAGGCCGAGGTGTTCGATGAAGGTCTTGTAGAACTGCGGTTCCAGCGGGCAGACGCTGATCCACTCGCCGTCGGCACACTGATAGACATCGTAGAACGGGGCGCTCGAGTCGATGGCGCACTCGCCTTTCCATTCGCCCAGGGCTTCGAGGTTGAACAGGCCGTGAGCGAGGAGGGCGGCGCCTTCGCTCATGGCGGCGTCGATGACCTGGCCCTTGCCGGATCGTTGCGTTTCGATCAGGGCGCAGGCGATGCCCCAGGCCAGCATCAGGCCACCGCCGCCCATGTCGCCGACCAGCGTCGGCGGCGCCCACGGTGCGCCGCCGTGGCGCCGTCCGGTGTCGAGCACGCCGGCGATGGCCGCGTAGTTGGCGTCGTGGCCGGCGCGCGGGGCGAGCGGGCCGGTCTGGCCCCAGCCGGTCATGCGGCCGTAGATCAGGCGCGGGTTGCGGGCCAGACATTCGTCCGGGCCGAAGCCGAGGCGTTCCATGACGCCGGGACGGAAGCCCTCGATCAGCACGTCGGCGCCTTCAATCAGTTTGAAGACGAGCGCCTTGGCTTCCGGATGCTTGAGGTCAATGCACAACGACTTCTTGCCGCGATTGGCCACCGCCTTGCGCCCGCCGCCGAACAGTTGCGAGGCGAAGGTGCCTCCGGCACGTTCGAGCAGCGTGACCTCGGCGCCCATGTCGGCAAGCAGCATGCCGCAGAACGGCCCGGGGCCGATGCCGGCGAATTCGACGACCTTGATGCCGGCCAGCGGGCCGCGGGATGGGTTTTGAGTGTTGGTAGGCATGGTTTTGGCTGGAGACGGATTCGGATGGAGGAAGAACATATCACTCAATAGGCATGGGCTGCCGTGTGGGGGCGTAGCGTTTTTCTCCTCCCCCTTTATGGCCCGCAGGGCCGGTATCCTATGGGCAAGGGGGAGGTCGGGATAAGCAGAGACTTGGCCGCCGTTGTTTGGCGGCTTAGTCGGTTGCTTAGTGGCTTCATCAGGGGGATGGGTGAAAGTTCGTATCTCTTAATGTGCCCCGGCTGTTTTAAACCCATCCCCACCCCAGCCGGAGGGCTGGCTTTGCATAGCCAGCCCGTTCAGGCGGCGCAGAGCAGTGCTCTGCGAAACCCCGCCTTCACCCCCTTGAAGGGGAGGGAGTGACAGTTCGTGCGATTGCTTTGCCAGTGTAGGTCGTGCACCGAAAAACACTGTCACAAACACGACAATTGAATGGCAGTGCGCCCGGAAACGCTGGCCAGATCACGAACAGCCATCAGGCGTGGAATTTGCTGAATAGGGCTACACCCCCTTTCAGAGCATACAAAAATGACCCCAGAACTGCGCGAAAAACTGCTGGCCGGCCTCAAGGATGGCAGCATTGTTCCCTACCTCGGCCCTGGCGTTTTGGCTGATGTGAAAAATGCGGCGACCGGCGCGCCGATTCCGGCCGACAGCGATTCGCTGATCTACGCCATGAACGACGGCAAGCCGATGGCGCCGAAGCTCATGTACGAATTCCCGCGTGCCGCGATGAACGTCGAACTCAAGCGCGGCCGCAGTGCCGTCACCAAGTTCCTCAACCGCACCTACGGCGAAACCGCCTGGACGCGCGGCGCCGTGCATGACTGGCTCAAGGGCATCGCCCCGCACTACGTCATCGACATCAACCGCGACACGCAATTGCAGGACTCCTACGCCGATGTCCCGCACAACCTGATCGTCGGCATCGCCCGCCTCGGCGGCACCGATTTCCGCTACAAACTGTATTTCTGGGATGGCGTCGCCTACCAGAAGACCGAAGTCATCAACGCCGCCCTGCCCATCCTCTACAAGCCGATGGGCACGCCGAAGCCGGAAGCCAACTACATCGCCTCCGACGCCGATTACGTCGATTTCATCACCGAACTCATGGGCGGCTTCTCGATCCCGCCGGAAGTCAAGGAACTGCGCAAGGGCAAGCAATACCTGTTCATGGGCCTGCGCATGAACCGCGACACCGAGCGCATGGTGTTGTCCGATGTCATCTACGCCGCTGCCGAACCGGCCGGCTGGGCACTGATTGCCAACCCGACCGACAAGGAACGCCGCTTCTGCAAGAAGCAAAAGCTTGAAGTCATCGAAGCCGACGTCTTCGACCTGATCGGTGCCGCGATTGCCGCCTGAGAGGCAGCCTAATTCATTCAATCCACCAAGGAAGCAACATGTCGCTTGACCGTTACGAACCCCTTTTCTTCAACGCCAATTTCAAGGAAGCCGCCAGCTCCGGCGGCCTCGTCGCCTATCGCGGCGAACTGATCCTGCAGGAAGGCGAAGTGGCCGATGCCAACGGTCGCCGCAAGCCGCCGACGGAAGTCCTCAAGCAAGCCGTCCTGCTCGGTGATGCCGGTGGCCTCAAGCTGGTTGCCGGCTCGCTCGACGAACTGCAGCAATACCCGTTTGTCGTTGAAAAATTTGGCGCCGAATTCAATGCCGGAACGATTGCCGTCTTCTTCACGGTCAATATTCCCAAGGGTTTCGTGACGACCACCAATGGCGCAACCGTCGCCTTCATTCCGCTCGTCCAGGGCATGGTGTGGACCGAGCTGAGCGATCTGGTTGCGCTCGACAAGGGCGATTTCAAGGGCCTGAGCGCTGCCGACAAGGTCGTGACCGTTTTTGATGCGCTCAAGAGCTTCAAGTTCAAGCTCGCCGAGAACACCGTCGACGAAGCCCTGAAGACGACCAACAACGCCAAGCGCGAGACGCACGGGGCCATCTGATGGCCTGGGACGAGTCCCGTCATGCGCTGGGTGTCCCCGCCATGGACGACACCCATCGCGAATTCGTCGAGCTGGCCTATGCCTTGCTCGTCGCCTCTGACGAGGACTTCCCGGCGCTGTTCGTGCGCCTGCACGAACACACCCGCCAGCATTTCGAGCACGAAGGCAGGCTCATGAAGTCTTGCCGTTTTCCCGCCATCGGCGAGCACAACAGCGAGCACCTGCGGGTGCTCGGTGAACTGGCCCACTTCGCCCGCGGGGTGGCGGCCGGCCGGCTGGGCGCGGCGCGTGAATACGTCCGCAACCTGCCAACCTGGTTCGCCGGTCACCTGGCGACGATGGATTCGGCCCTGGCGGGGTGTTTGAAGAAGGCGTGATGGCAGACCGCATCGCGCCCAGGTTTGCCGTCTGCCCGAGTGCCGAACTGGCCGACGGCGAGCATCGCAAACTGACCATGACTTTCGAAGGGCGGGAGGAGGAATGCCTGCTCCTGCGCTTCGAAGGCCAGGTCTACGCCTACATCAACCTCTGTGTGCACATGCCGCGCCGGCTCGACGGCGAGGAGCCGCAGGTTTTCGACCACAGCGGGCGCTACCTGCGCTGCTCGATGCACGGCATCGTCTATACCCCGCAAACCGGCGCCTCGGTCAGCGCCATGTGCGAAGGCGAGCGCCTGCGGGCTGTCGAGTGCTACGAGGATGGTGGGGAAGTCGGCATCGCTGACTTCCGGGTGAGCGCCATTGGTGCCCCTGTCAAATAAGCGTGTCACTCCCGCATAAGCGAGAGTCCATGGCTAAACTGGATTTCTGCTTGCGCGGGAATGGCGCTCGCTGTGGACGGGGGCTTCAGGTGCGGAATTGGGGTGTTTTGACCACCGAATCGAATCGGTGTTTACCAGACGAAATGATCAATTTGACCGGCCAACGTCGAACGGTAACTCGCCCAAAGCCGCCATTGATTTTGGCGTTAGCTGACGTTCCTGATTCGTCTCTGCTCTATGAGTGAGAAGTATGCATTATGGGATACGAGGCGCAGGGTGCTACTTATAGTCTGTAGATATATAATCATCACACGCCTAGCCTAGCAGCCTCTCAAGTGGGGCTGACTATGGATGCATTAAAACTTCTCGGTGCGGAGATTCGCCGTAGGCGTCAAGAGCTAGGTTTTTCTCAAGAACAGCTTGCTACGCTTTGCGATCTTCATCGCACGTACATCGGAAGTGTTGAGCGGGGGGAGAGAAATATATCCCTGCAGAACATCGTTTCTATTGCTCATGCCCTCAAGTACAAACCAAGCCAGCTTATGGCTGGCCTTGATGGGGCAAATTGACGATGGACTTGTGCAAGAAGAGTCTTCCTGTTCGTGGGAAGTATAAAGATATTGCTGAGAAGAAATGCTGTCGGGAAGATGGGCATGAGGGCGAATGTGGAGAGTTCTCCTACCTTTCGGATTTGTCGACAACTCACCCAAGGGTTGCTAATAAAATCAAACGGGATGCAACCAAGACGACAGGTGCGGCTTGGAAAAGTGAAGATGCCGGCCCGAACAGAATTGATCGATGGGTGATGCTTCAAAGCGACGAAGTACTTTTGCAGTATGGGCTCAATATGGCTGCACTGAAGCCCGGAGTTGTAGCGAAACTAAGAGAAAAGGCCGCCACGTATGATGACTGCATGGAGGTGGCGGCAAAACTAACTTGGCTTGCTTATCAAATGCCTGACGCTCCAGAATGTCCGCCAACTATAAAGAAATATCTCGAATCGCGTTTTTCGCCAATGGTGGCAAGCGCTACTACTTGTATCGTTTGCAAAGAACCCCTGAGTTTCTCCCTATTTGAAAACGCGCAACGTGGCAAAGCAGAAATTGAGACAGCACACAGCAATCCGCGCGAACATAATCAAACTAATGTTGGGTTCGCGCACCGTGAATGCAATATTGCTCAAGGCAATAAAACCCTCGAAGAATTCTACGAGTGGATTTCTGGCATATTGGATAGAGTACAGCCCTGAAAGACATTAAAGCTCCACGCTTTCCTCTTCAAAGCGTGAGAGTATGCTAAGCAATTTGGCTCTCTCAGTTAATGCTTCGGTGAACGAGGAAACCATAGCAGAGAACTCCGTGTCCTGTTTTTGTGGTACAGGTATTTTTATTTCCTTGATTCGACTTCCCAGCGAGCCAAGTGTGGATTGGATAAACACTAGGCTGCGAATATCACGTTGAACGCTAGCCAAACTGAGCAAATAGAGCAATTCAAACGAGCTAATTGGTGAGCCTTTGTTTACCGTAATGATTCGAAGATGGCTCTGCGCGATGCACTTGAAATTGAATTCATGAAGAATCGCGCAGCGGCCAATGCGATAGCGACCATCCACAACCATCAGAATCGTTCCCGGTTTCAGGTTCTGCTCGTCTCTAACGGCATTGAAGACTTCTTCGCTGACTGATTTTGTTGGATCGATAGACACTTCAAAATTGGAAATATCAGACGTTCTAACGAACGGTATTTCTCCCGTTCCATACGCTTCCGAGCCGACTTCGTGCCCTTTCCTGACAGAAATCCAGCCGCGATCAATCATCTCTTGAAATGACATGACTGTTGCGCTTAGTCGCTCCGCGTCCCGCTCCATCAACAAGTCAGTTTTTCGGTCGTAATATCGCGGCACCATGTAATACTTATTTGATATTTCTGACTCGAACCAATACTCATGCCCTCTAGCTGACCAGTCCTCTGCAATTGCAGAGAAATCATCAGGGAATGGTGTGCCGTCGTTTTTCTTGATCCGGCCTCTACGATCATGTCCGCAAGTGAGGGCAACAGCGATTTTCACGCAACTGTTGTTTGGGCAGGGAGTCTTTTTATAGAAGAGGATATTTGTCTTGGTGTCAGTTCCGGGCTGAAACGATGTTCTTGGACAATCAATTAAGCCGATAATTTCTCCGTTATCTCTCAAGTAATCCATAACAAAACCGGCACTTGAGTTCCCAAAAACACCCTCTGGAAGAACGATTCCAAGCATTCCGTCCGGTTTAAGCAGCTTGACGCAGAGTTCAACAAAAAGAATCTGCGGGTCTTGGGATGGCGAAACCTGTTCTGTCTTTATCCAACGGTTATCGGACTTGGAAAACTCCCAGTTATGGCCAAGGTCAAATTGCGAGAGTATATATTTTTCCTTGATGGGGATTTTTGCTCCGAATGGAGGGTTAGTTAACACGTAGTCAGCGTTGAACGGGCTGATTGATTCATCAAGCTCACGGAGCGCCTTAATATCCAGCGAATTCTTGTTAAGAATGCTGCTGTTTGGTGCGGCAAGTTCGACGAGAGCAGATGCAAAAACGAATAAGTCGCTGTCTTTATCCATGCCGATGAGCTTGCCTTGCTTTCGGCACTTGGATTCCCAATACGAGGCTGTTTCCGTCAAAAATCCTGCTGTGCCGCAAGCCGGATCAACGACTTTTGAGCCTGCCTTAGGCGAAAGTACTGCGATCATGCACCTCACAATGCTTCGCGGTGTAAAAAACTGGCCTTTATCTCCTCGAAGATTTGGTCCAATTAGTGCTTGAAACGCATCGCCTAAAAGGTGCGATTTTGCCTCGTGTAGATCCAAATGGGCGATCGCTGAAAGCCCATATCGCAGGGAAGTGTCATCAAGGTGGAACTTGTCATCGGGACCAAACACACCAGAGTAATTTGTCTTTAGGATTGGGAGCAGGAGGGTGTTCGCGCTCCCGGCGCCAGACAAATAGTCATCAACTTTTTGTCCATGTGCGGAATCTTTGCCTTTGCACAAGGAAACGAGTAGCAACTTCGACAAGTCCCCGATTATTCTCTCGGCCCTGCTCGCATTGCTGTTTGAATAAAGGTGGTAGTAGAGCTTGCGGAAAGCGTCAAAGTAGTCCGATGAGTTTGAGCTTTCGATCTTGAGTTGGAGTTGGCTCATATTGAGTGCGCGCCTAAAACGAACACTATAAGTATAACAACACGACGTGTCAAACGACTACGGATTGTAGTAAGGAGAGGCTTCATTGCAGATGGCCACTGAACTCAGATGATTGAACCGGCAACGGCGTCAAATCGCTCAATGCCATCAATGTGCAGGGGGTGGCACTCTTGCGTGACAGCGATGGGGCCTTGCGCCGAACGACCGCTATAGGACTGTTTTCTGGAAGGCTGCTTCTGGCCGATGCCTGACTGATGACCGTTTCATTGTCTCTGTGCCAAGCTGGTCAGTCGCCAGATATTCCTTGACCATCGTCCGTGAGAAACGATGGTCAACTCGGATGAGATTCCATACTCAGGCTTCAGCCGTCAGCTTTTCCAGAAGCAACGGTTTGACCTGGTCCAGCCATGTAGTGATCCGCTCATCGGTGAACATGCCTTGCGTGCGCTGGTCGATGAGCAGGCCGATGAAACGGCCGTCGACTTCGGCGGCGGAGTGGTCGTAGGTGTAGCCGTCGGTCGGCCAGTCGCCGACGATTTCGGCGCCCCAGCCCTTGAACTTCTCGACCAGCGCGAACAGGGAACTGCAGAAGCGGTCGGCATAGCGTTCCTGCGCGCCGAGGCCGAAGAAGGCGATGCGCTTGCCGCTGAAGTCTACGTCGGCCGGGAGCAGGGCGAGGAATTCTTCCCAGTTCGGCTCGAAGCAGCCGGACGAGGCGCCCTTGCCGGGGATTTCGCCGATGCCGTAGCTCGGCGTGCCGAGGATCAGCGCGTCGTATTTGAGCATGTCGTCTGGGGTGATGCGATTGACGTTGACCGGCTTGTCGCAGACGTCGTCACCGAGTTGTTTCTGCATTTTCTTGGCGATCAGGCGGGTGGTGCCGGTTTCGGTGCCGAAGAACATTCCGATTTTATTCATGGTTTTTCCTGGATGAGGTTTGAAAGTTGAAAGGCGCGGACTTGGCACGGCCGTTGCGAAGATGGGTGAAAGCAGGCTGCCGACGTCGACTTTGCGACAGGGCAGCAGACCCAACCCCAACGGAGTTCGCCATGAGTGCCACCACCATTGATTGCAAGGGACAGATCGTCAGCATGGGCGACAAGGTCCGCGTTCTCGAAGTCAGCGTCGATCCCGGGCTGGATGAGGACGATCTGGAGATGTTCCGCGACATGGTCGGCGCCATCTGCGCCATCGAGCGCATCGATGCTGAAGGCGCCGCCTGGGTCGCGCTGTGGTGGAACGGTGACGAAGGCACCATCCTGACCCAGGTTGGGCTGGCGCCGCGGCAGATGGAGCGGGTGGCGGCCTGAGCCGCCATTAAATGACTCATTCGTCGATTTCCGCCGCACTGTAGTTCTTCAGCCGCTTCTCGGCTGAGACGCCGAGAATCTTGAGCAGCCAGGGCGGTGGCGATTCGACCATGGCTACCTGGAAGGGCTGGAGGATGTCGAGCGCCGGCCCGCCATCGGGAATCTTGATCGGGTAGATGTCGGCGCGGATGACCTTGGCGGCAGCCGGGCCGCCAATCGAGACGACGTAGCAGACGTGACAATCGCCGATCAGCTTGGCGCGCCAGAGGTTCTTGTCATCGGAGAACTCGGCGTCCATGGTGTCACGGATATCGACCAGGCGGATTTCGGTCGGCGATACCTGATAGACCAGGAAACGCAGGCAGGAGCCGAAGTGGCCGGAGAGCAGGTCGCCCTTGTCGGAAGCGATGGCGATGCGCACCGAGCCGGGCATTTCGCCGTCTTCATAAGACTCGATCTTGGGCAGCGAATCGTCGCCCTGCGTTTCGCCCCACAGGATGCGCACGGCCAGTTTCATCGATTCAAGGCCGATGCCGATATCCTCGCCATCCTCTTCGCCGTCGGCGCTGGCAAAGCCGGTCTTGAGCATGGTCACCGTCGTCTGGCGCAGCTTTTCCTCGTCGATCTCCTCGCCGAGCCGGCGTTGCAACAATTGGATCAGCGCCGGCAGGCTGGCGTTGGGCATGGCCCGCGACGCCAGCGCGATGCGCAGCGCGGCTTCACGGGTGACCGGCGGTTTTCTCGCTTCTTCCATGGGATTCTCCGTTCTTGCTTGAGGTTGGGGTGTTTTGTGTGATTGTTCCAATTCCCTTGCAGAGATGGTGCCAGCCGGTGAAACTGGCCTAACTGCCTGATTTCACGCGGGCACGGGGCTAGCTGAAGTCCACCCAACGCCAAGGAAAACCCATCATCGTGTCGGATACCTCACAAGAAGTCGTACGCGCCTACCACGCGCGCACCAAGCATCGTTTCGAAGCCTATGCCGAAGGCCCCGGCCAACTGGACTGGGATGCTCAGCCGGCGGCCTTCCGCCACTATCCAGGGGCGCCGGTGCTCGAATTGCCGCTTTCTGGCGACCGTTTCGAGCGTTGCTACGGTCAACTGGAAAAAAAGCCCAAAAATGAAATCGCGCCGGACCTGAACAGCCTGGGCGCGTTACTCGAACTGTCCTTCGGGCTGTCGGCGTGGAAGACCTGGGGGCCGAGCCGCTGGGCGCTGCGCTGCAATCCGTCGTCCGGCAACCTGCACCCGGTCGAAGCCTGGGTGCTGAGCGCCGGCCTGCCCGGCGTCGGCGTCGGCCTGCAGCACTACGACCCGGAACAGCATGCCCTCGAAGGCCGTGCGCTGATCGCGCCGGTGGCCGGCGAGGCGTGGCTGGCCATCGGCCTGAGCAGCGTCATGTGGCGCGAAGCGTGGAAGTACGGCGAACGCGCCTTCCGCTACTGCCAGCTCGACATCGGCCACGCCGTCGGCGCCCTGGCCTACGCTGCCGCGCTGCTCGGCTGGGAAGTCGTGCCGCTCGGCGCCACGGCCGAAGCGCTGAAGCATTGCCTCGGGCTCGACCGGCCGGACGATTTTCCGCCCTCGCGCTACGCCTTCACCGAAACCGAAGAGCCCGAAATTCTGCTCGCCATCCGCGCGACCGGCCTGAGCACGCCGCCGTCGGCCGAAACGCTGGCCGCCTGGCTCGATACCGCCGACTGGCAAGGCAAACCGACCCGCATCGACCCGTCGCCCGGCTACCGCTGGCCGGCCATCGATCAGGTCGCCGCCGCCAGCCGCGAGTCGGTCAGCGCGCCGGAAGCCATCGAATTCCCGCCGCTCCCGCCACTCGTCCCGCACCCGACGACGACCGGCACCGCCCAGATCATCCGCCAGCGCCGCAGCGGCCAGCGTTTCGATCCGCACTATGCGCTGTTGAGACCCGCCTTCTACCGCATGCTCGACGCCGTGCTGCCCCGGCCGCAACTCCCGTGGCTGGCGCAAACCACGCCGCCGCGCATCCACCTGCTGCTCTTCGTCCTGCGCGTCCATGGCCTGCCCAGCGGCCTCTACCTGCTGCCGCGCACGCCGGCCGCCCTCTCTGCATTGCCCGCCGCGCTGCTGCCCGCCGACGAACGCTTCGCCGCCCGCCGCCCAGTCGCCGATTTCGACCCCGAATGCCCGCCGCACCTCGGCCTCATCCAGCTCGCCGAAATGGGCCTGCAGGAAATGCAGCGCCTTGCCCGCTCGCTGTCCTGCCATCAGGACATCGCTTCGACCAGCGCCTTCTCGCTCGGCATGCTCGGCGAATTCGAAGCGGCGACGGCCACCGGCCACGGCTACCGCGAACTGCTGCGCGAAGCCGGGCTGGTCGGCCAGGTGCTCTATCTCGAAGCCGAAGCCGCCGAAGTGCGCGGCACCGGCATTGGCTGCTTCTTCGACGACCCGGTGCATCAGCTCGTCGGCCTCTCCGGCCCACGCTACCAGAGCGTCTATCACTTCACGGTCGGTACGCCCGTCACCGACGACCGTATCGAAACCGACCCGCCTTACCCCCAACGACAACAGGAAAAACCATGAGTCCCCAACTCGCCAGCTTTCTCGCCGAACACGGCTTTCAGCCCGACAACATCAACGCCCCGCAAGCCGATGGCCGATTCACGCCGCTCATGCGCGCCGCCAAGCTCGGCCGGCTCGACATCGTCGACGAACTGCTGGCGCTGGGCGTCGACCTCAACGCCCTCAACGCCGACGGCTGCAACGCCCTGTGGCTGGCCTGCTACAACGGCAGCCACGAACTCATCGAGCGCCTGATCGCCGCCGGCGTCAATATCGACCAGCAAAACGGCAACGGCGCCAGCGCCCTGATGTACGTCTCGTCGAACAGCAAGCCCGACCTCGTCAAGCTGCTGCTGGAAAAAGGCGCCAACCCGGGTTTGAAGAATTTCGACGACTCGACGGCGCTCGATCTGGCGGCTTCGCTGGAATGTTTGAAGCTGTTGCGTAAGGCGGCTTGAGGGGCTGGGCGGGGAGGCATCATCTCCTCCCCCTTTATGGCCCGCAGGGCCGGTATCCTATGGACAAGGGGGAGGTTGGGAGGGGGATGGGTGTTGAGCCTGCTTGCGCTTAACCCATCCCCACCCCAACCCTCCCCTTGAAGGGGAGGGAGTAGCGCGTCATTCGATTGACTGAAAGAAAACCCCTGTAAACTGGTCGCCGGAATTTCAAAATCTAGGTGTTTGAGCCAGGAGTCGGTCATGCAACAGTTATCAGCGCAGGGGCAGCAGTTCATTCAGGGTTTGGCGCAGCGCTACGGGATCAGCACCGACGCCGCGATCACCATGCTCTGCGCGGTGATGAACGGTAACGGCACGATGGCGCAGTTCAGCCATCCCGAGCTCGGCGGTTCCGGCCAATGGATGATGGGCGGCATGACCATGGTTGGCGACATGTTCAACTACGGGCTGAAATCCAAGGTTGACGGCCTGTGCGTCGAGATTTCCAACCAGTTGATGAACCAGCCGGGCTATTTTCAGCCGGCCCAGTCGCAATTCCAGTCGTCGGGCAATGCTTCCGGTGGCAACCTGTTCGTCTCGGCTGCGGCGGCCGGGCAGTGGTGGCCGGGCGATCTCGGCTCGCCGTCGTCTACGGGCGGGCAGAATAATGTCCGCTATGCCGTTTTCCCCGGTTCGCGCCGTCTGGTCGTCGATATCGGCGGGCAGGTCACGGTCTACGACACGCTGGACAACCAGATCGGCGGCGTTTCGCAGCAGCAGGGCGGTAACGACTCGATGACTTTCAGCAGCCAGTATGGGACGATTTCCGTAAACAGCCTGCCGGTGATCAGCATCAACGGCTACCTGCAACAACAGCCGCAGCAGAATTTCATGGCGCCGCCGGCCCAGCAATTCAACGAAGCCCCGGCCTATCAGGCGCCGTCCGCCCAGGAAGGCGATGTCTTTGCCAAGATCGAGCGTCTGGCCGATCTGTTCAAAAAGGGCATCCTGACCGAGCAGGAATTCACGGCCAAGAAAGCGGAGTTGCTCAGTCAGCTTTGAGGCGAGCGCTCATTTCAAATTTGGGCAAAATTTCCGGTTGACCGTGGCGCTGCCTGAAAAGACTGCTGGTGCTGCGAATCCTGCAAAAATTCCATGAGCTGCCCGGAGGGCAGGGGGCGGCTGAAGAAATAGCCCTGCATTTCGTTGCAGCCCAGTTGGCGGAGGATGGCAACCTGTTGCTCGGTTTCGACGCCTTCGACGATGACGTGCAGATCGAAGTTTCTGGCAATCCCGACAATGGCCTGAATGATGGCGAACGAGTCGTGAGAGGTTCTCAGGTCGCGCACGAATGACTGGTCGATCTTGATCCGGCTGACCGAGAAGCGGCGCAGGTAATTGAGCGACGAATAGCGGGTGCCGAAATCGTCGATCGAAATATGAACGCCGGTGCTGCGCAGATGTTTGACGCGGGCAACGATGTTTTCGGCGTCCTTCATGAGCAGGCTTTCAGTAATTTCGATCTCGAGCGATTCAGGCGCAATACGGAATTCGTCGAGCGGGAGGCGAATTCGCTCGAGGAGGTCGATGCGATCGAATTCCCGGGCCGAAAGATTGACGCCCAGTCTGAGGTCGCCGAATCCCTGCTCCTTGAGGTGTGCCAACTGGGCGCAGGCTTCGCGCAGTACCCAGTCGCTGATGGTGATGATCAGTCCCGTCTCTTCGGCGATGGGAATGAAGAGATCCGGGCTGATCATGCCGGCGCTCGGATGGTGCCAGCGAATCAGGGCCTCAACCCCGACAATCTTGCCAAGCGCCGCATCGATCTGTGGCTGGAAGTGCAGTTCGAACTGATTGCCATCCTTGACCGCCTTGCGCAGATCATTTTCGAGTGACAGGCGATCGAGGTGAGCCGTGTGCATCTCCGGCTGGAAAGCCAGGGAGCCGTTTTTCCCCTGATCCTTCACTTTGTACATCGCCATGTCGGCGCAGCGAATCAGATCCTCGGCACTGGTACTGTTGTCCGGGTAGACGGCAATGCCGATGCTGGTCGTCGCCAAAAACTGGGATTCGCCAAGCACGAAGGGTTTGCGCAGTTCGGCGAGAATTTTCTCGGCAACGACATGGACGTCTTCGGTATTGCTGATGTTCGGCAGCAAGGCCGTAAATTCGTCACCACCCTGCCGGGCCAGGGTGTCACCCGTGCGCAAACAACTGCGCACGCGCCCGGCAAATTTCCGGAGAAGCTGATCACCGATCTGGTGACCATAGCTGTCGTTGACCAGCTTGAAGCGGTCGATGTCGAGGAACATCACGGCGAGTTTCTCTTTGCGCCGTGATGCTTGCGCAATGGCCATCTCGAGGCGATCGACGAAGAGTATGCGATTGGGCAGCCTGGTCAGCAGGTCATGAAATGCCTGGAAGGTGATCGTTTCTTCGGCTTTCTTGCGTTCCGAAATGTCGCGCGCCACGCCTGAGGTGCCAAGGAAGGCCTCTGACGACACGCTCGGCGTGTTTTCATAGACGCCCTGCGAGCTCAGGATGGCCGTCATGACCGGACCACCCCTGGCGTGCGGCATGGCGGGCTTGCGTTTGAAGCGTACTTCAAGATTGCTCGTGGCGCGTTCGCCGACTCGCCTTTCGTTGAAGGCATATTGGACATGCTCGTGGTCGCGCGGATCGACGACCTTGGTGTACTTTTGCCCGACCAGTTCTTCCGGGGAATAGCCGAGCAGGCTGCTGACGCGCCCGTTGATGAAGGTAAAGCAGCCCTGACGGTCGAGCGTAAAGATCAGGTCGGGCGACTGCTCGACGAGAAAACGGTGCAGTTGCTCGGAATGCTGGAGCTGGGCCGAGACGACGGCGAGTTCCTGGTCGCGGAGTCGATTGGCCAGGGCACGGTTAACGGCCATGATCATGTCGTTCGGATCGCAATCCTTGCGCAGGAACTCGAAGGCCCGGTGGCGCAGCGCGTGAATCGCCGAGTTGATCGACTTGTCGGCACTGAACACGATGACCGATGTGTCGATCCGGTGTGCGGTCATCCACTCCATGATCTCGAGACCCGAGATGTCCGGCAGCCGCAAATCAAGGATGACCAGATCCGTCCTGCCTTCCTTGAGCCGGGCAATGGCTTCCTGCCCGGTGCCGGCTTCGTCTATCGAGCGCCGCTCGCCGGCCAGCAATTCCTTGTAGGCGAGCCGAAAGCGCGGCTCGTCGTCGACGATCAGAATGTTCTGCTGCGACTGAATGCCGGGAACCCTGACCAGATCGTACAGTGCGGTGATGGCGTTCATGCACGGGTACCCGGTGTGGCTGTTCGGTGCTTGGGAATGAGCAGGGCAATGCTGGTGCCGGCGCCGATCTGGCTGCGGCAGGTGATGAGTATCCCTTCCCTTTTGGCCAGGCTGCCGACAACGGACA
The DNA here is from genome assembly GCA_030691385.1 of Azonexus sp. Lineage (GTDB taxonomy): Bacteria > Pseudomonadota > Gammaproteobacteria > Burkholderiales > Rhodocyclaceae > Azonexus. The sequence continues at coordinate 21,417 of JAUYEI010000085.1, forward strand.
GGCCGATGCCGCGTTGCGTCGTGTCGGAGATCGGCTTCGGCCGGTAGATCGCCTGTATGGTTTCTTCGGACATGCCCGGGCCATTGTCGTCGACCCGCAACTGCACATAGCTGGCGCCGTCATGGATGATGTTGTCGCTGACCGATATCTTGATGAGCTTTCCTTCGGTGAGGGCTTCCGAGGCGTTCTTCCAGAGATTGAGGACGATCTGCTTGAGGTTGTCGCGGTTGACCGGGACGAGCAGTTCAAGCTGAGGCAGCGCCGTTTCAAGGCGTATCCCCTTGGCGTTGAACAGGGTGTCGGCGTAGAGCACGAGGAAGTCGTTGAGGACGCTGACGAGATCGATGCTGCGGCTATCCCCAGTGCTTTTGAGGGATTGCGTCATGTGGCCGACGATGTTGGCGACGCGATCGATTTCCTCGGTCAGCACGGCCAGCTCCTGGCGAACGCCATCCTCCGGCAGCTTGCGTTCGAGAATGCTCAGATAGCTCTTGATGATGCCCAGCGGGTTGCCGGCTTCATGGACGATCTGGCGGGCCTGACGGGTGAATTGCTGGGTCAGTTCGGCTTCGACTTGCTGCCGGTGCTGGTTCGCCTCCATCACGGCATCGAGACTGATCGCCGCGATCTTGCCGAAATTGGTCAGCCAGGGAATCCGCCGCTGCAGGCGGCCGTACTGCTTTTCCGACAGACCGCCGACCATCACGCCCATCACGCGATTGCGCGCCAGCATGGGGATGCAGAGCAGACCGTCGGCAGACAGGGCGCGGGCGAGTTGCAGGTCGAGCAAGGCGAGAGGTTCAGTCTGATCAAATGTGGTTCGAACCTGGCGTCCAATGACGGCTGCTGCGGCCAGCGAGCGGGAAGAGATCAGTGGGATGGACAGTTGCCGGAAAAGTTCCGCCTGGGCGCCGACTTTTTCGCCGGACAGCGCGTCGCCTTTTTCGTTGGCGAGCAGGATGGCGACTTTCGGGAGATCAAACAGGATGCGGGCGGATTCCCGCAAGGCGAGCAGGACTTCGGTGTCGTTGCCAAGCTGGAACAAATCCTGTTGCAAAGGCTGCAGCATCGCCATGCCACCGACCATGGCGGCAATTTCCTCCTCGGCCGCATTGGCCGGATCGGACAGGCGCGGTGACGGGGCCGGCGCGGTCGTGCGCCGTTTGGGAAAATCGTCGGCAATGGCGATGCCCAGGGCTTCGGCAATCTGGCGGGCGCGCAGGATCGCGCGTTCGCGAACCGCCAGCAGCGCCGCCATTTCAAGCCGGGGGGTGCTGCGATTGACGACAATGGCCAGTTCCGGCGTGCTCTCCGCCGTGGTGCTCAGCGTCTGGGCAATCCAGATGATTTGCGGCAGGGCGGTGGCGGTGACGATCTGGGCCGCCGACGCATGATGGAAAGCCACGCCGTCGGCCAGCACGGAATCCAGTCCCCAGTGGTCGATCAGCCAGCCGCCGACGTCGGCATGCGTCGTGCCGAACAGTTGGGATTCCTCGGTCTGGAGCCTCGGGGTTTCCGTCGAATTGACGAGGAAACGCTGATACGGCTCGCCGATTGCCGAAAGCAGGATCAGTTCGCCGATGTCGTGCAACAGACCCGACAGGTAGGCTTCGTCGGGATGCGGATAGTCGGCCAGCTCGGCGACGCCGCGGGCAATTTCACCGACCAGCAGTGAATGGCTCCAATAGTCGGCGACATCGAATTTGTCGAGGTTGGGGTTGCGGTCAAAAAGCCGCTGGATGGAAAGGCAGGTCGCCAGCGAGCGAACGAGGCGCGTCCCGAGCGCGACGAGGCAGGTTTCCAGACTCTTGAGTTCGTTGCCCCGGCGCAGTGCGGGCGAGTTGGCGACGCTCAGTATGCGGCTGGCCAGACCGGGGTCTTGTTCGACGATGCTGGCCAGTTCGCCCATCGTTGCCTGCTCATCTTCAACGGTCCGTACCAGTCGCAACAGAATCTCGGGCGGAGACGGTATCCGCGCGATGTCGATTGATTCCAGAACAGACTTGGGAAGACTGTGCATGAGTATGATGGGTCAATAATTACGGATGGGCGGCACGGAAAGAGGGAGCAACTGATACTTAAACACGATGGACACAATTCTAATTTACACAGTTAATGGGTCGTAAATATGAAATATTGGAAATATTTTCAGATTGAATACAAGCAATATTGGCCGGAAATTTCAAGCCCTGAACCGAGCAAAATCCCGTCCTGCTCCATGCGCCGACTCGGGGGCGAAGATTTCAATTTTGGGCAAAATTTCCGGTTGACCGTGGGAATGCCGCCCGTAGACGAAAAAAAGCCGGCCGGGAAGGATTTCCCCGGCCGGCCTTGCTGGCTGGCTGATCAGCCGCGCTGGGCGAGCGGCGTGACGTCGCGCTTGGCGGCGCCGATGTAGAGCTGGCGCGGACGACCGATCTTGTATTCCGGATCGGTGATCATTTCTTCCCACTGCGTCATCCAGCCGACCGTGCGGGCCAGGGCGAAGATGCAGGTGAACATTTCGGTCGGGATGCCGATGGCTTTCTGGACGATGCCTGAGTAGAAGTCGACGTTCGGGTAGAGCTTTTTCTCGACGAAGTACGGATCTTCCAGGGCAATCCGTTCCAGTTCCATGGCCAGCTTGAACAGACGGTCGTTTTCGAGGCCCAGTTCGGTCAGCACTTCGTTGCACACCTGGCGCATGAGCTTGGCGCGCGGGTCGAAATTCTTGTAAACCCGGTGACCGAAGCCCATGAGCTTGAACGAATCGTTCTTGTCCTTGGCGCGGGCGATGAATTCAGGAACGCGTGAGACGTCGCCGATTTCTTCGAGCATCTGCAGGCAGGCTTCGTTGGCGCCACCGTGCGCCGGGCCCCACAGACAGGCGATGCCGGCGGCGATGCAGGCGAACGGATTGGCGCCGGAGGAGCCGGCCAGACGGACGGTCGAGGTCGAGGCGTTCTGTTCGTGGTCGGCGTGCAGCGTGAAAATGGTGTCGAGCGCGCGGACCAGCACCGGATTCGGCACGTATTTTTCGCACGGATTGCCGAACATCATGCGCATGAAGTTGGCGGTGTAGCCGAGTTCGTAGTCGGGCTGCATGAAAGGCATGCCCGTGCTGTACTTGTAGGCCATGGCGACGATGGTCGGCATCTTGGCGACGAGATGGATGAAGTTCGTGTTGCGATGCTCGGCATCGGCAAAATCCATCGCGTCATGGTAGAAGGCCGACAGGGCGCCAACGACGCCGGTCATGACGGCCATCGGATGGGCGTCGCGACGGAAACCGGAGAAGAACTTGGCAAGTTGCTCGTGCACCATCGTGTGATGGGTGACGGCCTTCTCGAACTCGGTTTTCTGCTCGGCATTGGGCAGTTCGCCATTTTTCAGCAGGTAGGCCACTTCGAGAAAATTGCAGTTCTCGGCGAGTTGCTCGATGGGGTAGCCGCGATAAAGTAGCTGGCCGACGTCGCCATCGATGAAGGTGATTTTCGACTTGCAGCTGGCTGTGGACAGGAAGCCGGAGTCATAGGTGAACAGGCCGGTCCTGGCGCCCAGGGTGCGGATGTCGACGCAATCGTTGCCGTGCGTCGGGGACATGATCGGGAAATCGACCGGTGCCAGACCTTCAATGCTCAGTATTGCCTTGTGTTCGCTACTCATTGATTACCCCCTTGATGAATTTTATGTGTGCCATGAAAGCCGGTGGAGCATACAGACATGTCGTGAACTTTCCTTGACCATTGGTAAATCAAGCAATACATATGCCGTGCGCCGGAAAGAAGGCGGATGGCGGCTGTGCCGCGTCTGCCGGGGAAAGCGCCGGTCGGGCGCGCTCCGCTCCGGGGAGCGGCGGGCACCAAACCGGCGCCAACGCTCAGCCCATGCTTAGCTTCGGTGCATGCTGCTCATGGGTGGCCGGACAGGGCCAGCAGGGCGCGGGCCTGGTCCGGGCACTGCGTTGAAATCTTTTCGTCGAGCGCCTTGAGCCAGCGTTTCGGGATGCTCTCCAGGCCGTAGCGGGCACCGGCCAGCATGCCGGCAATGGCGCCGGTGGTGTCGGCATCGCCGCCGCGATTGACGACGTCGATCAGGCAGTCCTCGAAGGTTTCGGTGGCGAAGAAGGACTGGAAGACGGCCTGCACGGTATCGACGACGAAACCGCTCGGGTTTTCGCGCTGGCGCTTGTCGTAGGCGAAAACCGGGAATTCGCTGACTAGCTGGCCGGCCCGTTCGCGCTCGACGTCGACGGGGTCGCGGCCGGCGAGGAAATCCTGAACCATCAGGATCAGCGTTTCGCAGGCGGCGTCGGACAGCGTGTTGTGGTGCGTGACATGGGCCTGGGCGCGGTTTGCGATTTTGACCGAATTTTCCGGTTGACCGTAGCAGGCCAGGGCGACGGGCAAGACGCGCATGGCGGCGCCGTTGCCGGCGTCGTGCTCGGAGGCATCGGCTTCCGGCTTGCCGGTCTTGCGGAAGGCGACCAGGTTACGGCGCACGGTATTGCCGATATCGACCGGCTTGGCCCGCATCCAGGCATCGAAGGCTTCGGCCGCGGCCAGGGCGTCGACGCGGCCGCGGGCGATGATCGATTCGCCCAGCGCCAGCGACATCGTCGTGTCGTCGGTGACCTTGCCGGCCTTCAGGCGCAGCCAGCCGCCGCCGGTGATGTCGCAGTGCAGGCCGATCTGGTGGCGGATTTCATTGGGGGTCAGGAATTCGACCGTGGCGCCCAGCGCATCGCCGATGGCCAGCCCGAGATAGGCCGCCATGCCGCGGTCGACGTGGGGCGCGTAGGCCGGCCCGGTGCGCCGGCGCACCGGCGCGGTCCTGGCGATCAGTTCTCCGGTCCAAAACATTTGGCGTAATCCTTACAAACCCCGCATGAGGGAGCGGGGCAGACGTAGATGCCTTCGCGCGAACAGACCTGGCGATAGATGAATTTCTTCCACTTCATGTCGCCGGTATTATCGCGGGCGAGCGCCGGAAAGTTAACCCACATCAGCCGGGAAAGTTCTTCGCGATTGGCCAAGCCGAGATCCTGCCACAGATGGTCGCGGCCGGCGCAGGCGGTGGCGACGATGTTGGCGATGAGCAGTTCGGACGGGTATTCGCAGGCACGATGCTCAAGCAGCAGCTTTTGCAGGTCTTCCCATTCGGGGATGGCTTCAACGGCGCGCGACGGACCGCTGACATCAAGGCCGGGAAAGTAGGTATGAAGCAGCGCGGCATGAACGGCCTTGCCCAGACCGAGATCGGCTGGCAGGCAACCGGAATCGGTCACTTGTCCGGCGACGATGCTGGCCAGCAGCGAACGATTCGGATCGGCCGCAGCCTTCGCTGTCGCCGCCGGCATGGCCAGCAACTCGGCGAACAGGGTGGTGCGGTAAGGAAGCCGATCCGGACCGTTCATGTCACGCTCACTGACGCGGGCTTATTTGCTGGGGTATTCGACCAGGATGTCCTCGTCGCGGACAATCATCTGGCAGGCCAGGCGCCACTGGGTCGGCGGGATGTCGTCGACGTACATCTGCTCGATCTGGGCCTTGGTGATGTGGCCGAGTTCGGTTAGCGCGGCGACTTCGCGGACGTTGAGCGGGCCGCCCATCGGGGCACGCTTGCCGTCAACCGACGAAACCTTGACCAGACAGGTGCCGCAGTTGCCTTCCTGGCAACCGAAGTCGATCGGGATGTGGTGTTCCTTGGCCAGCGCGAGGATGGTCTGGGTGTGGCTGCCGGCAACGGCATAAACCGTCTTGTCCTTGTGCAGCGGGCTGGTGAAAGTGATGAGGGCCATTTTTTAAGTTCTCCAGAAGAGCGGGTTGATTTGAATTTCTCTGTTGGGGTTGGGTCGATTTTTTTAACGATGCTTTTAATCTTGTTCTGCTGTGGCGGAATTGCGCAGGGCAGTCAGGACGAGAAGACGAGCCGACGACAGTGCTATTGCACGGCGAGGCGAGGTCGACGAAGTCATGGCTGTCATGCGCAATTACGCAGGTTTGACGACGATCTCGCCGCCGATGATCTGCGCCTGGCAAGCCAGCCGATGGCCGCGCGGGGCCATGTTGTCCTTGAGCACCTGGTCTTCGAGGATGCTCGGCGGGGCGAGGAATTCGCCGCCGGAAACGATCTTGGTCAGGCAGGTGCAGCATTCGCCTTCGCGGCAGCCGTAGGTGATGCCGGCGCCGACTTTCTCGGAAACTTCGATGAGCCGGGTGCCGGCCGGTACGGTGACCGAGACGCCGATATCCTGGAAGGTGACTTTGGCTTTTGGCATTGTTTTCTCCCTTAAAAAGCGTTTACCGCAGAGACGCGGAGCTGCAGAGAAAAGCCTTGCGTTGTTTTCTTCGCGCCTCGGCGTCTCTGCGGTTCAAAATGTCGTTTCATGCCAGCGCCGCCATGCTGATATCGCGGTGTTCAACCCGCCCGGTCAGGTGGCGAGCCAGTTGTTCGCCGAGATCACGGCAGGCTTCGAGTTCGCTGGCATCCGGCACCAGCTTGATACGCAGTCCTTCGACGGGAACGCGCAGCTTGAGGCCGCGCAGGCGGTCCTCGATCAGCCGTACCGCCTCGCCGCTCCAGCCATACGAGCCGAAAGCGGCGCCCAGCTTGCCCTTGACGTTGACCGTGGTCAGCGACGAGAGGACGTCCCAGATCGGCTTGACGGCGTCGGCATTGATGGTCGGGCTGCCGAAAGCCAGGCCGTCGGCTTCCTCGATGAGGTCGGTGAAGATGCCCGATTCGCCGCCTTCGAGGTCGTACAGCGAGACGCGCACGCCGCCAATCGATTCGGCGCCGGCGGCAAGCGCTTCGGCCATGCGCCGGGTGTTGCCGTAGGCCGAGATGTAGAAGACGACCAGCGTCTTTTCGCTGCGCGCTTCGTTGAACAGCCGTGGCGTGGCCAGTTCGCGGTAGCGATGCACATAGTCGCGCGGCGCGTGGCGCAGGATGGGGCCATGGGCCGGGGCGATCAGGTTGATCTCGAGCGGTTCGATCAGCGCGATGGCATCGAGCACGTACTGGCGGAACGGTCGCATGATGTGCGCGTAGTAGTACTCGAACGAGAAGCGGAAATCGCCGACCTGGTCGTTGAACAGCCGGTTGTCGCAGAAATGGCAGCCGAAGATGTCGCCGGTGAACAGCAGGCCGTCCTCGACGAGATAGGTGCATTGCGTATCCGGCCAGTGCAGGTAAGGCGTGTGCAGGAAGCGCAGGGTGCGGCCGCCGAGATCGACTTCGTCGTCGGTGGTGACCGGGATGTATTCGGGCGGCTTCTCGCCGCTCGGCTTGAGCAGCGCTTTCAACATCATCTGGGCGCGGCTCGACAGATAGACCCTAGCCTGCGGCGCGCGCTTGAGCAACTCGGGCAGGGCGCCGCTGTGGTCCGGCTCGAGGTGGTTGAGGACGATGGTGGTGATTTCGTCGTAACGGGCGACCGATTCGAGTCGACGGAAGAAATCGTCGGCGAAGTTTTCCTTCACCGTGTCGATGATCGCCACGCCGTTCTCGCCGCGCACGACATACGCGTTGTAGCTCGTGCCGTTGGCGGTTTTGAGGATGATGTCGAAACTCCGCAAATGCGGGTCGAGGGCGCCCACCCAGTGGACGCCCGGGGCAATTTCTACGGCGTTGTCAGTGAGTGCCGCAGCGACCATGGCTGCTTTCCTCTTCCTCATGATCGTGCGCGTGGCTGCCACAACTGCCGTGGCCTTCCGGGCCGTGCACGCAGGCTTCGATGTTGCCTTCCGGCAGCTCGACGTTTTTCAGGCCAATCCACGCGTCGACCGCAGCAATGTCGAAACCGGCCAGGCGTTCCTCGCCGATTTCCATGAGCGGGCGGCGGATGAGCAGCGGGTTTTCGAGCAGCAGGTGCAGGGCGGCTTCGAAGCCGAGGTTTTCCGGGACGATTTCGCCGGATTTGACGGATGGCGCGGCCGGGTTGAACCATTCGGCGATCGGCAGCTTGCCGAGAAAGGCGAGCAGGCGGTCAGCCGTCCAGGCTTCGGTTTTCAGGCTCTTGGCCTGGACGGTGTGGCCGGCGGCGGCGAGCAGGGTCTTCTGGCGAAGATTGCCCTTGCAGCCGGGTTTTTCGTAGAAGGTGATGGTGGCCATGGGGTCGGTCCTGACTGTTTATGCGCTTAATTGGCTTGGGGTTCCGCCCTTGCGGGGCGTCTCACTTTTTCTTGCTTCGCCAAGAAAAAGTAAGCAAAAAGAAGGCGACCCTGGGTCGGTGCCGGCTGCGCCGGTTCCCTGCGCTACTCGGAAAGCCGCCCGGCCTGCCGAGTAGCGCAATGAACCCGGCGCCGACCCGGGGGTCGCCTTTTAGCTGCGCT
>JAUYEI010000087.1 GCA_030691385.1 Azonexus sp.
TTCGGCCACGGGTTCGGATAGAGGTTGTAATGGCGGGCCAGACGAACGCCGTTGTCAGCCAGCAGACGCCAGAAATCGACCAGATCGGCGCGGATCAGCCGGGCATTGGCCGACATGGGCAAGGGTTTGCCGCGACTGATGCGGTCGACCGACTGATCGACGCCAAAAACGAAATGATCGGGAAAGGTCTCGGCGATACGCTGCGTGCTCCAGCCGACGCCGCAGCCGGCGTCGAGGATGAGCGGCGCCTGCGGATTCCACGCCGCGCGCGCCGCCATGGCCAGCGCAAAAGCCTCGCGGTTGTAATCGGCAACCGGCTTCCGGAACGGGTGCGCCATGTGGCGGCGGACGAGCGCTTCGAGATCGCGGTGCGGTCCGTCCTGGGCGCTGGAAATGAAGCGGGAGTTACCGTCCATCACGCCGCCAGCCGTTCCGGCGTCAATAACCCCTCGGCGACCAGCGCTGCATCGATTTCAGCCGCGCCTTTGATCGGCCGCAGGCGGTCGTAGAGTTCGCCGGCCTCCGGGTAATTCCGGCGCAGCATGGCCAGCCATTGCTTGAGCCGGCCACCGGCATGCACCGCCACCACTTTCTTGCGCACGCCCAGCCAGTAGTCGGCAACGGCCGGCCGGATTTCATCCCAGCCGCCGCATGCCTCGTCAAATTGCTCGCCGCGCACGCGCCGGGCCAGCAACGGGTCGGCGACGGCGCCGCGGCCGATCATGATGTCGGCGCAACCGGTCGCCGCCTGGCAATTGCGAAAATCCTCGACGCTCCACACCTCGCCATTGGCGATCAGCGGGATGTCGATGCTGGCGCGCACCCGGTCGATCCATTCCCAGCGGGCCGGCGGGCGATAGCCATCGGCCTTGGTCCGGCCATGCACAATCAGTTCGTCGATGCCGGCGGCGACCAGCGCCTGGGCGTTGTCGACGGCCCGGCTGGTATTGTCGATGCCAAGGCGCATCTTGGCCGTAAACGGAATGTGCGCCGGCACCACGGCGCGCACGGCGCTGGCGATCTCGTTCAGTAGCTTGGGTTCGCCGAGCAAGGCAGCCCCACCGCGATGGCGATTCACCGTCGGCGCCGGACAGCCGAAATTGAGGTCGATGCCGGCCGGTTTGAGCGTCACCAGCCGCGCCGCATTCGCGGCCATCAAAAACGGATCGGAGCCGAGCAACTGGACGCGCATCGGCGTCCCGGCCGCCGTCTTGCTCCCATTCATCAGTTCCGGACAAATCCGCTCGTAGGTCTTGGCCGGCAGCACATTGGCCGAGACCCGGACAAACTCGCAGATACCCCAGTCGTAGCCACCAATGGCCGTCAGCACGCCGCGCAACAAATCGTCGGCGAGCCCTTCCATGGGGGCGAGAAGAATGCGGGACATGCGGCGAAATCCGGGTCGGGAAAGGAAGGGGCGCATTATAAGCCGCCAACGCTGACGAGTTGGCGAGGCCAGGAAAACGCGAAGATCAGGGAAGCTGGGAACGATTTGAATTGGCAGACATCGGCCAAGAGCGGCCGGTCGAATTTTCTAGGCTGCGTTAGCAATAGGCTGATCTGAGACATTCATGCCCGGCAGTGCTGGTTAGCACTGCAATTATCACCCGACTCTCGGCGGGCTGAGAGTCAGCCTTATGCACTCGGAACAATACGTTTTGAGCTTTCGCCCAACGCAATCCGCTCCGAGGCCAGAATAGACTCCAGCGGTATGGCCAACCGAAGGCTCTCGCGGTACTGTTCCGCTGGGGCCGCATGGACCACTTCCACCACCGCGTCATAGTTGGTCCGAATCACGGCCTCTATCTCATTTAGGTCGGCGCGGAAAAACTCCTTGCGTCCATTGACCTTGTTGAGTCTGCCAGCCGCGAAATGGGAGTGCAGCTTGGCCTCCAGTGCCGGGGCGTTGTCAGAAAATATCAGTGCGTGTACATCGAACCGGAAGGGTACCGAGGCATCCCCCAACTCATCCACTCGGTCCATAGGCTCAAGCCTTCGGGTCATGCCTATCTTGTAGACGTCCTCCCCAAACGCGCCGATGTTGGATATCACGTAGACATAGCCCGCCCGGGCGTTCTGTTCGCGGTAATCGAGCAGCCTTTCCTCTTCATCGAGCTTGCTGTTCTGGCTAGAAAGTTCGTCGATCCTGGTCTGCAGGTCGTCACGCTCTTGCTGGTCGTTAGAAGCACCAAGGCGCAATTGCAGCTTCTGGAGAGCGCTGGCGAAATGCCTGCGCTCCTTTTCAATCTTGGCGCGCGCCTCCCGGATCTCCCTTTCGAGCTTTTCTTGCTCGCGTTGGTCGTCCCGCGCCTGCCGGGCGGCTTCTTTTTCCTCCTGGCGTTTCACCTGGTATTCGTGTGCCAGATACAATTCCTGCAGCTTGCGCTCCAAGACGATGTCTTTCCAAAAAGCATCGACGGCATTCAACAGCTTGTTGCAGGTCTCGAATGACCGTCGAATGCGCTCCTCCATTTTCTCTAAGTTGCTGAATTTGACGTTGTCAACGCAATACTCGCTCTCGCTGTTGAATGACCTCAATGCCAGCTTCAATACGTCCTTGCGCAATTTCTTCCACTGCGCCTTGGTGAGCTCGACGGCATGGTTGTCCCATGCATCCACCTCTGCACTCAACCTTCTGGCCGTTTGCTTCTGGTCCTCGCGAATCTCATCGAGTCGTGCCTTGTAGTCGATGCTGTTTGTGAATTGATACTTGGGCTCGTAGAGTGCAAATGATTCCAGCAAAACGGTGTCCTCTGCTCCCAAAATCTGTTGCTGAACCGCCCGAAGCTGGGCTCGTGCTGCTTCCAGATCACTCTGTGTCGTAGCGACTTGGGCCTGAATACCAGCCAGTCGGGATTCTTCGGCCTGAATCTGCTTTTGAACCGCCAGCATATCCAGCAATCCCAACTCCCGGGCCTTGGTTTCCAAATCGTCGTACTTGGCCTGCAGCGCTTGGATGTCAGCCTGGGATTGCTGTCGGTGCGCCTGCAATTCGGCTTCCAGCCTAGCCGCATTGGCCTTGTGTTCCGGGCCTTTGAAATAGTCGCCCAATGCCATTTTTTCTCTCCCTGCCCGCTCTACTGCAGGCATGCTTGAATTGGGATTATCGTCTCGATTCCTTTGAGTCTGTTCCCCAATCTTGCGAAATGTATGTCGGCTCCCGTTGCATTACCGTCGTAGCGGCTTTGAGTCGCTGCTTCAGCAAAGGGTACGAAGCAGTCCGTCCGACCCCCTACTCCGCCAGAGCTGCCGTGACGATGGCCTGCGCCTCGCTGACTAATTCGGCGAGGTGTTCGGCGCTCTTGAAGCTTTCGGCGTAGAGCTTGTAGATGTCTTCGGTGCCCGATGGACGGGCGGCGAACCAGCCGTTGGCGGTGCTTACCTTGAGGCCGCCGATGGCTGCGCCGTTGCCGGGGGCTGTGGTCAGGCGGGCGGTGATGGCTTCGCCGGCCAGGGTTGAGGCGCTGACCTTGTCGCCGGTCAGTCGCTTGAAGGCAGCTTTCTGTTCGCGGCTGGCCGGGGCGTCGATGCGGGTGTAGTACGGCGTGCCGTAACGCGCGGCGAGTTCCTGGTAATGGCGGCCCGGGTCCTGGCCGGTGACGGCAGTGATTTCGGCGGCGAGCAGGCCGAGGATGATGCCGTCCTTGTCGGTCGTCCACACCGCGCCGTCGCGCTTGAGGAAACTGGCCCCGGCGCTTTCCTCGCCGCCGAAGCAGATGCTGCCGTCGAGCAGGCCGGCCGAGAACCACTTGAAGCCGACCGGCACCTCGTAGAGCGTACGCCCCAGGCCGGCGACGACGCGGTCGATCAGGCCGCTCGACACCAGGGTCTTGCCGACAGCCGAGGCCGCCGACCATTGCGGACGATGGGAGAGCAGGTACTGGATAGCGACGGCGAGGTAATGGTTGGGATTGACCAGGCCGAGCGAGGGCGTGACGATGCCGTGGCGGTCGACGTCGGCGTCGTTGCCCCAGGCGATGTCGAAGCGGTCCTTGAGGGCGACCAGGCTGGCCATGGCGTAGGGGCTGGAACAATCCATGCGGATCTTGCCGTCGTGATCGAGGGTCATGAAGCCGAAGCCGGGATCGACCGCCGGATTGACCACCTCGATGTCGAGGCCGTAAAGCTCGGCAATCGGCTGCCAGTAGGCCACTGCCGCGCCGCCCAGCGGATCGATGCCGATGCGCAGTTTGGCCTTGCGGATCGCCTCCATGTCGATGGCTTCGCCGAGTTCGGCGATGTAGGGCGTCATCAGGTCGACCGCTTTGGTCGTCGGCGCGGCCAGGGCCTGCGCGTAAGAAAGGCGATTGACGCCGCGATTGCCGTCGGCCAGCAGGGTGTTGGCGCGCTGCTCGATCCACCCCGTGACGTCGGTATCGGCCGGGCCGCCGTGCGGCGGGTTGTACTTGATGCCGCCATCCTGCGGCGGATTGTGCGAGGGCGTGATGACGATGCCGTCGGCGCGGTCGGCCGGATTGCCGGCGTTATGGACGAGAATGGCGCGCGAAATGACCGGCGTCGGCGTGTAGCCGTCATCGGCCTGGAGATGCGTCAGCACGCCGTTGGCAGCGAGAACTTCGAGGGCAGTCTGCTGGGCCGGGCCGGATAGCGCGTGGGTGTCCTTGCCGAGGAAGAGCGGGCCGTTGATGCCGGCCTGGGCGCGGTATTCGGCGACGGCCTGGGCGATGGCAAGAATGTGCGCCTCGTTGAAACTGCCATTGAGCGCCGTGCCGCGATGGCCGCTGGTGCCGAAGGCAACGCGCTGGGCGGGATCGCTGGCGTCCGGCAGATTCCGGTAGGCCGCCAGCAGGGCGGGAATGTCGGTCAGGCTGGATTTCGGGGCCGGCTGGCCGGCAAGGGGATGCGCCATGGTGATGTCCTGGGGTAGAGGTTTTCCGGCCGCTTGCCGGCATCAGCCAACAGCGGGGACGACATGGTAACAAAGGTTTATGACCGGCAAGTATTTCGCGCTCAACAATGGGACGACCAACGACTGGATTCTGCCCCCGACCGCCGGCCGGAACCGTGTCCTGGCGCATATAATCCCGCCCCATGCTGCGCTTAGTTCTCGATACCAATGTCGTCCTCGACCTCTTCCACTGGGGCAATACCGATGCCGTGCCGATCATGGCGGCGCTGGAGGCTGGGCGGATTCAATGCGTCGTCGACGCCCGCACGCTTGATGAGCTGCAACGCGTGCTGACCTACCCGCAACTAAAATTGACCCCGGACATGATGGCCGAGCGTTACGCCCGCTACACCCGGCTGGTCGAGGTTTTCCCCGAAGGCGAAGCGCCGAAGCTGCCGCGCTGCAAGGATAGGGACGACCAGAAGTTCCTTGAGCTGGCCGCCCGCTGCGGCGCCGACCTGCTGGTCAGCAAGGACAAGGCGCTGCTCAGGCTGCGCGGACGGACGACGCTGGGATTTCAGATCGTCAAGCCGGCAGCCGCATCGGCATTGCTGACAACGTGAGGCAAATTTAGTCTCTGGTGGGCGCCGCCCCACAATCCCACGGTCAACCGGAAATAATGGCCAAAATTGAAAAGGGATGCGCGGCGAATCGGCCTCGCTACTTCCCGTCAATTTCATATATCTGCGAGAGCAACTGGCGGAATGCCGAGGTGTGCCCGGGTTCGGTCGGACGAACTACCCCATGTTCCTGCAGGACGGCGATCAATTTCATTGGCGCAACGCGCTTGTCCCCAACGATCTCGACATGCCCGGCCTGCACTTCGACGCGCGTCAGCCGGTGATCGTCTTCAACCATTGAATTGCGCTGTTCGGCCAGCGAGAAAATGTCGTCATCCTCGATGCAACGGCCGTTCTCCTCATAGCGACAGGTATCGCGCTCATCGGTATCGATTTTCAGATAGCTGGCGACTTGATCGGTCAATGCGCCCGGCTCGCGAATAAACCGCGACGAGTAGGTGATGTCGGCCCACTTCGGGCCGGTCGCCACGTAGCAACTCAAGGGCAGTAGCCCGAGCGTCAGCGGGTACAACCAGGATTTGCCACAGGTGCGGGCGGCCTCTATTCCCGAGAATGGCCCCGAGACGGTCACCAGGCGCAAATCGACGTGCGGCGTGCGGGTCGATTCGGTCAGCGAGCCGCGGGCGATCAGCGCGCCCTGGCTGTGGCCGATCACCGTCACCTGCGGCACATGCGATTGCTCGACGAGTTGCTCGATTGCGGTCCTCAGTGCAGCCGCACTGTGCGCCAGTTTGGCCCGGTCATCGTAGGTAAAACAGGCCGATTGCTGACCGTGGAAGGCCAACACCTGAGCCAGACCACGAAACTGGCCCGACGAGCCGAAACAGCCATGGACCAGCACGTTGATCGGCTGGCTCGCATCAAAGCGCAGGCGCCGATCCGGATTGTCCGTGCACGGGCCGAGGCCGGGAATGTTGATGGTAACGCTGGGTGGCGATTGGTGGCCGGGTTCGAGATCGAGCGCATGCGTCGCCTGGCGCGTCGCGCAGCCACCAAGAAGACTGACGGCGACCATGAAGAAACCGATGCGAACCATGTTGGACACCTGACAGATTTGGCGGGAGCGCTGAATCCTACGGTCAACCGGAAAAAATAGCCAAAATCAAAATGACGGGCGAACTTTTGTTTGTCCTTCAAACACCGCCCGGATTCCCCGGCAGCGTGTGTATTTCGCTGTCATCCTTCAAACCGATGCCAGTCAATTGACGGGCCAGGGCGGCACGGATCAGCCAGGCCAGCTTGACCGAGGCGGCGGCCGGCGTCAGCCCGGCCGGGCGGATGTTGGAAAGGCAATTGCGTTCAGCGTCGAGCCGGCCGATCTTCGGCGCAAAAGTCAGGTAAGCCCCGAGGCTGTCGGGCGACGAGAGGCCCGGTCGCTCGCCCAGGATGACGAGCACCAGCCGCGCCCCGAGCACGGCGCCAACCTCGTCGCCGAGTGCCACCCGGCCCTGGCGGGCAATGACCGGCGGTGCGATACGCAAGCCGTCGAGCAGGGGCAACAGGGCATGCAGCAGCGGCAAGGCGTTCTCATGCACGGCGGTCGCCGACAGGCCGTCGGCAATCACGATGGCCACATCGGGCGCCTCGGGAAGACGCCGGGCGAGAAGCGTCGCGGCGCTGGCCTCGTCCAGACAGCGGCCGAGGTCCGGGCGCTGCAAGTATGTGTGGCGGTCGATGGCCTGGCTATGGACGACGAAGGGTTCAGCCCCGCCTATCTCGCGCCAGCGGGTAGCCAGCCCGTCGACATCAAGCGCCTGATGCACGGCGTCGCGGGCCAGCGCGTGGGCGACATCGAAATTGAGGACGGCGGCCGTCGGCAGGCTGTTGCCGGCACGCCCCAGGGCGATGCGGGCGGCGGTCAGCGTCGCCAGCGCTTGCCAGGGGTCCGGACGGCTCATGACAGGCACCGCCGCAAGTCGGCCAGCAGTCGATGATCGGGGCTGGCCAGCAGCAGGCGCCCGGCACCATCGGTCAAACCCATGCTCGCCAGCCAGGCTTCGAATTCCGGCGCCCGCTGCAAACCGAGCGCCTGACGGACGAATAGCTGGTCGTGGAAGGAGGTGCTCTGGTAATTGAGCATGATGTCGTCGGCCCCCGGCACGCCCATGATGAAATTGACGCCGGCCGTGCCGAGCAGCACGAGCAGGTTGTCGATGTCGTCCTGATCGGCCTCGGCGTGGTTGGTGTAGCAGATGTCGCAACCCATCGGCAGGCCGAGGAGCTTGCCGCAGAAGTGATCTTCGAGCCCGGCACGGATGATCTGCTTGCCGTCGTAGAGGTATTCAGGGCCGATGAAACCGACCACGGTATTGACCAGCAAGGGCTTGAAATGACGGGCCACGGCATAGGCCCGCGCCTCGCAGGTCTGCTGGTCGACGCCGTGGTGGGCGTTGGCCGACAGGGCGCTGCCCTGCCCCGTTTCGAAATACATGACGTTGTCGCCGACCGTGCCGCGCTTCAGCGACAGCGCCGCCTCTCGCGCTTCGTGGAGCAGGGCCAGGTTGATGCCGAAGCCGGCGTTGGCTGCCTCGGTGCCGGCGATGGACTGAAAGACCAGATCGACCGGCAGTCCCGCCTCGATGGCGCGGATCTGGCTGCTGACATGAGTCAGCACGCAGGATTGGGTGGGAATTTCGAAGCGCCCGATCAGTTCGTCGAGCATGCGCCACAAGCTGGCCAGCGCCGGCAGGCTGTCCGACGCCGGGTTGATGCCGATCACCGCGTCGCCAACGCCGTACATCAGGCCGTCGAGCATCGAAGCGGCGATACCACCGGCGTCGTCGGTCGGATGATTCGGTTGCAAGCGCACGGCCAGCCGGCCGGGCAGGCCGATGGTGTCGCGGAAGGCGGTGACGACCCGGCACTTGCGGGCCACCGCGATGAGGTCCTGGTTGCGCATCAGCTTGCTGACGGCCGCCGCCATTTCCGGCGTGATACCCGGCGCCAACGCCGCCAGTTCGACCTCTACGGTTGAATTGTCGAGCAGCCATTCGCGGAATTCACCGACCGTCAGCGCGGCGACCGGCGCGAAGGCGGCGGAGTCGTGGCTATCGACGATCAGGCGGGTGACTTCGTCGATTTCGTAGGGGATCAGCGCTGTGTCGAGAAAGGAGCGCAAGGGCAGATCGGCCAGCACCAGCCGCGCCGCCATCCGCTCGGCCGCACTCTGGGCGGCAATGCCGGCCAGCGCGTCGCCGGAACGGGCCGGGCTGGCCTTGGCCAGCACCTCGCGGAGATCGGCGAAGCGATAGCCTTGCGAACCGACGCTGGCCCGATAGCTCATGTCATTGGCGCCGGCGGAACACCCAGCTCTTGTCGTCGGATGCTTCGGGCGCGAAAGCGTAGCCGTCTTCGGCAAAATCCTTGAGCCCTTCCGGCTCGCTCAGCCGGTTCACCACGGCGTAGCGCGTCATCAGGCCGCGCGCCCGCTTGGCATAGAAACTGATGATCTTGTATTGGCCGTTCTTCCAG
Organism: Azonexus sp.; assembly: GCA_030691385.1. Taxonomy (GTDB): domain Bacteria; phylum Pseudomonadota; class Gammaproteobacteria; order Burkholderiales; family Rhodocyclaceae; genus Azonexus. The sequence continues at coordinate 8,962 of JAUYEI010000087.1, forward strand.
TCCTCGAACACCGGCTGGATGACCGTTCCATTGATCTTGCGGCCAACGGCGGCCTTGAAATATTCCTCGGAAGCGAGGTTGACCGCGACCGGCCGCGGCATGTCGGCCAGTTCCGCATTGATCGCCTTGAGCAGGCGCTCGCCCCAGTAGGCGTAAAGATCCTTGCCGGCCTTGTTGGCAAACTTGGTCCCCATTTCCAGGCGGTAAGGCTGCATGAGGTCGAGCGGCTTGAGGATGCCGTAGAGGCCGGACAGGATGCGCACACGTTGCTGGGCGAAGTCGAGATCGTCGGCACCCAGCGTTTTTGCCGCCAGCCCGTCGTAAACATCGCCGTCGAAGGCGAGCACGGCCTGCTTGGCATTTTCCGGCGTGAAGGGCAGCGACCAGTCGGCGTAGCGAGTGAAATTGAGCAGCGCCAGCGGGTCGGAGAGGTCCATCAAATTGGAAATATCGGCCGGCGACAGCTTGCGCAGCTTCTTGATCAAGGCTTCCGACTGCTTCAGATAGGCCGGCTGGGTGTGCGTGGCGACGTGCGGCGGGGTCTTGTAATCAAGCGATTTGGCGGGTGACAGGAAGATAAGCATGGGCTGACTCGAAGGTTTGTGCTGTGCCTCATTTTACCGGCTGGTAAAATTACATCTTTGAATTTTCTGGACACCCGATGAAACGTACCCGCTTTGGCTCGCGCGACCGACTTTCCCGCGACGCGGCCGAACTGCAACGTCTGGCCAGCGGCCTTTCCGAATCCGGTGGCAAGCTGGAAGACGCCTACTGGGAAGCGCAACTGGCCGAAGTCGTCGACAGCCTGCTCAAAAATGGCGCCGAGGACGACATCAACACCGCGCTCGACCGCCTGTTCGAGGCCAACCCGCGCGCTCACGACGAACTGGCCGACATGGTCGAATCGCGGGCCGAAACAAACCGGGTCGAAGCTCAGGGTCAGGAATACGACATCCAGCTCTTCGCGGCGCCCGTCCTCGCCTGGTCACGATTCTCGATCCCCGCCAGTCCGCTGCCCAAGAGCACGCTGCAGGCGCTGCATGTGCATCTCGGCGCCCATGTCTTTGGCGGCGACGCCCGCGTCGCGCTGGCCGATTTCCTGTTCAGCCCGGACCAGTTGCCGCGCAGCTTCTGCGACACCTGGCAACTGACCAAACTGCTCGGCGAAGCGGCGCTGGCCGGCAAACATCTGGGTATCGACACCGCCGACATGGCCGAAACCAACCGTTTCCTCTCCGACGTCCGCTACATCGTCGGCACCGTCGTCGTGCCGCGCGGCAAGCCGCTGTTCCGCTGGAACGAAAAGGACGGCAACAAGGAAACCGCGCTCAAGGAATGGATCAAGCAGGGCAGCCCGAATATCGAGCCGCTGCTCACCGGCTGCGCCTGGCAACCGCTGCTGCCGGATTCCTACCATGCCTCCTGCCGCAACGCCGACCGCCTGTCGCGGCCGTATTCGCTCAAGGCCTCGGTCGCCTTCCTGCAGAGCATGCTCGCGCTCATGCCGGCTGACATCCGCGCCGTCGTCGGCCCGTGCTACGACCGCCGCATGGAGGAATACCGCGTCGGCCTCGGCCCGACGACCGGTGACGAGGTCTATCACGGCATCGTCTGGCCGCTGCTCGGCGCCGAAGACGAAGCCACCGACGCCGCCGGCGAAATCGAAGCCGTGCTGCGCGAAGCCGGCGTCAAGGATGTGGTTTTCCTCGACCACCACTTCCCGATGGAATTCTGCGACGACTGCGGCGCCCCGCTCTTCCCCAACCGCGAAGCCGAACTGGTGCACGCCGAAATGCCGGAACAGCCGGCGGCCGACTCGCAGGTGCTGCACTGAGTGCGATGAAATGCTTGATTGAAACGCAGAGACGCAGAGACGCGGAGAAAACCCCACAAAGATTTTCTCGTTGTATCTCTCTGCGTCTCCGCGTCTCCGCGGTAAGGTTTTGACCTTGATGCCCTCACCGTCGAACGCCGACTGGCTGGCGCGCAGCCAGGCCGCCGTCTGGCATCCGTGCACGCAGATGCAGCACCACGCGCAGACCGGCAGGCCCGGCCACCTGCCGCTCGTGCCCATCGCCCGCGGCGAAGGCGCCTGGCTTTACGACTTCGACGGCAAGCGCTACCTCGACGGCATCAGCTCGTGGTGGACCAACCTGTTCGGCCACGCCAACCCGCGCATCAACGCGGCTTTGCGCGACCAGCTCGAAACCCTCGAACACGTCATGCTGGCCGGCTTCACGCACCAACCCGTGGTCGAGCTTTCCGAACGGCTAAGCGCCCTGACCGGCGGCGCCCTCGGCCATGCCTTCTACGCCTCGGACGGCGCCTCGGCCACCGAGATTGCGCTCAAGATGAGCTTTCACTACTGGCGCAACATCGGCCGGCCGGAGAAAGCCGAATTCCTCTGCCTGCAGGGCAGTTACCACGGCGAAACGGTCGGTGCACTGGCCGTCACCGACGTCGCCATCTTCAAGAATGCCTACGCGCCGCTCGTCCGCGCCGCCACGGTCGTCCCCTCGCCCGATTTCCGCCAGGCCGAAGCCAGTGAGTCGCCGGCCGATGTCGCCCGCCGCGCCGCTGCCGCACTGGAAGCTCACCTCGAAAAGCATGGCGAAAATATCGCCGCCCTCATCGTCGAACCGCTCGTGCAAGGCGCCGCCGGCATGGCGATGTACGACCCCGAATACCTGCGCCTCGCCCGCCAGCTCTGCGACCGCTACGAAGTGCACCTGATCTGCGACGAAATCGCCGTCGGCTGCGGCCGTACCGGCAGCTTCTTCGCCCACGAGCAGGCTGACATCCGCCCCGACCTCATGTGCCTGTCGAAAGGCATCTCCGGCGGCTACCTGCCGCTCTCCATCGTCCTGTCCAGCGACACCATCTACAACGCCTTCCTCGACGATTCGGTCGCCCGCGCCTTCCTCCACTCGCATTCCTACACCGGCAACCCGCTGGCCTGCCGCGCCGCGCTCGCCACGCTCGACATTTTCCAGTCCGACGACGTTCTCACGGTCAACCGGAAAAAAGCGCAAAAAATGAAATCCGCCCTCGCCCCGCTGGCCGACCACCCGCAAGTCAAACACCTGCGCCAGCGCGGCATGATCGCCGCCTTCGACGTCGCCACCGCCGACCCGCACTTCTCGCGCAAGTTCTACCGCGCCGCACTGGAGCGTGAAGCGCTGATCCGGCCGATCGGCAACACGGTTTACCTGATGCCGCCGTACATCGTCAGCGACGAGGACATTGACCATCTGGGCGCAGCGATCAAGGGCGCACTGGCAGATTCAATAGCTGGGCACATATGAACGTACTGAGACAACGATTAGTTGATTCGGCCGCTATGCAAGGAATGACCTCCGTACAAAAGGGTTACGACTTCAAATTCAACGGGGCTCGCTACCAAGTCAAAGGCAATCGCCCCAGTGGCAAGCCCGGAAGTTTGGTTACATGGGTGCCCAAAGCGACAAATTACGAATGGGATTATCTGGTCTGGGTTCTCTATAGTCCTCGGTATGAGATTCAAGAAGCTTGGCTTTGGGATGTATCAGACTACAAATCATCCTTCGATTCGGTTAAGCGGCTTTCCCCGGCACATTACCGACGGGGAAAACAACTAGCCTGATAACTCAACCGAGCATCAGACAATCATATAGAACCACCATCCTTGCCAATTTTTGCCAAGCCCTCTACGATAAGCCCATGAGCACGATGAACATTTCCCTACCCGATTCGCTGAAAACCTTCGTCGACGAGCAGGTTAGCCAGCGCGGCTACGGCACGAGCAGCGAGTATGTGCGCGAGCTGATTCGCAAGGATCAGGATCGCCTGCAGTTGCGCGGGCTATTGCTGGCTGGCGCAGCTTCGGCGCCGGCGGTAGTAGCTGATGCGGCCTATTTTGCAGGCCTGCGCGCGCGTGTGGCCCAACAAACCGGGCAGTGAGGACCAAGCCGGTCATCCCGCGCGAACAGGCCAATCGGGATATCGACGAAACGCTTGCCTACTATCTGGGCGAAGGTTCGGAAAGCGCAGCCCTCGGCTTCATCGACACTCTCGAGCAGGCCTACGCACACATTGCCCGTCACCCGGCTTCAGGCGCAGTTCATTACGCCCACGAACTGAATCTCCCCGGCCTGCGTTTCTGGCCGCTCAAACGCTATCCTTACCTGGTTTTTTACGTCGAGCAGGAAACGCATATCGATGTCTGGCGCGTACTCAATGCTAAACGCGACATTCCCGCCTGGCTTCAGGAAAATAACGCCCCATGACCACCTCCCCGCTTGAAGACCGCCTGACCGCCGAACTCGCTGACATCGAAACCGCCGGCCTGACCCGCCGCCGCCGCGTGCTGGAAAGCCCCTGCGGCCGCATCGCCACGGTGGACGGGAAAAATCTGCTGAATTTCGCCGCCAACGATTACCTCGGGCTGGCCGGCAATCCCGGGATTGCCCGGGCGCTGGCTGACGGGGCAATGCAATGGGGCGCCGGCAGCGGGGCGTCGCATCTGGTCAGCGGCCATCTGGCGCCGCACGAGGCGCTGGAAAAGGAAATCGCCGCTTTCAGCGGCTTTCCGCGCGCCCTCACTTTTTCCACCGGCTACCTCGCCAACCTCGCCGTCACGCCGACGCTGGCCGGGCGCGGCGACGCGGTGTTCGCCGACAAGCTCAACCACGCCTCGCTGATCGACGCCATGCAGCAGGCCAAGGCCAACGGCGCCGACGTTCAGCGCTACGCGCACAACGACGTCGCGGCGCTCGAAAAGCTGCTGGCCGCCAGCACCGCCGCGCACAAGGTCATCGTCACCGACGCGGTCTTCAGCATGGACGGCGACCTCGCGCCGCTGCCGCTGATCTTCGCGCTGGCCGAGCGTTACGACGCCTGGCTGGTCATCGACGACGCGCACGGCTTCGGCGTCCTCGGTGCACATGGCCAGGGCAGCCTCGCCCACTTCAACCTGCCCGCCTCACCGCGCATTTTGCTCATGGGCACGCTGGGCAAGGCGGCCGGCGTCGGCGGCGCCTTCGTCGCCGGTTCGGAAACCGCCATCGAATACCTGCTGCAAAAAGGCCGCAGCTACATTTTCACGACGGCCCAGCCGCCGGCGATCGCCTGCGCGCTGTCGAAGAGCCTGCAACTGATCAAAAACGGCGACGCCCTGCGTGCCAACCTGATGACCCGCATCGGCCAGTTGCGCGACGGGCTGGCCGGCCTGCCACTCACGCTGCTGCCATCACTGACGGCCATCCAGCCGCTCATCGTCGGCGACAATGACGCCGCCGTCGCCCTCGCCAAAGCCTTGTGGGAGCGCGGCCTGTGGGTGCCGGCCATCCGCCCGCCGACGGTACCGAAAGGCACGGCACGCCTGCGTATTTCGGTTTCCGCCGCACACACTGAAGCCGACATCGACCAACTCGTCACCGCCCTGAAGGAACTGGCATGACCGCTCCCCTCGTTTTCCTCCCCGGCTGGTGCCTGGGCAGCACCCCGCTCAATGCCACGGTGAACCGGATAAATGGCCAGATTTTCGAATTGCCCGGCTACGGCAGTGCGCCGCTGATTGCCGATTTCTACACCGCGGCCGACGATATCGCCACCCGCCTGCAAGCCGGCACGACGCTGGCCGGCTGGTCGCTCGGCGCCCAACTGGCGCTGGCCGTCGCCGCCCGCCATCCGGACAAGGTCGGCAAGCTCATTCTCGTTGCCGGCACCACTTCCTTCGTCCAGCGCGACGGCTGGCCGCACGCCATGGCCCCGGCCATGCTGGCCGAGTTCGCCGCCAGCATCGCGGCCGATGTCGAAGCCATGCTGCCGCGCTTCGTCGGCGGCTTCAACCGCGGCGATGCCCGCGCCAAGACCGTCACCCTCGAACTGCTCCAACTGGCCGACCCGCGCCCGTCCGGCGACGTGCTGGCGACCGGCCTCAACTGGCTGCGCGACATCGACCTGCGCGACATCGCGCCGCAGGTCAAGGCACCGACCCTGCTCATCCACGGCGCCGCCGATCCGCTCATGCCGCTCGGCGCCGCCGAAGCCCTCGCCGCCCTGATTCCCGGTGCGAAACTGGCAGTTTTCGACGACTGCGCCCACGCCCCCTTCATGTCCAGGCCGGACGATTTCGTCGCCACCGTGCACCAATTCCTGAATGACTAGACCTTCCAAGGCGCGTATCCGGCAATCCTTCGAGCGCGCCGCCCCGACCTACGACAGCGCCGCCGACATCCAGCGTCGCATCTGCACGCAACTGGCCGACGGCCTGCCGGCCATCGCCCCGGCCCGCCTGCTCGATGCCGGCTGCGGCACCGGCTTTGCCCAGGCCGACCTGCTCGCCCGCTTCCCGGAGGCCCACGCCGTCGCCCTCGACCTCTCGCCGGCCATGCTCGACCGGGTCAGCGCGCCGTGCTGCCGCATCGCCGGCGATCTCGAACACCTGCCACTGGCCGACGCCAGCCTTGATCTTTACTGGTCCAGCCTCGCCGTTCAGTGGTGCGATCTGGCCACGGCGCTGCGCGAAGCCCACCGCACGCTGCGCCCGGCCGGCCTTGTTGCCCTGGCCAGCCTTGGTCCGGCGACCTTCCACGAGCTTCGCCACGCCTTCGCCGAGGTCGACCACTACCGCCACACGCTGAGTTTCCACAGCGTGGACGAAATCCGCAAAATCGCCGTCAATCTCGGGTTTGCTACGGTCAACCCGAAAAAAGGCACAAAAATCGCACACTACGCCGACTTCAAGACGCTGCTTCGCGCCGTCAAGGCCATCGGCGCCAACCAGCTCGGCGACGGCCGGCGCACCAGCCTCATGAGCCGCGCTACCTTCCTGCGCGCCGAAGCCGCCTACGAGCAGCTGCGCACCCCGGCCGGCCTGCCGCTGACCTACGACGTGATCTACCTTTACACCAGCAAATGAGCGCCCCAAAATGAGCTCCGCCTATTTCCTGACCGGCACCGACACCGAAATCGGCAAGACTTTCATCACCTGCGCCCTGCTCCACCGCGCCGGGCTGGATGGCTTCAAAGGGGTCGGCCTCAAGCCGATCGCCGCCGGCACCGATGCTGCCGGGCTCAACGACGATGTCGAAGCGATCCGCGCCGCCAGCAATGTCGAACTGCCGCGCCAGATCATCAACCCCTATTGTTTCCAGCCCGCCATCGCCCCGCACATCGCCGCGGCGGAAGCGGGCGTAGCCATCGATTTCAAGACGATCAAGTCGAGTTGCGACGCGGCCAGGCAGCAGGCCGATCTGGTCATCGTCGAAGGCGTCGGTGGATTTTGTGTGCCGTTAAGCGGCGAGCAGAGCACGGCCGACCTCGCCGTCGACCTGCGCTTGCCGGTCATCCTCGTCGTCGGCATGCGTCTTGGCTGTATCAACCACGCGCTGCTCACGGCCGAAGCCATCGCCGCCCGCGGCCTGCAGCTAGTCGGCTGGGTCGCCAACCGTATCGACCCGATGATGTCCCGCTTTGAAGAAAATTTGGCAACGCTGCAAACCTTGCTGCCGGCCCCCTTGCTCGGCATCGTGCCCTACGGTCCGCAAGGCGGCGCCAGAGGCGCCGCCGCTTTCCTCAAACTACCCGGCGCTTAAAACCGCAGCAATTTCCCGCAGGCGCTGCTGCAGTCCGGCCACTGCCTCGGCCTGATCAGCGACAAGCCCATCGCGCGCCCGTTGCTCGACGAGACTGGCATTCTCTGCGCCAATGTCATCAGAAAAGGTAGCCAGCAAGCCTTTGACCGTGTGGGCCTCGCGGCGCAGCACGGCAGGATCGCCGGACGCCAGGGCGGTAGCCAGGGCAGCACAGTTGCTGTCGACATCCTGCACAAACATGTCGACCATCATCGCGAAAATTTTTTCGTCGCCGCCCAGACGGTCGAGAATCGACGCCTTGTCCAACACGAAAGCCCCTGCCATATTCTTCTCCATGCAGGCCGCCTGCCGAAGCAGGAAATCGGCTGAAATCAAATTCAGATCTGCGGCATCTCTTCGTCGCGGAAGCGCTGGCGGATATCCAGCACATGCTCCCAACCGGCCAGAAAAGCCTCGACACACATCGGATCGAAATGCTTGCCGCGCCCGTCTTCAAGAAACCTGCAGGCATCGTCAAGCGACCAGGCGCGCTTGTAGGGCCGCTCGGAAGTCAGCGCATCGAACACGTCTGCCACCGCGACAATCCGCCCGAACAGCGGAATCTGGTGGCCTTTGAGGCCATACGGGTAGCCCGTCCCGTCGTATTTTTCATGGTGTGAAATCGCCACCTCGGCCCCAGCCTTCATGATTTCCGAACGGCTGTCCTTGAGCAGTTCATGGCCCAGCCTTGAGTGCCCCTTCATCACCTCGAACTCTTCCGGTGTCAGCTTGCCGGGCTTGAGGAGGATGTAGTCGGGAATGCCGATCTTGCCGACATCGTGCATCGGCGCCGCTTCGAGAATCAGCTTCTGCTGCGCGATGCTCAGATCAAGGCCCAATGCGATGATCTGCGAATAATGCGCCATGCGCTGGATGTGGGCGCCGGTTTCCGGATCGCGAAACTCGGCCGCCCGCGAGATGCGGAAAATCAGCTCCTTCTCGCGCTCGCGAATTTCTGCCGTGCGCTCGTCGACCAGCGAGGACAAATGCTCGGCGCGGTCGGCCAGGTACTTCTGCCCGGTGCGCAGCGACAGCATGTTGCGGACGCGTGCTGAAAACTCGACACGGTCGATCGGCTTGGTCAGGAAGTCGTTGGCGCCACCAAGCAGGGCATCGTAACGAATGTCCCTCTGGTCGTTGGCGGTAATCATCAGCACCGGGATCTCGTTGCGCCCGTGCAGGGCGCGGAAGGCACTGATGAACCTGAGGCCGTCCATGTCCGGCATCATGTAATCGACAATGACCAGATCCGGCACATTGCTGCGGCACCACTCGAGCGCCGCCAGGGGATGATCGAACAAGGTCGGGCTGCAGTCACCCAGTTTGAGCACCAGCGCCTTGACCAGCGCCAGGTTGATGTCGCTGTCATCGATGATCAGGACGTTGTGCATGAACTCCCTTGCTTGCGGGTTAGTTGTTTTCCGCAGTATATAATGCCCCGCCATGAAACTGCTCTTCGACCTCTTCCCCGTCATTCTCTTTTTCGCCACCTTCAAATATGCGGAAAAGAGCCCTGAACTCGCGGCCAGCTGGATGGGCTCGCTGCTTGGTTTCGTCCCCGACGACGCCAAGATGGCGCCGATCCTGCTCGCCACCGTCGTCGTCATCGTCGCCACCGTCGCCCAGATCGCCTGGGTGCATTTTCGCCACGGCAAGGTCGACAAGATGCTCTGGGTCAGCCTTGTCCTTGTCGTCGTTTTCGGCGGCATGACGCTGGCCTTCCAGAACGAAGCCTTCATCAAGTGGAAGCCGACCATCCTGTACTGGGTATTCGCCGGCAGCATGGCGTTCAGCGCCTACGTTCTCAGGAAAAACGCCATCAAGGCCATGCTCGGCGAGCAGCTAACCCTGCCCGAGCCGGTCTGGGCCAAGGTCAATCTGTCGTGGATCGCCTTCTTCGCAGCCATGGGTGCGCTCAACCTGATCGTCGCCTTCAATTTCTCGACCGATGCCTGGGTCAATTTCAAACTGTTCGGCGGCATGGGCCTGATGCTCGTCTTCATGCTCGGCCAGGGGATGCTGCTTTCAAAATACATTGAGGAAGAAAAGTAATGCTCTACGCCATCATCGCTGAAGACAAGGCCGGCACGCTGGACAAGCGCCTGGCTGCCCGCCCCGCCCACGTCGAGCGCCTGCAGGCCCTGCAAGCCGAAGGTCGCCTGATCCTGGCCGGCCCCTGCCCCGCCATCGACTCGCCCGATCCCGGCCCGGCCGGCTTCTCGGGCAGCATCATCATTGCCGAATTCGCCTCTCTGGAAGCTGCCCGGACCTGGGCCGACGCCGATCCCTACATCGCCGCCGGCGTCTATGAAAAGGTCGTCATCAAACCATTCAAGAAGGTTCTGCCGGCGTGAGTGCCGAAACCATGGCCCTGCTGCGCCAGCGACTGGCTGCGCTGCAACCGGAATCGATCAGCATCGAAGACGAGTCGCATCGCCATGCCGGCCATGCCGGCGCGCGCGGTGGCGGCCACTACCAGTTACAAATTGTTGCACAGGCATTCGCCGGTAAAAGTACCATTGCCCGTCACCGCATGATTTATGATGCTGCCGGTGACTTGATGCGCAGCAGAATACATGCGCTCAGCATTCGCGCCGAAGTACCCGGCGAAGTATAATTTTTCGATATTCCCTTCACCCAAGGATAGATACATGCTCAAGCTCTCCCGTCTGGCCGCTCTGCTCATCGCCGGCGCCATCGTTTCTGCCCCGGCTTTTGCTGCCGAGAAGGGCAAGGCCTTTGCCACCGTCAACGGCCAGCCGATTTCCAAAGCTGTCTATGACGCTTTCGTCACCGAACAGAAAGCCCAGGGCGCCCCCGACTCCCCGGAACTGCAAAACGCCGTCAAGGAAGAACTCGTCCGTCGCGAAATTCTCGCCCAGGAAGCCAAGAAGAAGGGGCTCGACAAGAGCGCCAATATTCAGGGCCAGATCGAACTCGCCAAGCAGGCCGTGCTCATCCGCGTCTATCTGACCGACTACGTCAAGGCCAACCCGATCAGCGAGGCCCAGCTCAAGGCTGAATACGAACTGATCACGACCAACCTCGGCACCACCGAATACAAGGCTCGCCACGTGCTGGTCGAGAAGGAAGACGAAGCCAAGGCGATCATCGCCAAGCTCGAAAAGGGCGAGAAGTTTTCCGAGCTGGCCAAGGCTTCGAAGGATCCCGGCTCCAAGGACAAGGGCGGCGAACTCGGCTGGAGTTCCCCGAACGCCTACGTCAAGCCGTTTGGCGAAGCGCTGGGCAAGCTCAAGAAGGGCGAGTACACGAAGACCCCGGTCAAGTCCGACTTCGGCTACCACGTCATCCAGCTCGATGATTCCCGTCCGATGACCCCACCGCCGTTCGATCAGGTCAAGCCGCAACTGCAGCAGCGCGCCAGCCAGCAGCAGGTTGAAAACCTGGTCAAGGAACTGCGCGGCAAGGCCAAGGTCGACTAAACCTCCGCCGAGATGCGAGAATGCCCACCCTGCGGTGGGCATTTTTGTTTGTGGGAGACGAGCGTGTTCAACAGCCTGAAAAAACTGTTCAGCGGAAAATCCGGGCCAGCCAGCGCTCCCCAGCCCGTCGCGGCAGCGCCAACGACCACCGTAGCGACCCAGTTTCTTCGCCGCGAAGCTGTTTTCGACCGCAACAATCGCCTGTCCGGCCATATTTTTACGCTGCAGGAATCGACAATACTGGCCGACGCCGATGATGCCTGCCAGCACGGCTTTGACGAAACCCTGCTCGACACGCTGAACACCAGCACCGACGCCTGGAATACCAGCCTCGCCTTCATTCCGCTCAGTTCCGCCAGCCTCGACCTGGCTGCGGTCGACCGCCTCAAATCGTCAAATATCGTGCTGCTCGTCCAGTTGGCTGCCGACGCCGAAGCGGACATCGTTTGCGAAGCCATCGACCGGTTGCACGAGCGTGGTTTACTGATCGGTGTTTTCCGCCAGCCGAAGAACCCGGCTTTTGCCAGGGTCATCCAGGTGGCCGACTATGCGGCCATCGATATCGGCGCCAACGAAGCCGATACCGCCCGTGATTTTTCCGCCGCGGTACGGGCCAGTGCGGCAGAACGCCCCAAGAAGCTGCTCGCCTGCAATGTCGAAACGCTCGACGACCTGCGCTTCTGCCAGCAGTGGCACTTCGACAATTTCCACGGAAAATTCGCCAGTTCAGCCTCGGGCAGCCGCTCTGAAAACAGTGGCGACCCGCACAAGGCCCTGTTGCTGAACATCATGCGCCTGGTCCAGGGCGATGCCGAAACAGCCGAAATTGCAGCGGCGATGAAGCAGGACCCGCTGCTCAGCTTCCGTATCCTGCGCTACTTGAACTCCCCGGCCCTTGGGCTGAGCAACCACATCGACTCGCTGGCTCAGGCCCTGGTCATTCTTGGACGCCAGCGCCTGACCCGCTGGCTTTCGGTGCTGCTTTTTTCCGTGCGCGACCCACATTTCGGCGACTGGCTGCTGGTCGAAAATGCGCTGACCCGCGGCCGCCTCATGGAAGTCCTCGGCGAACAGTCGATGCCGGGCGTCGGGCATGACCCGCTGTTCCTGACCGGGATTTTTTCCTGCCTGGGCGAATTGCTGCACCGGCCGCTGGCGGAAACCCTGAACGACATGCTGCTGGCCGATGACATCAGGAACGCCCTGCTTCAACGCAGCGGCCCCTATGCCGCGCTGCTGGCAGTGGCCGAAGCGAGTGAAGACTTCGATCTGCCACGCATGAGAAGCACGGCGCTGGCAGCCGGCGTTGCCCCGGAAACCGTCAACCGTGCTCTGCTTGCCGCCACGGCCTGGGCCAGTGAAGTGACCGAATACTGGGAATAGGCCTGGCAGTCTGACATTCGCCAGAAAACTTGATGCAGGTTGAGGCCGTAATTGGCCGACGGTGGCTAAATCCGCTGCAATGGACATTCGTCTTTTCTTCGCTGCCCTCTGCCTGAGCCTGTTGCTGCCGGCCCACGCCGCCGACCAATCCCTGCAAGCCTGGATCGATACCGCGCTGCCAGGCACCGTCCTGCGCCTGCCGCCCGGCACCTACCGCGGCCCGGCCAGCATCACCAAGCCGCTGACCCTGGAAGGTAACGGCAAGGTCATTGTCGATGGCGGCGGCAAGGGTACGGTGCTGACCATCAAGGCCGACAGGGTGACGATACGCGGCCTGACCCTGCGCGCCAGCGGCGATTCGCATGACGCCATCGACGGCGCCATCATGGTGGCCGAAGGGAGCGGGCTGCTCATCGAAAACAACGTGATCGAGGATGTGTTGTTCGGCATCTCGCTGCACCGGACGACCGACAGCATCGTGCGCCACAACCGCATCCGCTCGCGCCCCGGCGATTCAGCCGACCGTGGCGACGGCCTGCGCCTGTGGTACAGCAGGGGCAACCGCATCGAGAACAACGACATCGCACAGATTCGCGACATCACGATCAGCAATTCGCCACGCAACCGCTACACCGGCAACACCATCCGCGACAGCCGGCGTGCCTTCAATTTCCTTTTTTCGCATCGCAGCCTGGTCGACCGTAACCTTCTCGAAAAAAACTCGACCGGCATCATCGCGCTCAATTCGGATGGCCTGATCATCCGCAACAACCGCATCCTGCACGCCATGGACGCCTCCGGCGCCGGCATCGCGCTCAAGGAAACATCGGCGGCGCTGATCGTCGGCAACGAAATCGTCCATTGCGCCCACGGCATCATGGCGGATTCGCCGATGGACGCGATCAACCGCATCGTCTTCATCGACAACCTGATTGCCCACAACATCACCGGCATCTACTTTTATGGTGCCAAGGGCGGCCACATTGCCATTAACAACACCTTTCGGAGCAACCTGTGGCCGGTCACCATCATCGGCGATGGCGATCCGATGAACGATACCTGGTGGGGCAACACATGGGATACCTACGAGGGTTTTGACCTTGATGGCGACGGTTTCGGCGACCGGCCGCACGAACTGCACGCTTACGCTGATCGGTTGTGGATTGAAACGCCGAGCGTCACATTCTTCCGCAACTCGCCAGTGCTTGAACTGCTCGACTTTCTCGAACGGCTGGCGCCTTTCTCGGCGCCTTCCCTCATCCTGCGCGACACGGCGCCGCGCATGCGGCCGGCCAAAACCTATAACTGATATTCCTCGCCGCCGCCCTGCATGACCATTTCGACAACGCGTTTCGACAGATGCGGGGCAAACAGGGAAATCAGGTCGTAGTCGTAGCGGCGCAGATAGGTGCCGCGACGCAGGGCGAGCCGAGTCGTGTTGGACTCGAACAGATGGGCGGCATCGATCGCCACCAGACCGCTATCGCGCTGGGCGTCGAAAGCCAGCGCCGAAATGATGCCCAGCCCGAGGCCGAGGCTGACGTAGGTCTTGATCACGTCGGCATCGAGGGCGGTCAGCGCCACATTCGGCTGCGCCCCGATGCGCTCGAATGCCCGGTTGATGCGCGAACGGCCGGTAAAGGCCGTGTCGTAGGTAATCAGCGGCCAGCGCGCCAGTTCGTTGAGCGACAGCGGCTGCGATTTGAGAATGGGGTGACCTTCCGGCGCGATGACGCAATGCGTCCATTGGCGCACCGGCAGCGTGATCAGTTGCGGATACTGGTCGAGAGATTCGGTGGCAATCCCGATGTCGGCCTCGCCGGCGACTACCCATTCGGCGATCTGGATCGGGCTGCCCTGGTGCATTTCGAGCTTGACGTCGGGGTGCTGCGCGACGAAATCGCGGACCACCACGGGCAGCGCATAGCGCGCCTGAGTGTGCGTCGCGGCCAGGATCAGGCGGCCGGAATTTCCCGTGGCGAACTCGCTGCTTGCTCGTTTGAGGTTTTCCGCTTCGCGCAAAATTTTTTCGGCAATGGTCAGCACCGCCTTGCCCGGCTCGGTGACGCCCGTAAACCGTTTGCCGCTGCGCTCGAAGATGGCGATGCCGAGTTCGTCCTCGAGCAGCTTGACCTGCTTGGAAATACCGGGCTGCGAGGTGTAGAGCGATTCGGCGGCCTCGGAGACATTGAGTCCCTGGCGCTGGATTTCGACGATGTAGCGTAGCTGCTGAAGTTTCATTTTAGTAGGGAGTATGGAGTAGGTAGTCGGTAGCTAAAAACTAGCGACTCCCGACTAATAACTAAAAGCTATACCAATCTAACTCAATATTCTTTTTGATTCAATTGGCCGCTGTTAACATGCCGGCCATGGATTATCTCTACCCCCTTTCCGGCTTTGTGGTTGGCGCTGGCACGCTGGGCATCGCCACACTGTTTTTTCTTCACCCCAAACTTTCTGCGGCTCACATTGTCGGACCGGATGTCGCCCATGCCGTGCCGTTGACGCTGGCTGCCGGCCCTGATCTCTGGATGCTCGGTGGCGTCGACAGGACGCGGCTCGGCAGCAAGCTGGTTTTTGCCTGACGCTTACCTGAAGGACGTTTCATGTACAAATACGATGCCATCGACCGCCAGCTCATCAACGAGCGCGTCGACCAGTTCCGCGATCAGGTCCGCCGCTGGAAAGCCGGCGAGCTGAGCGACGACGAATTCCGCCCGCTGCGCCTGCAGAACGGCCTCTACATCCAGCGCCACGCGCCGATGTTCCGCATTGCCGTGCCTTACGCCATGCTGAATTCGGCCCAGCTACGCAGGCTCGGCCAGGTCGCCAGCAAGTATGACCGCGGCTACGGCCACTTCACGACGCGCCACAACCTGCAGCTCAACTGGCCGAAGATCGAGGACGTGCCGGAGATTCTTGCCGAGCTGGCTGAAGTCGAGATGCACGCCATCCAGACCTCAGGCAACTGCCTGCGCAACATCACGACCGACCAGTTTGCCGGCGTTGCGGCCGATGAAGTGATCGACCCACGCCCGCTGGCTGAAATCCTCCGCCAATGGACGACTTTCCACCCGGAATTCGCCTTCCTGCCGCGCAAGTTCAAGATCGCCATTTCCGGTACGAAGGAAGATCGCGCCGTGACCTGGTTCCACGACATCGGCCTGCAATTGCAGGAACAGAACGGCGAAGTTGGCTTCCGCGTCATCGTCGGCGGCGGCCTCGGCCGGACGCCGATCCGCGGCCAGATCGTTCGCGAATTCCTGCCCTGGCAGCATCTGTTGACCTATTGCGAAGCCATCCTCCGCGTCTATAACCGCCAGGGCCGCCGCGACAACGCCTACAAGGCGCGCATCAAGATTCTCGTCCAGGCGCTCGGCGTCGAAGCCTTTGCCCAACTCGTCGAAGAAGAATGGGCGCATGGCAAGGATGGCCCGGCCACCCTCACGCAAGCCGAGTTTGACCGCGTCGCCGCCCATTTCAGCGCGCCGGCCTACGAAACGCTGAGCGCCGACGATGCCGGCCTGAGCGAAAAGCTGGCATTTGAAAAATCGTTCAAAAACTGGGTTGACCGTAGCACTCACCCGCACAAGGTGCCGGGCTACGCCGCCGTCACGCTGTCGCTCAAAAAGCACGGCGTTGCACCGGGCGACATCACTTCCGAGCAGATGGCCGCTGTTGCCGACCTTGCCGACCAGTACAGCTTCGGCGAACTGCGCATCAGCCACGAGCAGAACATCATCCTGGCCGACGTCAAGCTGGCCGACCTCCACGAGGTCTGGCAAAAGGCCAAGGCGGCCGGCCTGGCGACGCCGAACACCGGCCTGCTGACCGGCATGATCTGCTGCCCGGGCGGCGATTTCTGCGATCTGGCCAACGCCAAGTCCATCCCCATCGCCACCGCCATCCAGGCCCGTTTCGACGATCTCGACTACCTGTTCGACATCGGCGAAATCGACCTCAACATCTCCGGCTGCATGAACGCCTGCGGCCACCACCACGTCGGCCACATCGGCGTGCTCGGTGTCGACAAGAACGATTCCGAGTTCTACCAGGTCACGCTGGGCGGCCGTCAGGGCAACGATGCCAAACTCGGCAAGGTCATCGGCCCGTCGTTCGCGGCCGATGAAATGCCGGATGTCGTCGACAAGATCATCAAGGTTTACATCGAGAGCCGTCACGCCGACGAGCGTTTCCTCGACACCTTCGATCGCATCGGCATCGACCCGTTCAAGAACCGCGTTTACGAAGGCCGCGCCCACGGCAAGGCCAAAGTCGCACAACAGGAGGCCGCATAATGGCGCAACTGATCAAACAAGGCATTGCTGCGGTCGACACCTGGAATACGCTAGAAATCGCTGAAGGCGAAACGCCGGAAACGGTCGCCCTGCCGGCCGGCGACGTCATTTTCCCGCTCGCCGTCTGGCAGGCGCGCAAGGCCGAAATCATCTCCTGCCACAAACGCATCGGCCTGCTCATCCAGCCGGATGAGCGCGTCGAGGACGTCGCCGCCGATCTCCATTATTTCGTGGTAATCGCCGTTTCCTTCCCGAAATTCGTCGATGGCCGCGGCTATTCGACAGCCAGCCTGCTCCGCCAGCGCTACCACTATCAGGGCGAATTGCGCGCCGTCGGCGACGTGCTGCACGACCAGCTTTTCTACATGCAGCGCGTTGGTTTCGACAGCTATGCGCTGAAGGACGGCAAGAACGCGGTGTACGCCATCGAAGCCGGCTTCAGCCCGTTCAGCGATGCCTACCAGGCTTCGACCACCCAGCCGCAACCCCACTTCCGCCGCCGCGCCTAGGAACAGCCATGTCCCCCAGCCTGCTCAACATCACACCCGAACTGACCGCCAGCGTCGCCACCAAGACCAAGGCCGTGCAAGCCCTGCTCGCCGACATCGCCGCCAACTGGTCGACCGCCGCCTTCGCCAACAGCCTGGGCGCCGAAGACATGGTGCTGACCGACCTCATCGTCAAGGCCAAGCTGCCCATCGAAATCTTCAGCCTCGACACCGGCCGGCTGCCGCTCGAAACCTACGACCTGATGGACGCCCTGCGCAAGCACTACAGCCTCAAGCTCAAAATCTACTTCCCGCAAGCCGAAGAGGTCGAAGCCTTCGTCCGCAACCACGGCATCAACGGCTTCTACGATTCCGTCACCCTACGCAAAGCCTGCTGCCACGCCCGCAAGGTCGAGCCGCTCAAACGCGCCCTGGCCGGCAAGCGCGCCTGGATCACCGGCCTGCGCACCCAGCAGGCCACCACCCGCACCGGCCTGCCCTTCCGCGAATACGACGAAGGCAACGGCCTGGAGAAATTCAATCCCCTGTCGGACTGGACCGAGAAGGAAATCTGGGCCTACATCAAGCAAAACGCCGTGCCCTACAACGCCCTGCACGACAAGTTCTACCCCAGCATCGGCTGCGCCCCCTGCACCCGCGCCATCTCGCCGGGAGAGGACGTCCGCGCCGGACGGTGGTGGTGGGAGAATCCGGAAACCAAGGAATGCGGGCTGCACGTCAAGGGCTGACCCGTTCAAGACAATCAGAACCCGGCTTCGAGCCGGGTTTTTTGTTGGCTAACGCTACAATGTTGGGCGGATACAGTATCTACGCCATAAGCATGATTTCCACGGTCAACCGGAAAAAATGGGCGAAAATGAAATGACTCTGACCCTTTGACTCTGTTCAAGACCATCAGAACCCGGCTTCTGGCCGGGTTTTGATGGCTGGCGCCTGGATGGTCAAGGAGATTTACGTCGGAATCAGGATTGCTACGGTCAACCGGAAAAAATGGGCAAAAATGAAAGGTTTCGGTGCCCTTTCGACCTCCAACATCGAGGCAAACAGCCTACTTGGCGAAAGGCCCCGTGCACCACTGAGACTCACAGGGAATACCGTCCCCGTCTCCATCCATCTCGGTGTTCGGGCAGTTTCTCAGGAAGTACGTGGCTTCCTCGCAGGAGGTCATGTCCGAGCAAAAACGCCTGCCATCGCAATTGAAGCGACCAGCAATCGTGGCTGGCGAACTCTGTATGGCCTGCACCTGCGGACCTTTCGACTTTGGCTGCAACGCCAGATAGCCCATGTAACCCAGCGCAGCAACGAAGCAGACGGAAAGGAGGGTACCGAAGAAGGAGCCTTTGCCTCTCGCCTCAGAACCAGAAGCACCGCGAGACGGCTTAGATCTCGCTGGTTTTGCCTGGCCGGGACGCAGCACATTAACGGCGCTCTTCTTGCCGTCAGCATTGAGGGCCAACTCAAAACTTAGCGCTTCGCCAATAACCGGTTTGCCGCCTTGGCGAGGATATTTTGAGATATGAACAAGAACAAAGATATCTTGGCCGCCATTAGTCGGGGTAATGAAGCCGAAGCCCTTCTCGTCGTTCCATGTCTTCAGCTTTCCGTCGATTCGAGTATCCATGCGTCCCATCATCCCTGAGCCGAACCATGATTATCACACGTCATTAATCAGAGCGATCAGGCTCGACTGACATCTAGTCCAGCAGCAAGTGCTGCCCTCCAATGTTTCCAATTTCCGCGTCAGGCACCCCGGTTTCCCGCGCAAACTCGGGCCAGTTTTTGACGGCCTCCCTGACCTTCCTGATCACCCTCGGCGCCGTGCCGATCTTGAAGCGGTCGGCTTCGGCCAGCAGGTCGGCTTCTGTGAAATTCCTGAATTTCCCATTCACCGACATGAGGTGCTGGTGGGTCCATTCGCCGGCCGGGTTGTGGGCGAAGGTGATGTCGTAGGCGGGGGACAGAGCCCAGGTTTCGTCGGCTTTCAGGCGAAACGAGATGTTCTTGGTGTGGTCGTCGCAGTTGCGGGCCATGACGTTGAAGGCCATGCGCCGGAAGGCCTCTTCCTTCTGCTCGTAGGGCAGCCCGAGTTTTTCCATGACCAGGAACAGCTGCGAGTAGGCGTTGGTGCCCTTTTTCTTGTAGTCCAGGTGGTCCATGGCGCACAGGGTTTGCATGTGGTGGCGGACGGCGCCGTCTTCGCGGTCGAAACGGCGCGTCATGAAGTGCGCCCGGCCGTTTTCTTCGAGCAGCCGGCATTCCATCATCTCGATGCCGGCCGCCGTGGCCATCAGGTAATAGGCCTGCTCGATGCGGCCATAACCGCCCGAGGCGCCGAGTTCGAGGTCTTTGCCGATGCCGTCGAACTTGAGCAGCCAGTGCTCGAAGCCATCGCCGGCTTCGAACTGCCCGGAGCGCACTTCGTTGGTCCTCCTGTTCCAGGCGATGACGGCCTTGGCGCGCGCCCCGCCGGCCGAGGTGCCAACGTCGATGATGCTGCGCAGAGCGGCGTCGGTCTGCTCGTCGTCTTCAATCGTCCCGGCGACTGCCTTGCGCGCTTCGCTGACCAGATCGCTCAGTTCGATGGGCGTCGGCTTCTGGCGAATGGGCCCGCGCCCCGGCTTGAAAACCATGGCGCCCATGGCGCGGTTGCCCATGTAGGCCAGGCGGTCGATTTCAGAAACCTGATTGGCCGGGATACCGCGGTCGGCCATGTATTTGTTGATCAGGGCGTTGCCGAAATCGTCCGGCAGGGCATCGCTGAGCAGCGCGGGCAGCGCCTTGTAGGTTTCCCGCGGCAAATCCGTGAATATGTAAGGCTCTTCGCGCAGCGGCATGCGCAGGGGCGCAGGCTCGATCCCTTTGGCAATGAAGCTCGGAGCGTAGGCAAAGGCGTAGAAGCCATAGGCAGGATCGAGGGCGACGGCGCCCATCAACAGGCCCCAGAGATGGACTTCCACGCGGTCGACGTGCTTGTACGGCGCAGCGCGGGAACGACGGTGCTTGGAAGGAGTAGCCATGGGAGTCTTTCAGGCGCGCGCTATTTGGCCGGCGACGACTTGACGCGGGTAGACGTTGCCCGCAGCCGTTCGCGACGGGCGCGAACCATGTTCAGGGGATTGATCGTGGCGGTCGGCGCCAGGAGGGTCAGCCAGTCTTCCCGATCAAGCGCGCGAACCACGGAGAGCAGGCTGGCGGTACTCGACCCCGTGCCCGCCTCCAGATTCTGCAGCGCCCGGCGACTGATCCCGGCCCGTTCGGCCAGCAGGGTCTGGTCGATGTTTCGGCTCAGCCGGAGCTTTTTTACCTGCTCGCCCAGGACCGCTTCGAGTTCGGCGAGCGTACGACTGGTTTGCATGTCAAATTCTCCACAAGACGCACTATTACGCGCTTAGTTTAAATATTAGACAACTAAGCGCATCTTTTGACGCACCATATCATAAATTTAATATTCTGTAACGCGCATAATATTGCGCTAAATAAACAATATTACATATAACGCACATAATATTGCGCTTTCGTGAAATAAATTATGTATCAATCAGTGCAACCCGTACAGCGAACCTGGCATTAAACCCTCCGTTCACGCTGCAGCAAGACCGAATCGCCGCCTGAGTGCTGGTTTTCGGCCATAAACGTGATTGCCACGGTCAACCCGAAAAAACGGCCAAAATTGAAATCCATGAAACCCCTTTCGCCCCCGACCGCTGATGCCGATGCCAGCCGGACTGGATACTGGCGGACCGCCGGAGGAGGCGCAGGCAATGAAGCGTTTCGGGAGTGCGTAGAATTACCCGGACTGACTTATCATGCAGACTTCGTAACGGATTTTGACTCGACCGTACCTCACACAAAAACAGAAACGCCGGGCGCGCCTATGCTTTCGCCCATCACGCTTCCGAACCCCCAGCCCCCGACTCATGGCCCGCTTCGACCCGCAACAAAGCTACCTGCTCCAGCCCCACCCGCCACGCTGGAAATTCCAGCTTTTCCTTGGCCTCATCGTCGTCGGCGCCGCCCTGGCCGGCGTTGCCTGGGTCGAGTTGGAGGAATCCTTCATCCAGGCCAGCCACTTCGCCGAAAGGGCGAAAACCTCGACCTGGACCGTTGAACCCGGCGCCGACAAGGACATCTGGCTACCCGGCACCGGCCCCTACGAGCAGCGCCTGGGCTATGCCCAGCTCAACACCTTCCTGCCGCGCCTGGCCAGTGCCGGTTTCACCGTTGCCGCCCAGGCCCGCCAGTCCGAGGGCTTCCGCGCCATTGTCGGGCGTGGCCATTTCCCCATTTACCGCGAAAAGTCGCGGGCCGGCCTGAGCATCCTCGATCGCCACGACCAGCCGCTTTATGACAGCCAGTACCCGCGCGTCCAGTACGCCGACTTCGAGGCCATTCCGCCGGTGCTGGTCGAGGCCCTGCTCTTCATCGAAAACCGCGACCTGCTCGACGCCAATTCGCCGAAACACAATCCGGCCGTCGACTGGGGCCGGCTGACCCGCGTCGCGGCCGGCCAGGCGGCGCGCCAGGTCGGCCTTGGCGGCGGCCGGGCCGGTGGCAGCACGCTGGCGACGCAGATCGAGAAATTCCGCCACTCGCCGGGTGGCCGCACGCATGACAGCAAGGATAAATATCACCAGATGATGTCGGCCGCCCTGCGCGCCTACCAGGACGGCGAAGAAAACCTGCCGGCCCGCCGCCGTATCGTGCTCGATTTCGTCAATTCCGTGCCGCTCGGCGGCATCCCCGGCTATGGCGAGGTCAATGGCCTGGGCGATGGCCTGTGGGCCTGGTACGGCCAGGATTTCAGCCAGATCAACCAACTCCTGGCCGACCCCCAGGCCGATCTGACGCAACGCGCCAAGGCCTTCAAGCAGGCGCTTTCCCTCTTCGTCGCCCAGCGCCGGCCGTCCGGCCTGCTCGGCGACAACACCGGGCGTCTCAACACGCTGACCGACAGCTATATCCGTCTGCTCGCCGACGACCAGTTGATCCCCGCCGACCTGCGCGAAGCCGCCCTGCTCGTGCAGATCAGTCCGGCCCGCCAGGCCCGGCCGGCTGAAGAGGTGTCCTTCGTCGAGCGCAAGGCGGTCAACGAAATCCGCGGCACGCTCGGCGAACTGCTCAACGTCGAGAACCTCTATGCCCTCGACCGCTACGACCTGACCGTGCACAGCACGCTCGACGGCCCCAGCCAGCAGGCCGTGACGCGCACCCTCAACCGCCTCGCCGACCCGGCCTTCCTGGCCTGCGCCGGCCTCAAGGAAACCCGACTACTGGCCAGGGGCGACCCGAAACAGGTCAATTACAGCCTGACTCTCTACGAGCGCACGCCGACCGCCAACGTCCTGCGCATCCAGGCCGACAACCTCGACCAGCCGCTCGACATCAACGCCGGCACCAAGCTCGATCTGGGCTCCAGCGCCAAGTTCCGCACCCTGGTTTCCTACCTGCTGGTCGTTGCCGACCTGCACAAGCGCTACGCCCAGACGCCACCGGAAGAACTGGCCAAGCTGCCCCGCCACCCGGCCGATCGCCTGAGCAACTGGGCCATCGACACCCTGCGCGCCAAACCCGAAACGACGCTGGAAGAACTGCTCGAAGCGGCCATGGAACGCCGATATTCGGCCAGCCCCGGCGAAACCTTCTTCACCGGCGGCGGCATCCACCGTTTCGGCAATTTCAAGCACGAAGACGACAGCAAGGTGCCGAGCGTCGCCGAAGCCCTCGAACAGTCGGTCAATCTTTCCTTCGTGCGCATCATGCACGACGTCGTCCATTACCACGCCTACGAGGCTGTCGGCGCCCCGGCCCGCGGCCTGCGCGACAAGGAGGACGACGATACCCGCCAGGCCTTCCTCAACCGCTTCGCCGAGCGCGAGGGCCTGGGTTTCCTGCGCACCTACTGGCACAAGTATCGCGATGTGGCCCCGGCCGATCGTCTCGAAGTGCTGAGCGACTCGGTCCCCTCCCGCCCCGTTCCGCAGGCCGCTGCCTACCTGAGCGTGCTGCCGAAGAGCGATTTCGAGAGCTTTGCCGCCTTCATGCGCAAACAGCTCGGCGAGCGGGCCGGTACCGACGCCGGCCTGCGCCGCCTGTTCGACATGCACGCCACGCGCCAGTACAACCTGGCCGACCAGGGCTACCTGGCCCGCGTCCATCCGCTCGAGCTGTGGCTGGTCCGCCACCTGCAGAGCGATCCGAAAGCGACACTCAAGGACATCGTCCCGGCCAGCGTCGAAGCCCGCCGCGACGCCTCGAAATGGCTGTTCGCACCGCGCTTCAAGCACGCCCAGCAGGTGCGCATCGACATCGTCGTCGAGGTCGCGGCTTTCGAGCGCATTGCCGAAGAGTGGCGGCGTCTGGGTTACCCCTTCGAGCATCTGGTGCCCTCGCTGGCCACCGCTATCGGCAGTTCGGCCGACCGCCCGGCCGCCCTCGCCGAACTGATGGGCATCGTCGTAAACGACGGCATCCGCCGGCCGACGGTGCGCATCGACGAACTCCACTTCGCCACCAATACCCCATTCGAAACCCGCCTGCAGCACCAGACCGCAACCGGCCAGCGGGTCATGCCGGCCGAAGTCGCCCAGGTCACGCGGCGCGCCCTGCTCCGCGTCGTCAATAGCGGCACAGCCCGGCGCATCAAGGACACCTACCGCGACGCCGAGGAACAGCCGCTAGCCATGGGCGGCAAGACCGGCACCGGCGACCACCGTTCCAAGGTCATCGGCGCCGACGGCGGGGTGCGCAGCGCCAAGGTCATGAACCGCGCCGCCACCTTCGCCTTCTACATCGGCGAGCGTTTCTACGGCGTCGTCACCGCCTTCGTTCCCGGCTCGAAGGCGGCCGGCTATGACTTCACCTCGGCGCTGCCGGTACAGATCATGAAAGAGATGGAACCGGCCCTGCGCCCGTTGATCTCCGACCGGCCGGCGGCCGAAGGAAAGTGCAAGGGCTGAATTAAGGAAATGCATCATTCCCGCGCCAGCGGGAATGACATGCATCACCCAAACACCGTAAAAACCACACTTTGCTGCGGCGCAACAAAATGGTAGTCTTTGGCGCATAAAATAACGCGATCAAAGCGAGAAACAGCATGAGTGAAATCGACCTGAAACGCTTCTTCCTCGAGCAGGTCCGCCTGTTCGAAAACTTCCCGGCCGACAAGGTCGAGGAAATCGTCATCAAGTCCCGCCTGGCCACCTACGAGGGCAACGAAGCCATCCTCGAAACCGGCGACGACGGCCGTTTCATCGGCGTCATGATCAGCGGCCACGCCGAGATCTCGATGACCGACAACACCGGCACCCGCGCCGTCATCACCCAGCTCGGCGTCGGCGACGTCTTCGGCGTCATGTCGCTGCTCACCGGCGACCGCATCGTCGCCGACGTCATTGCCGGCAACCGCTGTTTCGTGCTGATGATCCCGCAGGAAGTCTTCAACACCCACATCCTGACCAACCCCAAGGCTGTCGGCTACCTCTCCCGCCTGCTCGCCGACCGCACGCGCGCCATGTCGGTCGATCTGGTCACCGCCCAGGCCAATGCCATCGTCCGCTCGCGCGACCCCTACGCGCTGTCGCTGACCACCAACGAACCGGGCAAGGTCGTCGTCCTCAATGTCGGCATCAGCCAGATTCATTTCGGCATCTACGACACCGAAGAGAGCGGCGCCGATGTGCACGGCATCATCGACCACGCCGACCAGCAGGTCACCCGCATTACCGTCAAGGTCGGCACCCAGCAGAAAAGCATCGACCACGCGCCATTCAAGCTGTCCGACCTGTTCAAGATCATGCAGGAAGCCACCGCCCTGCTCGGCGAGCACTTCACCTTCCATCCCGAAGACGTCAGCGCCATCGGCCATCGCGTCGTCCATGGCGGCAACAAGTTCTCCAGCTCGGTCGTCATCACCCCGGCCGTGATCGCTGACATCGAGGAGCTGTCTGTCTTCGCGCCGCTGCACAACCCGGTCAACGTGGCCGGCATCCGCGTCGCCATGAAGCTGTTCCCGAACGTGCCGCAGGTCGCCGTTTTCGACACTGCCTTCCACCAGACGCTGGCCCCCTACGCCTACCTCTACGGCCTGCCCTACGACCTTTACAAGCAGCACGGCATCCGCCGCTACGGCTTCCACGGCACCTCGCACCGCTACGTTTCGCTGAAATCGGCTGAAGTCCTCAAGCGTCCGCTCGGCGAGCTCGAAATCGTCTCCTGCCACCTCGGCATCGGCGCCTCGCTGTGCGCCATCGACCATGGCCGTTCGATCGACACGACCATGGGCATGACGCCGAGTGACGGCCTGATCATGCCGAGCCGCTCGGGCAGCATCGACCCGGCGGTGATGATCCACCTCATGGAAAAGCACCACATGTCGCCCGAGCAGCTATCGACGCTGATCAACACCGAAAGCGGCCTCAAGGGCATCTCCGGCATTTCGAGCGACATCCACGACATCGAGGCTGCCGCCGCCGACGGCCACCACCGCGCCCTGCTCGCCCACAAGGCCTACTGCTACCAGGTGCGCAAGAACATCGGCGCCTACGTCGCGGCGATGGGCGGCATCGACGTCCTGGCCTTCACCGGCGATGTCGGCGAAACCAGTGCGGCGGTACGCAGCCTGGCCTGTCAAGGCCTCGGCTACATGGGCATCAAGCTCGACGAGGAAAAGAACCGCAATGTCGGCAGCGTCGATAATTTCGCCATCATCTCGGCCGACGATTCGCCGGTCGCCATCCTCGTCGTCGCCAATGACGACGAGCGCCTGGTCGCCTGGGAAACGCTGCGTTCCATCGAGCGCAATGCCTTGCTGCTGGCGGCCAATGCCGAAGAGATCGCCATTCCGGTCGAAATCTCGGCCCACCACGCCCACCTCTCGCAGGCCGATGTCGAAAAACTGTTCGGCCCCGGCCACCAGCTGACGCCCATGCACGAACTGTCGCAGCCCGGCCAGTTCGCCTGCGAGGAACAGGTCCATCTGGTCGGCCCCAAGGGCCGGATCGCCAAGGTCCGCGTCCTCGGCCCGACGCGCAAGGAAACCCAGGTCGAGATCGCCATGACCGAGCAGTTCAAACTCGGCATCCAGCCCCCCATCCGCCAGTCCGGCGATCTGGCCGGCACGCCCGGCGTGACGCTCGAAGGCCCGTACGGCAGCTCGGTGATCGAACGCGGCGTCGTCTGCGCCCAGCGCCACATCCACATGACGCCGGAAGACGCCATGCGCTTCCATGTGCGCGACAACTACGTCGTCCGCGTGCGCATCGAAGGCGAACGCCAGCTGATCTTCGGCGACGTCGTCGTCCGCGTGAATCCGGCCTTCCGCCTGGCCATGCACATCGATACCGACGAAGGTAACGCCGGCAACATCCAGACCGGGATGCTGGGCTACATCGAGGAAATTCAGAGCCGGCATTGATCGGGGGCTGAGGATGATGGCCGGCTTTGTCCGGCCATTTTTTTGAAGCGGCTTTCCGGATATTGCTGTTGGGGTGCATTGAATTGGCTTGGGGTTCCGCCCTTGCGGGGCGTCTCACTTTTTCTTGCTTCGTCAAGAAAAAGTAAGCAAAAAGAAGGCGACCCTGGGTCGGTGCCGGCTGCGCCGGTTCCCTGCGCTACTCGGAAAGCCGCCCGGCCTGCCGAGTAGCGCAATGAACCCGGCGCCGACCCGGGGGTCGCCTTTTAGCTGCGCT
>JAUYEI010000089.1 GCA_030691385.1 Azonexus sp.
GCCTGGAATTCGCCGATGCGGTTCGGCGGAATGGCCAGCACGTAGCGTTCCTGCGATTCGTTGGACCAGATTTCGGCCGGCGACATGCCCGGCTCTTCGGTCGGCACCTTGCGCAGATCGAAAATGGCGCCGACGCCGCCAGAGTGGGCCAGCTCCGGCAGGGCGTTGGAAACGCCGCCGGCACCGACGTCGTGCACCGACAGGATCGGATTGTTCTTGCCCATCTGCCAGCAGCGGTCGATGACTTCTTGTGCCCGCCGCTGGATTTCCGGGTTGCCGCGCTGCACCGAGGCGAAATCGAGGTCTTCGGCGTTCGAGCCGGCCGTCATCGACGAGGCGGCACCGCCGCCCAGACCGATCAGCATGCCGGGGCCGCCTAGCTGGACGAACTTGGTGCCGACCGGGAAGGTTTCGTCCTTGAACGACTGCTCGGCCTGGATGCTGCCCAGACCGCCGGCGATCATGATCGGCTTGTGGTAGCCGCGCACCATGCCGGCGACGTCCTGCTCGTAGGTGCGGAAATAGCCGGTCAGGTTCGGACGGCCGAATTCGTTGTTGAAAGCCGCGGCGCCAATCGGGCCTTCGAGCATGATGTCGAGGGCCGAGGCGATGCGCGACGGGCGGCCGTAGGCGCGCTGTTCCGTGGTCTCCCAAGGCTGCTGGGCATCGGGCAGGTTCAGGTTGGAAACCGAGAAACCACAGAGGCCGGCCTTCGGCTTGGGACCCTTGCCGGTGGCGCCCTCGTCGCGGATTTCGCCGCCGGAGCCGGTCGAGGCACCGGGGAACGGGGAAATGGCCGTCGGGTGATTGTGCGTCTCGACCTTGGTCAGGATATGGGTCAGCTCTTCCTTGTAGCTGTAGCCGCGGTCGGCATCCGGGTAAAAACGCTGGATGGTCGCGCCTTCGATGATCGAGGCGTTGTCGGCATAGGCCATGACCGTGCCTTGCGGCGCGGCGGCATGGGTTTCGCGGATCATGCCGAACAGGGTCTTGTCCTTGGCCTGCCCGTCGATGACCCAGGAGGCGTTGAAAATCTTGTGGCGACAGTGTTCGGAATTGGCCTGGGCGAACATCATCAGCTCGACGTCGGTCGGATTGCGGCCGGCCTTGGTAAACACGTCGAGCAGGTAGTCGATTTCGTCGTCGGAAAGCGCCAGACCGAGCGAACTGTTGGCGTCGACCAGCGCGGCCTTGCCGCCGGTCAGCACATCGACGGTATTGAGCGGCTTCGGCGCGAAGTGGCGGAACAGTTCGCCGGCAGCCTCGAAACCAGGCAGCACGGATTCGGTCATCCGGTCGTGCAGCAGGCCGGCGACGATCTTCTTTTCGTCGGCGGTCAGGGCGCGACCGCCCTTGACCACGACGTGGAAGGCGATGACGCGCTCGATGCGCTCGATGGCATCAAGGTCGCAGTTCCAGGCGATGTCGGTGGCCTTCGACGACCACGGCGAAATGGTGCCGATGCGCGGCGCGACGAGGAGCAATTCGCCCGCATCGCTGCCGGCCGCCTTCTCTTCCAGCAGCGTTGCCAGCCTGGCGCGCTCGTCGGCATTCAGCGCACGCTTTTGCGCCACCACATGCCAGTAATCGGCGGCCACCGACTCGATGTCCGCCACGGCCGCGACCAGGCGGGCTTGCAGGCGTTGCAGGCGGAAGGCGGAAAAGGCGGCGTCGCCCTTGAGGCAAAGAATGTCGGCCATGGGATGAATTCGGCGGTAGCGGAAAGGGCGAAATTATACCCGAGCCCGGCCCTCCCCTCGGCCTAATCCGGAAGGCAACAGGGCAATCGCACGAATGCCCACTCCCTCCCCTTCAAGGGGGTGAAGGCGGGGTTTCGCAGAGCACTGCTCTGCGCCGCCTGAACGGGCTGGCTATGCAAAGCCAGCCCTCCGGCTGGGGTGGGGATGGGTTTCATTGGCTGATTCCGTAGCCAAACCCATCCCCCTCCCTGCCTCCCCCTTGAAGGGGGAGGAGAAGTCCGCGACCTCCCCCGGCAAAGGGGAGGAGAAAATCACAACGGTGCTCATTCAGTTGCCCGGTGGAACTTGGTTCGACGGGCCACCAATGAAAACCCCGAATCCCACGGTCAACCGGAAAAAATGGCCAAAAATGAAATCCGCCTTGCCGCCCGAATCGCGCACCTCATGCGGATGCCCGACGCCGTCCGCCGGCATCGCTGCTCGCACAACGGCAAACGCAGACCGCTGACCGCGTCGCAAAGTTGTAGTAGCCTTGCCAGCCCTTTCGACGTCGAACCAGGTCATGATCATGACGCGTGAATTGCAACGCGCCACCTTCAATCGCTCTGCCCTCGTCCGCGTCCTGTCCGACACCCTCCCGGAAGTTCCTGATCCGAAATACGATTTCGGCGAACGGCTCGGGCAGTGGCTGGACTTTTCGGATGCGCTGACGCTGTTTTCGGTCCTCAATACCGAGGCCGGCAGCGGCACGCCCGTAGCGCCGGCGAACAGCGATCTGCCGGCCCAGCTTACCCGCGTTCGCGGCCATCTCAGCGATTCGATCCGCAACGACGGCGTTTTCAGCCCCGAGCCGGCGCGCATCCCTTTCCCGACCCCGCTGCCCAATGCCACGCCGGAAAGCGCCGCCGATTTTTCGCCCTACCACCGCTACTACCTCGCCCACCAGCGCGACATGAATTCCGCCATCACGGCCCTGCGCGCCAATGTCCGCAAGGCGCTGGCCGGCCAGTCGGCAGCAGGCAAACAGCTAGCCGACCTCGACGCCGCTTTCGAAAAATTTCTGTTCACCCGCGAACGCAACCTGCTGTCGAACATCCCGATCATGCTCGGCAAGCGCTTCGACCAGCGCTACACCGAACACCGCGCCGCCCTTGCCAACGAATTTGCCAACGACGGCGCCGACGATCCGACCACCTGGACGCAGCCGGGCAGCTGGCTCGAAGCCTTCTGTCACGACGCCCAGACCATGCTGCTCGCCGAACTGGAACTGCGCCTCAAGCCGGTTGCCGGCCTGATCGCCGCCCTCGGCAGCGCGGCCGAAACCAAGGAAACAAAGCCCCAATGAACCGCAATCTCAGTCTCTTCGCCTTCATCTTCGGCCTCTTCGCCGTCGTCTGGGTCGCCATCGGCTACATCGGCGGCCATTCGCTGGCCTTCTCGGTTTCCTGCATCATCGCCATCGTCTATGTTGCCGGCGCCCTCGAAATGCGCCGTTTCCACGCCAACAGCGCGGCGCTGGCCAAGGCACTCGGCAACATTCCGGACGACATCGGCCACCTCGGCGAATGGCTGCAACAAGTACCGGCCGCGCTGCAGAACGCCGTCCGCCTGCGCATCGAAGGCGAACGCGCCGCCCTGCCCGGCCCCGGCATCACGCCCTACCTCGTCGGCCTGCTGGTTTTGCTCGGCATGCTCGGCACCTTCCTCGGCATGGTCGTCACGCTGAATGGCGCCGTGCTGGCGCTGGAAAGCACGACCGACCTGCAAACCATCCGTTCGGCGCTGGCCGCGCCGGTCAAGGGCCTCGGCGTCGCCTTCGGCACCTCGGTCGCCGGCGTCGCCACCTCGGCCATGCTCGGCCTCATTTCCGCCCTGTGCCGGCGCGACCGCCTGCAAGTCGGGCAACTGCTCGACAGCAAGATCGCCAGCGTCCTGCGTGATTTTTCGCTCACCCACCAGCGCCAGGAAACCTTCAAGGCCCTGCAGGCGCAAGCCCAGGCGCTGCCCGAACTGGTCGGCAAGCTCGACGCCATGATGAGCCAGATGGCCGAACAGAGCCGCCTGCTTGGCGAGCAGTTGGCGGCCGGCCAGCAGCGCTTCCACGACGAAGCCAAGGGCCTGTACACCGATCTGGCCCAGTCCGTCGACCAGTCGCTCAAGGCCAGCCTCAAAGACAGCGCGACGGTCGCCGCCGAGACCATCCAGCCCGTCGTCACCGCCACCATGGCGAGCATCGCCGGCGAAACGCGCGGCCTGCACGACAAGCTGTTCGGCACCGTCGAAACCCAGCTCGCCGGCATCGCCGGCCAGTTTGCGCAAACCGTGACCACCGTCAGCGACACCTGGACGCAGGCCCTGAGCCACCACGAACAGGTCACCGACACCCAGCACCAGCACCTGCAAAGCGCGCTCACCGCCTACGCCGAGACCTTCGAGCAACGCGCCACGACGCTGCTCGCCTCGGTCGAAACCACACAAGCCAAGTTGCAAGCCGACGCCGCGCAACAGCACACCTTGCTGGCCGAAACCACCGCCGCCAGCCAGCGGCAACTGGCCGCCACGCTGGCCAGCCAGTTCGACGGCGTCACCAGCCGCCTCGACCAGGCCGTCAGCCAGGTCGCCGACACCTTCGGCGAACGAACCCAGGCGCTGCTCACCGCCATCGACGCCAGCCACGCCGCCTTCGCCCAGACCACGCAGGCCCAGCAGGCAGCGATCAGCGAGCAGGTCGCCGGCCAACTCGACGGCATCGCCCAGCGTTTCGACGGCGCTGTGCAGACGGTGTCCGATACCTGGACCGGCGCGCTGACCAAGCACGAGCAAGCCAGCGACCGCCTGACGCAAGCGCTGGAACAAACCCAAACCAGCCTCGCCGACACCTTCGCCCAGCGCACTGCCGCGCTGCTCGCCGACATGCGCGCCTCTCAGTCCAGCTGGCAAACCGAATGGGCGACCGGCGAGCAAACCCGCCAAGCCAGCTTCACCGACGCCCTCGCCGCCATGGCCGGCAAGCTCGAAGCGCAATGGCAGCGAGCCGGTCAGGCAACGCTGGCGCAGCAGGAGCAGATCACCAGCACGCTCGGCGAAACGACCCGCGACCTCGTCGCCACCCATCAGCGCCAGGCCGAAGCGACCATCGCCGAAGTCACCCGCCTCATGCAGACCGCCGCCGAGGCGCCCAAGGCAGCCGCCGAGGTCATCGGCCAGCTACGCCATGAACTGTCGGCGAGCATGGCGCGCGACAACAGCCTGCTCGAAGAACGCAGCCGCATCATGGAAACGCTGGGCGCCCTGCTCGACGCCATCAACCACGCCTCGACCGAGCAGCGCAGCGCCATCGACGCGCTCGTTGCTTCATCGGCCGACCTGCTCGAACGCGCCGGCAGCCAGTTCGCCGCCAAGGTCGAAAGCGAAGCCGGCAAGCTGGTCGACATCGGCACCAGCATCACCGGCGGCGCCCTCGAAGTAGCCAGCCTGGGCGAGGCCTTCGGCGCTGCGGTCAAGCTCTTCGCCGAATCGAACGACAAGATGATGACCGCCCTGCAACGCATCGAAGGCGGGCTGACCAAGTCGCTGACGCGCAGCGACGAGCAGCTTGCCTACTACGTCGCCCAGGCGCGCGAAATCATCGACCTCAGCATCCTTTCGCAGAAGAAGATGGTCGACGACCTGCAGCGCGTCGCCGTTAGCGAGGCGTAACCATGGAAGACATCGACGCCAGCGTCGACCACAGTACGCCCGTCTGGGCCGTCTTCGGCGACCTCATGGCCGGCCTGCTCGGCGCCTTCGTGCTGATCCTGGTCGGCGTACTCGGCGTGCAGCTCGAACTGGTCACCAGCCTCGAAGCCGAAATCCAGAAACGCCAGCAGGAAGAACAGCGCCGCGAGGCGCTCGAAAAAGCCCTGGCCGGCCCCCTCGCCTCTGGCCGCGTGACGCTCAACAACGGCAAGATCGGCATCAGCGGCAACGTGCTCTTCGCGCTCAACTCCGACCAGTTGCAGCCGGAAGGCAAGCAGCTGCTCAAGAGCCTGTCCCAGCCCATCGCCGCCTACCTCGGCGCCAGCGAACAGATGCTCATGGTCAGCGGCTTCACCGACGACATGCCGGTACGTGGCAGCAACAGCCGCTTCGCCGACAACTGGGAACTCTCCGCCCAACGCGCCCTGACCGTGACGCGCACGCTGATCGATGACGGCGTGCCCTCGTCATCCATCTTCGCCGCCGCCTTCGGCGCGCAACAGCCGGTCGCCGCCAACACCGACGCCGACGGCCGCGCCCGCAACCGCCGCGTCGAAATGGCGCCGGTGCCCAAATCCAGGACCAACGGCCAGGAAGCCAATGGCTGAAACGGCGGATATTCAGGCCCAACTCGACGCCCTGCGCAACAGCGGCGCAGCCGACCGCGACCCCGTCCGTTTCGCCTACCTCGAAGCACTCACCCGGCGCGCCGCCACGCAACCGGCAACCATCCGTCAATCGCTCAACGCCAGAATCAGCGCCGCCGCCAACGAACTCGCCAGCCGCCCGGCTCCGGTGCCGGCCGAGATCACCGAGACAAGCTCCGCCAGCCCGCTCGCCGACCTGCTCGCCTACATCAGCGGACAAGCCCACGACCAGCCGGACGCCAGGCAGCCCGCCAACGACACTTCCACGGTCAACCGGGCTTGCTACGTGGAACGTAAAAATCGCCCAAAATCGAAAACCGCCTCGGCCGGCCACCGCCAGCAAGGCCCGGAACTAAAGTCCATCGCCATCTTCCGCAACGAGTGGTCCAAGCTCAGCACCGAGCAACAGCTCACCCAAACCCTCGCCCAGGCCCCGGAAAACGCCGGCCCCATGAACTCCCGGCACCTCGTCCTGCGCAGCCTCGAACGCATGCGCGACATCGCGCCGGACTACCTGCAAGGCTTCATGTCCTACATCGATACGCTGATCTGGCTCGACCACGCCGACCCGACCAAACCTGTGGCCGGGCGTTCATCGGGGGGCGAGAGAGAGAAAAAGCCTTTGGCTGCGAAGCGTAGCGCGACGAAGCGGTGATCTAACTTCGCTTACCTGACATTGAACCTTGAGCCTTGAACCTTGCAACCTCAGTTGGACGTGGCTGATGGTGCGCCCGGGCGGGATGGCCGGCGCGAAACGACGACGCAGCAGGCTCATGCCGGCAAGAAGGAGCGACAAAACCGGGCGCCCGACCAGGCGTGCCAGCGGCCACGTAGCGCTGTCAGCCAACGGGTGAATCGCCTCGAAGGCGCAAAGGCCTGTATTCAGGCGGCTGGCCAAGGCTGGATAAGCGGTCAACTGAGGTTTCAAGCTTGAGTAGATGGACTGGCAGCAAAGGCCACAAACAACCCTTGTAGCCACTCCCACGGTCAACCGGAAATTTCGCCGAAAACTGAAATTTCGGTCTCGCCGTTAGGGTTCGTAAGGAAATAGCCTGGATATTTGGCCGCTGGATCGGGATGCGATGCAAGGCGCGGAGCGCGCCGTATGGCCAGCCACACAAGCGATTCGCAATGCCGCAGCGCGCCCGAGCCCAGCGAGCCAAATGTTCAAGTTATTGACGAACGAGCCCTGAGCAGCAAAAAACCGGGCCAAATACATTTGGTTTTTTCATGGCCGAAACGGAAGCGCCTGCCTCCTTGTTGCCCTTTGTTATTGCCGCACCGCATTCACAATGATAAATTGCATGCATCGACTGCATTTTACAGGAGTGACGCCATGGCCATGTTAACGGTACGAAACCTGCCCGACGATGTGCACCGCGCCTTGCGGGTGCTGGCTGCACAGCACGGGCGTAGCGCCGAGGCGGAGGTTCGGGAAATTCTGAGCAACGCGGTCAAACCCGCTGAGCGCCTTCGTTTGGGCGACGCATTGATGGGCCTGAGCCGCCGGATCGGCTTGACCAACGAAGATATCGAGGCGCTGGATAGCGCTCGGGATACGATGCCCGCCGAGCCGCTGAGGTTCGAATGATCGTTCTCGATACCAACGTCGTTTCCGAGACGATGAAGCCGGAACCGAACCCGGCCGTATTGGCCTGGTTGAACGATCAGGTCGCCGAAACGCTTTACCTCTCCAGCGTGACACTCGCCGAATTGTTGTTCGGCGTTGCCGCCATCCCGGCCGGCCGGCGCAAGGAGCTGTTGTCGCAAACGCTGGACGGTTTGCTGGGTTTGTTCCGCGATCGCGTCTTGCCATTCGATATCGACGCGGCGCGCCATTACGCGGAGTTGGCCGTGAGAGTGAGGGAGTCCGGGCGCGGCTTTCCGACGCCTGACGGCTATATTGCCGCCATCGCTGCATCGCGCGGCTTCATCGTGGCGACACGCGATGTTTCGCCCTTTCAGGCGGCCGGGCTGGCGGTCATCAACCCCTGGCAAGCCTGAAGGCTGCATCTTTCCGGAATACCCCGGCGCGGACCGCGGGAACCAATCCTCCCCGTTCGCATCGAAATTGCTTGAAGCCCCGGCGGCTGGGCGATTTGCGACAAAGTCGCCACCGCCCGACACCACTACCGACAAAGCCCGATTTCAATGAACGCCCCTGCGCCCCCCTTTTTTGCCTTTGACAACTCCTATGTCCGCGACCTGGAAGAGTTCTATGTTCACTGGAAGCCGACGCCGGCGACCAAGCCGGTCCTCATTCGTCTGAACGAGGAACTGGCTCGCGAGTTGGGAGCGGATCCGGTAGCGCTGGCTTCACCGGCAGGCGTCGAAATCCTGGCCGGGAATCAGATTCCAGAGGGTGCGGAGCCGATTGCCCAGGCCTACGCCGGCCACCAGTTCGGCCAGTTTTCGCCGCAGTTGGGCGATGGGCGGGCCTTGTTGCTGGGCGAGGTCATCGACCGCAACGGCAAGCGCCGCGACATCGCTTTCAAAGGTTCCGGCCGCACGCCGTTTTCACGCAATGGCGACGGCAAGTGCGCGCTCGGCCCGGCCCTGCGCGAATACCTGATCAGCGAAGCGATGCACGCGCTGGGCATTCCGACGACGCGTTCGCTAGCCGTGGTGGCGACCGGCGACATGGTGCGTCGCGACCGCGCCCAGCCCGGCGCCGTGCTGACCCGCGTCGCCGCCAGCCATGTCCGCGTCGGCACCTTCCAGTTCTTCGCCGCCCACCAGGGGCCG
This sequence comes from Azonexus sp., assembly GCA_030691385.1. GTDB lineage: Bacteria > Pseudomonadota > Gammaproteobacteria > Burkholderiales > Rhodocyclaceae > Azonexus. Next base: position 8,831 of record JAUYEI010000089.1, read on the forward strand.
GAACAGGTCAAGCGCCTGGCCGATTACGTCATCGCCCGCCATTACCCGGCGCTGGCCGCCAGCCCGCAGCCCTACCTCGATCTGCTGGCCGCCGTCGGCGAGCGGCAGGCGGAACTGGTCGCGCGCTGGCTCGGCGTCGGCTTCATCCACGGCGTCATGAACACCGACAACATGACGCTGTCCGGCGAAACCATCGACTACGGCCCGTGCGCCTTCATGGAAACCTACAGCCCGGGCACGGTGTTCAGTTCCATCGACAGCGCCGGCCGCTACGCCTACGGCAAGCAGGCCGGCATCGCCCGCTGGAACCTCGCCCGGCTGGCCGAAACCCTGCTGCCGCTCATCGACACCGACGCCGAGCGCGCCGCACAGGCCGCCACGGCCGTCATCGATGCCCTCCCCGAGCGCCAGGCCGCGCACTGGCTGCGCGTCTTCCGGGCAAAGCTCGGCATCGACGAAACCGGCGACGCCGAGGCCGACCATGCCCTGATCGACGACTTCCTGCGTATCCTCAAGCAAAACCAGCTCGATTTCACCGTCGCCTTCCGCGCCCTGTTCCACGCCGCCAGCGGCGACCCAACGCGTCTGGAAGCACTGATGACCAACGCCACCGACTTCACCGACTGGCACGGCCGCTGGCAGGCCCGGCAGCCGGCACGCCCGGCCGATCTGCTCGCCGCCATGCAGTACGCCAACCCCTGCTACATCCCGCGCAACCACCGCGTCGAGGCTGCTCTCGATGCGGCTCTCGATGACAACAATCTGGCACCCTTCGAACGCCTGCTCGCCGTCATCCAGTCGCCGTTTGACGAGCGGGCGGCGGACGCGGAATATGCCAAACCAGCCCCCAGCGAATTCACCACCACCTACATGACCTTCTGCGGAACCTGACCTCCGGAGCCACCCATGACCCAAAACATAACCGGCCTGCTCACCTGGAACGGCATCATCGAGATCATCCGCAACGGCAACCCGCTGCCGCCGCACCGCGACGAGCGCAGCGCTGCCGATTGGCAGGCAGTGCTGACGCCGGAACAGTTCTACGTGACGCGCCAGAAAGGCACCGAGCACGCCTTCAGCTCGGCGATGTGCGCCGTCTTCGAGCCCGGCCGTTACGCCTGCGCCTGCTGCGGCACCGAACTGTTCGATGCGCAGACCAAGTTCGATAGCGGCAGCGGCTGGCCCAGCTTCACCCAGGCCATCGCGCCCGGCCTCGTGAACTACATCCTCGACAGCGACCACGGCACGCAGCGCGTCGAAACCACCTGTGCCGTCTGCGACGCCCACCTCGGCCACGTTTTCCCCGATGGCCCGGCACCGAGCGGCCTGCGCTACTGCATCAATGCCCTCGCGCTGAAAAAACTGGCCTAAAAAGGCAATGCCACGGTCAACCGGAAAAAACGACCAAAAATGAAATTTCCCGCCGCACTCACGACATGACCATCACCATCCACCACAACAGCCGCTGCGGCAAATCCCGCGACACCCTCGGCCGCCCGCCGGAAAACGTGCAGGCGATTCTGTAAGCCCTGCCAAGCCCGCACCCGGCCGGCTATACTGGCCGCACACCGCTTGCCGGAGTTCGCCATGGAAGCACCTGCCGACCAGTTCGTCCTCGCGCTTGACCAGGGCACGAGCAGTGCGCGCGCCATCCTGTTCGACCGCCAGGGCAACATCCACGGCCTCGCCCAGCAGGAAATCACCCAGCATTACCCGCAACCCGGCTGGGTCGAGCACGACGCCGATGAAATCTGGCTGGCGCAACTCGCCGTCGCCCGCGCCGTGCTGCGCGACAACGGCGTTGCAGCCACGCAGATCGCCGCCGTCGGCATCACCAACCAGCGCGAAACCACCGTGCTCTGGGATCGCGCCACCAGCCAGCCGGTGCACCGCGCCATCGTCTGGCAGGACAGACGCACTGCCGGCATTTGCGACGAGCTGAGCGCCGCCGGCCACACCGAATTGTTCCAGCAACGCACCGGCCTCGTCCTCGACGCCTATTTCTCCGGCACCAAGCTCAAGTGGCTGCTCGACCACATCCCCGGCGCCCGCAACCGGGCCGAGCGGGGCGAACTGGCCTTCGGCACCATCGATAGCTGGCTGGCCTGGAAGCTGACTGGCGCGCATGTCACCGACCCGTCGAATGCCTCGCGCACCCTGCTTTTCGACATCCACCGCCAATGCTGGGACGACGAATTGCTGGCACTGCTCGACATTCCCGCCGCCCTGCTGCCGCGCGTTGTTGCCAGCAGCGGCGAAATCGCGACGCTCAACGCCGAATGGCTGGGCGCAGAGATCCCACTCAGCGGCATAGCCGGCGACCAGCAAGCCGCCACCTTCGGCCAGGCCTGTCTCGACATCGGCATGGCCAAGAACACCTACGGCACCGGCTGCTTCCTGCTCATGAACACCGGCCCGCAGCCCATGGCCTCGCGGCATCGCCTGCTCACGACAGTCGGCTGGCAGCGCAACGGGGAAACCACCTACCTGCTCGAAGGCAGCGTCTTCATGGGCGGCGCCACGGTGCAATGGCTGCGCGATGGCCTCGGGCTGATCGCCAGTGCCAGCGAGGTCGAAAGCCTGGCCGCGAGTGTGCCGGACAACGGCGGCGTCTATCTCGTGCCGGCCCACACCGGCCTCGGCGCGCCCTACTGGGACCCGACCGCCCGCGGCGCGCTGTTCGGCCTGACGCGCGGCACCACCCGTGCCCACATCGCCCGCGCCGCGCTCGAAGCCATCGCCTTCCAGAGCGCCGAGGTGCTGCAGGCCATGGAAAACGATGCCGGCCAGCCGATGAAGGAAGTGCGCGTCGATGGCGGCGCCGCCAGAAACGACCTGCTCATGCAGTTCCAGGCCGATCTGCTCGGCGTGCCCGTGGTACGGCCGAAAGTCACTGAAACCACCGCCCTCGGCGCCGCCTGTCTGGCCGGGCTGGCCGTCGGTTTCTGGCGTGATGAGGCGGAACTGAGCGCCCTGTGGCAGGCCGAACGCCGTTTCGATCCATCGATGGCCGATGACCAGCGCGAAGTCCTGTTCGCCGACTGGCGCCGCGCCATCCAGCGCACCCTCGGCTGGGCCCAGTCATGACCCGCGACGACAACCTCGCCACCCTGCGCGACCCGCGTCCGTGGGACGTCCTGATCATCGGCGGCGGCGCCAGCGGCCTTGGCGCGGCGGTCGATGCGGCGGCGCGCGGCTATCGAACGCTGCTCGTCGAAGCCCGCGATTTCGCCTCCGGCACGTCGATGTGCAGCACCAAGCTGATCCACGGCGGCGTCCGCTACCTGCGCCAGGGCGACCTCGGCATGGTCCGCAACGCCCTGCGCGAACGCTCGTATCTGCTGCGCAACGCGCCGCACCTCGTCCATCCGCTCGCCTTCATCATCCCGGCCTGGAATCAGATCGACCGCCTGATGTTTGCCACTGGCCTCAAGCTCTACGACCTGCTCTCCGGCTGGCATAACCTGGCCGCCTCGCAGAGCCTGAACCGGCAGGAAGTCATTACCGCCCTGCCCGGCCTGAAAAGCGCCGGCCTGTGCGGCGGCATCCGCTACTGGGACGGCCAGTTCGACGATGCCCGGCTGGCCATCACGCTCATGCGCACCGTCACCGACCTCAGCGCCACCTGCCTCAATTACCTGCCGGCGATACGCCTGCTCAAAACCAATGACCGCGTCACCGGCGCCGTGCTGCGCGATACCGAAACCGGCAAGGAATTCGAGGTCACCGCCCGCGCCATCATCAACGCGACCGGCGTGCACGCCGACAGCGTTCGCCAGTTGGACGACGCAAAAACCCAGCCGCTACTGACGCCCAGCCAGGGCATCCACCTCGTGTTCGACACCGACTTTCTGCCCGGCCAGCAGGCGCTCATGATCCCGAAAACCGAGGACGGTCGCGTCATGTTCGCCATTCCGTGGCAGGGCAAGGTGCTGCTCGGCACCACCGACACACCGCGCCCGGAATTGCGCCAACTCAATGACCCGCAGCCGCTGGAAGAAGAAATCGACTTCCTGCTGCGCACGGCAGCCAGCGTCCTGACCCGGCCGCCGACCCGCGCCGACATCCGCAGCGCCTTCGCCGGCCTGCGCCCGCTCATCCACCCGAACAACACCGACGAGAAAAACACCGCCGCCCTGTCGCGCGAACACGCCGTGCTGGTCAGCCCGAGCGGCCTGATCACGCTCACCGGCGGCAAATGGACGACCTACCGGCTGATGGCCAAACAGGTCATCGACCGCGCCGTTGAGGTTTCCGGACTGAACGCCGTACCGTGCCCGACCCGAACCCTGAAACTGCACGGTTACACGGATGAGCCGGCCAACGACGCCTACGGCACCGACGCCGCGCAACTCGCCACCCTGCCCGGCCACGACCGGCTACTCCACCCGAACCTGCCCTACAGCGAAGCCATGGTCCGCTTCGCCATCCGCCACGAAGCAGCGCGGACGATTGAAGACATCCTGGCCCGCCGAACGCGCGCCTTCTTTCACGATGCGGCGGCAGCCGAGGCGAGCATCGAACGCATCGCCGGGATATTCGTGGAAGAACTGCAGCCCTCGCCCGAGCGACTGACAGCGATACTCGAAGCAGCACGCAAAAGTGCCGGACGTTTCAGGCTGAACGCGTAGTTCGTGCTGAGCATTGGCGCATCCCTGCAGCAATAACCTAGAATGAATGGAGGCCGGCATGACTCAGCGCTGGCGTATGTCGAACCAGGACAGCAGTCGCAACCAGCCCAACGGAGCGTTCAGTGCTACAAGTCATTTTCGAGAATCATTACCTGCTCGCGGCACTCATCCTGCTATTTCTGATCGGGGTACCGGCGCTGATTATGCGGGGGCGCGGCGTGCGCGACCCTTCCCGGCCGGAACGCCGCAGCCAGCCACGGCCGGGCGTTGACCGTCGTGCCTAGGGTTCGCGGAGCCACCGCGGCGGCTGGAAAGCAATTTCAATTTTGGCCGTTATTTCCGGTTGACCGTAGCAATCGGCCATTGCACCCCGCAATCAACCCTCGGCAACCGCTTTCAGGATCAAAGGCACCAGCGCCTCGGGCAGTTTGATGCCACCCGTTGTGGCGAAAGCCTGGGCGGCGCTCGACATCTTCTTCCACGTCTTGCGGATGATGCCGAGCCATTTTTCTTCGGTGTAATCAGGCTGCTGGCTGGCAAAGCCAAGCATGTAGTGCTCGATGAAAACGAGGCAGCTGACGTCTTCCAGCATCTGCGTATCGGGGTTGTTCTTGATTTCCTGCTTGCTGATCGCTGTTTTGACTTGCTCGATCATCGCCTCGTCGTAACCGGCCTGGCGCATCAATTCGCCGGCCGTCTCGGCGTGAAACCGATAGAGCCCGGTGCGCCAGGCAAAGTAGCCGGGCTTGCCGAGCGGGTAGTTGCTGCGCGGCACTGTCCACCGCTTGATGTGCTGGGCGCGCACGGCGAGTTGGGCGACTTCGCTGGCGTGCGGCGCAAAGCGGCCGATCATGTCAGTCATGCGCTGCGCGTAGAGCAGCTCTTTCGGCAGCCCTTCTTCCTGATTCGGGTCTTGCGCATTGGCGGCATCAAACAGGGCGATGGTTTTGTTGAAGCGTTCCGGGTTGGCGATCATTGAACTCTCGTGGCAGCGTGTTTTATTGAGGTTGAAATTTTCCGTCAATGTAACAGGGCTTGTTACTTCCAGCACGGTGCACGGCGGCCCGGCCTGAACCATCAACCACAGCGCATAGCACAAGGAAATATACTCATGCGCAGCGCGTATCTGCGGAAGGCGTTTGTCCGCTTCCATCCAGAAACAAGGTGCGGATTCAACTTCGAAGTTGAATCCGCACCTCAAAAAAGTTGCTCGGAGCCTGCAAAAACGTCTTCAGTTTCTATGCCGAATAACTATCAAAGAGAACTCTCGGCGCCAGCTCGACGTGTTCCTGGTCGCCGCCCAGCCAGATCACGCCATCCTGAATCGTGCATTGCAGGCGCATGCCGCGCTCCGCCAGCGAAGCCAGCGCCTTGCCCTCCTCGACGCTCAGCGACAGCACGCGCAGATTCTTCTGCACCGACACCTTGCCCTGCGTCTGTTGCCACCAGATTTCAGCCGTCCGCCCGCCATAACTGAGCACCATGACGTGCCGCGCCCGGTTGCAGGCCCGGCGAATGGCCTTCTCGTCAGGCAGGCCGACGTCGATCCAGCGCTCGACGCTGCCCGTCGGATCAAGTTCCTGCAGGTCCGCCTCATCCTCGCTCGCCGACAGCCCGCGCCCGAAGGTCAGCGTTTCTGAAGCATTCAGCGCAAAGGCGAGCAGGCGAACCATCATTCGCTCATCCGTTTCCGAAGGGTGACGGGCAATGGTCAGCGTGTAGTCGCCAAAATGCGAACGGTCGAGGTCGGCAAGCTGCAGTTCGGCCTTGAAAATAGTGGATTTAAGCGCCATGGCTGCCCCGGAAAAAGGGTGGATTATCCCATGCGGACGGGAACCCGGCGGCCGGCGATGCGGTCAATCGCTTGATACGACTTAAAGTCTATAATCAGTGTTTTCTAATACACGAGATTGCCATGCGCCACCTGCTCCTAGCCTGCCTGATCGCTGCCACCAGCTTCGCCCACGCCGAAGTCATCGACATCGACAACGCCCAGCTCGACAAACTGCGCCAAAGCGGCGTGCCCGTCGTCGACATCCGCCTGCAATCGGAATGGGAAGAAACCGGCATCGTCGGCGGCAGCAAACTGCTCACCTTCTTCGACGAAAAAGGCCGCGCCGACGCCCCGGGCTGGCTCGAAAAGGTCAAACCCTTCGCCAAATCGAACGAGCCGGTCATCGTCATCTGCCGCACCGGCAACCGGACCAAGGCCGTCAGCCAGTTCCTCTCGCAACAGGCCGGCTACGCCACGGTTTACAACGTCAAGGCCGGCATCAAAGGCTGGATCGGTGCCGGCGGCCCGGTCGTCCCGGCAACGCAAACCATCGCCTCGTGCAAGGCCGCCAAAACTTGCTGAACCAGACCGTCGACCGAAAACGGTGCGCCAGTTGCGAGCACTGGCGCGGTTGGCGCCAACCCGGTGAAGAACCGGGAACCGTCATCATCGAAGCCGAAACCTCGGAAGGCCTCTGCCTGGGCGGCGGCTGGGACAACGCCGAACGCCGCGCCCGCTCGGCTTGCGGGCATTGGCGAATCTGGCAAGAGCTGGATCAGACGACGCCGTAGCAGAGATTTGCTGTTGCCACGGTCAACCGGAAAAAATTCCCAAAAATGGAATCGGGGTGAGGTGGCGGCAAAATCAAATCAATCAGACCCAAATGTCAATGTCGCTGTCGACAGCAATTTCGCGGCGGCGTATATTGTGCATATGAGCCGAATTAACGGATCAAAGGAGATTGCAATGGAAACCGCCAGTGTCACCAAAAGCCGCCGTAGCGCCAAAACCACGAAGTCTGTCAATCCGGTTGGTGCGACGAAACCACTAACCGTCAAAGGGCTGGGGAATACCACGCGCGTACAAGAGCGGTCGAGCATCTTCGCAAAGATGTACCGGGCTACACCCCTGGAACGGATTGGCTTGATTCGTGAGGGTATAGCACCAGAAGTACTGGTTCGGACCGGGGAGGAAATGGGGATCGCCAAGGAAAAGATGATCACCCTGCTCGATTTCACCCGTGCCACCGTCAATCGGCGCATCAAGACGAAAGCTGCGCTGCCAACAGACTATTCGGAACGGATAATCGGCTTGCAGAAATTGATCGGGCAGGTAGAAATCATGGTGGCCGAGTCCGGCGATCCCTCCAGCTTCAATGCCGCGCACTGGGTAGCCGATTGGCTGGAGCGACCGGTCCCTGCACTGGACAATGCCAAACCCGCTGACTTCATGGACACGATTGAGGGACAGGAACTGGTTTCTTCGCTACTGGCCAAGATGCAGTCGGGAGCCTATGCATGATTACAACGTGGCGGATTGGTACCGACACCCCCGATTACACGGCGGAAGACTTGGGAGGAATTGGAGCCAAAACGACCGGAGGACGCTGGAACCGCAAAGGGACGGCCCTGGTGTATACCGCCAGTAGCCGAGCCTTGGCCTGCCTGGAAACCATCGTGCATTTAAGCGCCGGGGGCTTGCCGCTCAATCGCTATCTGGTACGGTTCGAGATTCCGAATGTCGTTTGGGCGAAACGACAGACCCTGACTGACAAGACCGTGCCGGTCGGTTGGGATGCCCTGCCCGCCGGCAAGGTCAGTCTTGACATCGGTGATCAGTGGGTAAGTAGCGGCGCTAGCTGCATCTTCGAAGTACCCTCGTCGATTGTTTCTGAGGAGTTGAACATTCTCATCAACCCGGCCCACCCGGACGCGGCCAAGATCGTCGCCGTCAAGGTCCGAAAATGGCAATACGACGCTCGGATAAAGCCTTAAACGGGTACCACCAGAAATGCTGGAGTCCTTGCGCGACTGGGTTCGCGAGAAGGTTTGGGATGCCGAACTTGGCAAAGCCATCCCTGGAGAGCCACAAGAACGATGACCTCCGGGTGAAGGCCACGGTCAACCGGAAAAAATGGCCAAAATTGAAATGGGGTTGAGGCACTGGCAAAGCCAAATCAATCAGACTTTAAGAAAACCGTGGTCTGTCCCCGATTTTCGCCGATTTTCGCAAGGGCTTGCAGGTGGATGAGGTGGTCAATATGGGGCAGCATGCCATGCACATGAGTTTGGTGAAGGAGGAGATGTGATCGACCTATTTTTTGGTGCTTGCGATCTGCTGCGCCCAATTCTATTTTTTGTTTTGCTTGGCTATGTCCCCATGAAATTTGGGATCGGCTTCGATGTCACCGGAAAGCCGCCGTCTGCTGCAGAGGTTCGTGAAACCAGAACAATGCAGCTACAACGCATTTCAGAAATCGGATTATCCAGCGTATTCCTGATCCCGATTCGTCTGTTGGTGATCGCTTATTTCACGATCTGGCTGGTCGTGGATATGAGCCCTTGGCTGTTTGCTGCCCTATTCGTCCTTTCGCTTCTTCCCCTGTATTTCAAATAATTGAGGAAAACCTACATGTCTTGCTCGACCCCACCCCAGACACCGCCAAGTGATACCGATGGATCGCTACTTGTCTATGCCAACAAATCAGGTACCAGGCAAATAGGGGTCCAGGCAAATAGGGGTCAGACCACGATTCAGCTACGGTGCCCCAGAAAAGCAAAAAGCCCAGTCTTTTGAACTGGGCTTTTTGCTTGTATTTTTGGCTCCCCGACCTGGGCTCGAACCAGGGACCTACGGATTAACAGTCCGGCGCTCTACCAACTGAGCTATCGAGGAACGGTACTGTCGGCCGTGCGGCTGACAGGGCGCGGATTATATACAAATCCGCTGAGAGGCTGCAATAGAGAGCGTCTTGCAGCGGTGAAAAAATTGAAAATCAGGCTTTTCCGTCATCGACCGCAAGATCGGGGTTTTCGGGCAGGCGCCCGGCTGCCTTGAGGGCGGCTTGGCGGGATGCGCGCAGCGCCGGCGTTTCGAGGCTGATGCGGCCGAGGGCGCCGGAACGGTAGTCGAGGATCAGGATGGCGGCGGCTCTTTCCATGTCCAGTTCGCCGCCCCGCCCCTTGATCACGCAGCCGCGTTTTTTGGCGATGGCTTCGATGACGCCGACGGCATCCATGCCTTCGGTGGCAAAGCCGTAGCGCGCCATGAGCAGCTTGGGGTAGACCTCGAGCAGGTAGTTGGCGAGCCAGGTGCCGACTTCTTCGTCGATGTAGGCATTGATGCCGACGGCGTGGCTGGCGGCGAGCATGAGGCCGTCGATGGGGTGGTCGATCTTCGGCCACAGCATGCCCGGGGTGTCGTAGAGGGTCAGGCGGTTGCTGATGTCGATGCGCTGCTGGGTCTTGGTGACGGCCGGCTGGTCGCCGACGGCGGCGACTTTTTTCTTGACCAGCGCGTTCATCAGCGTCGATTTGCCGACGTTGGGGATGCCCATGATCATCAGGCGCAGCGGCTTGACGGCGTCGTTGCGGTGCGGCGCCAGCTTCTGGGCCAAGCCGGGGATGCGCGCCACGTCGCTGGCTTTCTTGCAGGAGATGGCGACGGCCTTGACGCCGGGCTGGGCGTCGAAATAGGCCAGCCAGGCCTTGGTCGCTTCCGGGTCGGCCAGATCGGCCTTGTTGAGCAGCTTGAGGCACGGGCGCTGACGGAAGACGCGCAGCTCGTGGATCATCGGGTTGCTGCTCGCCTGCGGCAGGCGGGCGTCGAGGACTTCGACGACGACGTCGGCCACGGCCAGCGTTTCGCCGGCCTTCTTGCGGGCCTGGGTCATGTGCCCCGGGAACCATTGGATGGACATTATTTTTCTTTCTGTTTTCAGCCGCCGGTGACCGGCGGGAAGAAGGCGATTTCGTCGCCGTCTTTTATTGTGGCATCAAGTTTCGCCATGTCCTGATTGACGGCGCAGCGCAGGTTTTTGGCGGTGGCCAGCTGGTCGCGCCCCTGGCCGACCAGCCAGTCACGCAGGCCGCCGACGGTGGCGACGCCGGCCGGCAATTCGACGGTTTCGCCGGGCAGGCCGAGGGTTTCCTTGAGGCCGGCGAAGTAGAGAATCCTGACGCTCACGACAGCAGCTCCGCGAAGGATACAAAGCGCACCGTGTCGCCGACGGCGATGGTGTTGCCCGGCGGGTTGAGGACCAGCCCATCGCTCCAGCACAACGAGGTGACGACGGCCGAGCCCTGGTTTTTGTACAACTCGACGGCTCCTTGCGCGTTGAGCGAAGCACGGAGGAATTCGAGGCGGGCGCCATCGGCCCTGCCCCACACCGAGGCGGACGGCAGATTCAGGACGCGCGGCGAAACGCTGGCCGCCCCCTGCAAACGCAGGATGAACGGGCGAACCATGGTCAGGAAGGTAACGAAGGCGGCGACCGGATTGCCCGGCAGGCCGAGGAACCAGGCTTTGCCGTCGGCTCTGCGGATTTCGCCGAAGGCCAGCGGCTTGCCGGGCTTAATGGCGATCTTCCACATGTCGAGTCGGCCTTCGGCTTCGACGGCCGGCTTGACGTGATCTTCCTCGCCGACAGAAACGCCGCCGCTGGTCAGCACCAGATCGTTGTCGGCGGCGGCGCGGCGCAGGGCGTCGCGAGTGGCTTCGAGCGTATCGGCGACAGCGCCAAGGTCGCGGACTTCGCAGCCCATGCCTTCGAGCAGCGCACGCAAGGCGTAGCGGTTGGAGTTGTAGATGGCGCCAGGCGGCAGCGGTTCGCCCGGCTGGACGAGTTCGTCGCCGGTGAAGAAGACGCCGACGCGGACGCGACGGTAGACCGGCAATTCCGGCAAGCCAGCCGAGGCGGCCAGGGCGATTTCCTGCGGGCGCAGCTTGACGCCGGCCTTGAGGATTTCGGCACCGACCGAGATGTCTTCGCCGGCCCGGCGGATGTTCTCGCCATCACGCGGGACGTGGTTGATGACCACGCCGTTTTCGCCATGCTCGCAGCGTTCCTGCATGATCACGGCGTCGGCGCCGGCCGGGACCGGGGCGCCGGTGAAGATGCGGGCGGCCGTGCCCGGCTGCAATGTGGTGCCGACCGTGCCGGCCGGAATGCGCTGGCTGACCGGCAGGCAGACGCCGGCCGCGGTGATGTCGGCGACGCGCACGGCGTAACCGTCCATGGCCGAGTTGTCGAGCGGCGGGACGGCGACGGTGGATTGCTGGGAAACGGCGAGAATGCGGCCGGCGGCGGCGGTAATCGGCAGCGAGCGGATTTCCTCGACCGGCTGGGCGGCGGCCAGCAGTTTTTTTAGGGCTTCTTCAAAACTCAGCATGGGCGGGCCTGCAAATTAAGGTGGTTCATGACGAAATCGGCCATCGCGGCGTAGTCGTTGAGCGGCAGCGTCGGCAGGCCAGTTTCGATGGCGGCGTCGGTGGCCACGGCGACGATGTCCTTGCGCTCGGGGAAGAGCGGCGGCTTGCCGTTCTCCGGACGGTAGACTTCGAGCTTGGGCACCGGTTCCTGCTTGAAGCCTTCGATCAGCACGAGGTCGCAGGGCGAGAGGTGGCCGATCAGTTCGTCGAGTGTCGGCTCCGCTTCATCACGCCGCTCGTGCATGAGCGCCCAGCGGTCGCCGCAGGAGAGCAGCACCTCGGTCGCGCCGGCTTCGCGGTGGCGGTAGGAATCCTTGCCCGGCCGGTCGATGTCGAACCCGTGATGGGCGTGCTTGATGACCGACACCTTGAGGCCACGCGCCGTTAGCTGGGGGATGAGCTTTTCCAGCAAGGTCGTCTTGCCGGAGCCGGAATAACCGGCGATACCGAAAATCTTCATGGGCGGATTTTAACCGTTCAGGCGACGAACACCGGGGCGAAACCGCCGCCCGGCGTCCGGAAATTGGTCGTTTGGCCCTGGTAGAGGCGGGCGGCGACGAGCTGGATGCGGCCGGCGTAGACGTAGCAGCGGATGTCGGCTTTCATGGTTGCGACTCCCTCCCCTTCAAGGGGAGGGCTGGGGTGGGGATGGGTTTCGTTGGATGGGGCCGCGCCAAACCCATCCCCCACCCAACCTCCCCCTTGAAGGGGGAGGAGTGAAACGACGTACTCCGACGGCGGCGCGATTTCCTGGGCGATGTAGCCGCCGTGCAGGATTTCCTCGAAGACGCGCTTGGTCAGCTTGTCGCCGCGATAGGCGGCGCGGCTGCCGAAACCGGCCGGCGGTTTGAAGAACCAGCGCTTGCGCTCGGCCCAGAATTGTTCGCCTTGCTCCGGCGTAACGGCAATGGTTTTCGGGATGCTGGCGAGCAGGGTCTGGCGGGTGGATTCGGCAACGCCCAGTGCCTGCAGCGCGGCCTCATCGGAGAGCTGCATGAGGTTGCGCTTGTCGGCGTAGAGGGCGTGGGCGCGCGGATGCGGCGTGATGACAACGCCACCGGATTCGAAAATTGCCCGAATTTTCCGGTTCACCGTGGCATCGAGGGCAAAGTCGGTCAGGCGGTTGTAGATCAGGTCGACCGGCAGGCCGGCATGCAAAAGCTGCTCGCCGTCGCTCTCGAACTCGCCCGGATCGGCGACTACGGCGGCGATGCCGTGCTGCTCGAACAATTCCTTGAAGAGCGCGAACTCGGGGGCGAGAAACTGTTCGGCCGGGTTTTCGTCGACGATGGCGATCCTTCGCAGCGGTGCATCGCCGCGTTCCAGACGCCATTCCTCGCGGAACATGGCAACGTATTCGTCGCGAATCCGCGCGGCCTCTTCCACCTTGCCATGCGAGGCGAGCAGGTAGGCGTTGAGCAGGCCGCCGCCGGCGTTGGTGTTGATCTCGATGAGTTTCGGGCCAGCCTCGGTCAGGTGAAAATCGTAGCCCATGAAGACGCCGCGCGATTTGACCGGCAGGCGGGCGATTTCCGGCGCCTGGGCCAGCGCGTGGCTCTGGTAGGCCGGCATGGCGATGACCGACTCGATGGCCGTGATGATCCCGGCCATGGCCTGCATCGGCCCGGCGGCGATGGTGATGTCGGCGCTGGAGAAGAATTGCGGCTGCTGCGCGCGCATTTGCTCGAAGATGGTTTTCATCCGCTTAACCTAGAGACCGTAGTTGGACGCGCCTGATGGCGCGCTCGGGCGGGCGCTTGGCGCGAAGCGACGACGCGGCAGGCCCATGCCTGCAAGGAGAAGCGACAAAGCCAGGCGCCAGCACGGGCGTGCCAGCGGGCGCGTAGCGGATTCACCGGAACGGCGGGCGTATTCAATCGCGGAAAAGTCAATATTCATCGGGTGTCTAGCGTAATGGCAAGCGGTCAACTGCGGTTTCTAGGTTTAACGGTTGGCGAAGAAATCGAGGACGACCTGCAGTTCGCGGGTCCGTTTCATGGGTGGCAGACTTTGCCAGACGCGACGGCCGTACGGCTTAGATATGAGTCGTGGATCGCACATCATCAGCACGCCCTTGTCGTTTTCGTCGCGGATCAACCGGCCGGCGCCCTGCTTGACGTTGATGACGGCGCGCGGCAACTGGTATTCCATGAAGGCGTTGCGGCCTTCCTTTTTCATCTGCTCGATGCGCGCCGAGAGCACCGGATCGTCGGGCGGCGCGAAGGGAATCTTGTCGATGACGACCAGCGACAGCGCCTCGCCGCGCACGTCGACGCCTTCCCAGAAGCTCTGGCTGCCGACCAGGATGGAATTGCCGTGATGGCGGAAGCGTTGCAGCAGATCGTTCTTGCTGCCCTCGCCCTGGACCAGCAGCGGCATGTCGATGTTTTCGTCTTCGAGCTTGGCCTTGAGCAGTTCGTGCGTGCGGCGCATGGCGCGCAGACTGGTGCACAGGAAGAAGGCCCCGCCATTGGCGGCCTTGACGGCCGGCCAGGCAGCGTCGACGACGGCGTCGGTGTAGTTCCAGGCGTTGGGGTCGGGCATGCCAAGCGGCGCGTAGAGGATGGCCTGCTTGTCGTAGTCGAAAGGGCTGTGCCAGCAGGCCGAATCCGGCTCGCCGAGGCCGAGTTCGGCGCAGTAGTGGTGGAACTTGCCCTGCACGGCCAAGGTGGCCGAGGTAAAAATCCACGCCCGCGGATGGCCGCCCATCTGCTTGCGGAAAATTTCGGCGACATTGAGCGGCGTCGCGTTGAGCTGCAATGAATGCGTGAAGGCTTCGGCCCAGCGGACGTAGCCGGGCGTCGGGTTCTGCCACTGGGCGAGGTGCTGGACGAGTTCGGTGGCGCGTTGCCAGCATTTCTCGAGGCCTTCGGCGCGTTCGGCCTGGGTTTCGAGCAAGGCGGCAAAGGCGACCATCTCTGCCTCCAGCGCTTTCAGGGCGATTTCAAAATCGGGCTTTTCTTCCAGTTGACCGTAGGAGAAGCGGCCGCTGTCGACGCCGACGGCCAGGCGCAAATCCTTGGCGGCCTTTTCGACTTTCTTGCTGGTTTCCGGCAGGGCCAGGCAGTCGCGGGCGTTGGTCAATGCTTCGGCGCGGACGTCGCGGGCCAGATCGAGTACCTGCGCCGTCGAAATGCTGTCGCCGAAAAACAGCGTCGCCACTTCCGGCAACTGGTGCGCCTCGTCGAAGATCACTGTGTTGCAGGCCGGGAGCAGTTCAGCCATGCCTTCGTCGCGCAACATCACGTCGGCGAAGAACAGGTGATGATTTACGACAACCAGATCGGCCGCCATCGCCTCGCGCCGCGCCTGCATGACGAAGCATTCCTTGTAGTCCGGGCACTCCTGGCCGAGGCAGTTGTCACGCGTCGAGGTGGCGTGGCTCCACACCGGGGAATTCTCTGAAACCTCGATGCACTCGGCCTTGTCGCCGCTCTGCGTGGTCTTGGCGAAGACCGAGATGCGACGGGCGTCGGCGGCATCCTCGCGGGTCAGGAAACGGCCGTCGGCGATGGCATGTTGCAGGTGGTAGGGGCAGACGTAGTTGGCCCGGCCCTTGAGCAGCGCGATCTTGACCGGCGCCTTGAGCGCGTCGCGGACCATCGGCAGGTCTTTATTGAACAGCTGATCCTGCAGGGTTTTGGTGCCGGTCGAAACGATCACCTTGCCGTTCGACTGCAAGGCCGGGACGAGGTAGGCGAAAGTCTTGCCCGTGCCGGTGCCGGCCTCGGCGATGAAGACCGAGCAGCCCTTGATGGCGGCGGCGATGCGCTCGGCCATGTCGAGCTGCTGTTCGCGGATGCGATAGCCGCTAATGGCCCGGGCGAGCGGGCCTTCGGGAGAGAATATTTCCGGGAGGGAAGACAAGGGAAGAAGCCTGAAAAATCAGGGCCGAATCTTAGCAGATGCGCCGTAAGTCGGGCCAATCGACGGGCTACGCACACAACGACACGCACTGTTGCAAACGGTTACTTGAAGTCCGCCGGCCTGTCCCTTATCTTGGACACATGCGCTGACCAGACATCAGCCCTGACGGCCCTACCCACCTCCCCCTCCCCGGGCCGTCCAGAAAGCCTCGTACTCCCCCCGGTACGAGGCTTTCGCCTTTTCAGGGCCGGCGTTTCGGCTATGCTTGCCGCCATGCCCAGAAGACGAAAAAAGAAAATTGTCCGTGTCATCCATCCTTCGGTGGAACCCCTGCCCTTACGACTCGCCCCGCTCTACGCGGGACACCTGCAGGTCTTCAGCGATGCCAGCCAGAAACGGCACGGCGGACTTGCCGCCGTCCTCTTTGCCACGCCAGACAGCGAAGCTCTGGTCAGGACACGCGCCGTACCCATCATCGGCAGCAATGAACTCGAACTGCAGGCCACCCTGTTTGCGCTGGAACAGGCCAGAGACTTGTTCCCCGACCGGCCGCTGGCCTTGTTTTCGGACAATCAGGATGCCGTACATCGGCTCAATCGCAGCAAGACCGAAGGTCTGGAGCAGGACCCCGAATTGCGGCAAATGCTTGATGCCCTCGATCTTCTTGAAACGCTGGCCAAGGCATCCATTTGCTGGATCAAGGGACACGGCAGTTGCCGTGGCAACATCCTCGCCGACCAGCATGCGGCGGAGGCGGCCAGCTAGGCTGCACTTCCACGGTCAACCGGAAATAATGGCCAAAATTCAAATCGCTCAGAACAAAGTTCTGTGCCAACGCATTTCGCCGGAGGCCAGGCAACTCAGCGGTCCGCCAATCTCGGTAGGCAGGTATGCCATCAGGCTGATGCGCTCGATCCAACAGCGAATTTGCTCAGATCCAGGGTAGCTGGACGAAATCATTGCCGCGAAACAGCAGCCATGAGTCTGTCGAAAAACTTTACATAATTTCACAGCAGTATCGCCAAACAACAATAACTATATGATTTTGCATGACTTAATATTTCAGGCCCACTAATTGCTCGACACCACATGCAGTCTTTGCATATTCGTTTTTGTATTTCACTAATCTACGAACCCTCTGGAGGAAATGCACCGTGAAAACAAAAAATCTACTGAAACATATCCAGGGCATTGGATTTGCAGCCGGATTGCTCGTCGCCGGACAGGCTCAAGCAGTTCCGGTTGGATTGGCCATCGTATTGGATCAGTCTGGCAGCATTAGTGACGCAAACTGGAGCACACAAGTCGCGGGTTATGCCAACGTTCTGAATGGAAGCCTTGTCAATACTGACGGATCCCTTGTCATTGGCGTATGGAAATTTGGCTCTGCCGTTCAAGAGGTATTTGCTCCCACCTTGATTGACTCTGCGGCAGACAAGAATGCGCTGGTTGCTGCAATTAACGGCATGATAAGAACAACCACTGGCGGAACCGCAATTGGTGATGGCGTGTTGGCCGCCTTTAATGCCTTTGATGCCTTATATGACCTGAATCTGGATTTCAGCAGAATGGTCATTGACGTATCCACCGATGGTGTAAACAACACGGGAGCCAACCCGACAACCGCATCGAACACTGCATTGGCTGGCGGCGTTGATCAAGTAAACTGCCTTGGCATCGGTGGTGGTGCATCCTGCAACTGGAACCCGGCAGGCTCACTGGATTTCACTGCATCGACATTTGCTGATTTCGAGCGTGTTTTGGCAATCAAGATTGCCACGGAAACTGGACAGGTGCCGGAACCAAGCTCATTGGCACTGGCCGGACTGGGTTTGCTTGGGCTTGGCGCAATTCGACGCAATCGTCGCAAAGTGTAATTCAGGATCAAACTTCCTGTTTTCCGTGAAGCAGGCAAACAACAAAGGCCGGGAAAATTCCCGGCCTTTGTATTTTCGGCCACAATCCAGGCCAATTCCAAACAGAAGCTATGCCTTCTTGTGACTCGCCAGTTGCGTCCAGGTGTCGACCACGGTATCCGGATTCAGCGAAATGCTGCTGATGCCCTGATCCATCAGCCATTCGGCCAGGTCGGGGTGGTCGGACGGGCCCTGGCCGCAGATGCCGATGTATTTGCCCATCTTGTTGGCGGCGGAGATCGCCATGGAGAGCAGCATCTTGACGGCCGGATCGCGTTCGTCGAAGAGGTTGGCGACCAGGCCGGAATCGCGGTCGAGGCCGAGGGTGAGCTGGGTCAGGTCGTTGGAGCCGATCGAGAAGCCGTCGAAGATCTTGAGGAAGTCTTCGGCCAGCAGCGCGTTGGACGGGATTTCGCACATCATGATGAGCTTGAGATCGTTCTCGCCCTGCTTCAGGCCGTGTTCGGCCAGCAGATCGACGACGCCCTGGCCTTCGCTGACGGTGCGGACGAACGGCACCATCAGTTGCACGTTGGTCAGGCCCATTTCTTCGCGGACCTTCTTCATGGCGCGGCATTCCATCTCGAAACAGTCGCGGAAGGACTGGGCGATGTAACGCGAGGCGCCGCGGAAGCCGAGCATCGGGTTTTCTTCTTCCGGCTCGTAGAGTTCGCCGCCGAGCAGCTTGCGGTACTCGTTGGACTTGAAGTCGGAGAGGCGAACGATGACCGGGTTCGGCCAGAAGGCGGCGGCAATGGTGGACACGCCTTCAACCAGCTTCTCGACGAAAAATTCCTTGGGCGAAGCGTAGCCACGGGCGCGGCGCTTGATTTCCTCGCGCTTCGAAGCCGGCAGACGCTCGACGTCAAGAATGGCCTTCGGGTGGATGCCGATGACGTTGTTGATGATGAACTCGACGCGGGCCAGGCCGACGCCGGCGTTCGGCAACTGGGCGAATTCGAAGGCCAGTTCCGGGTTGCCGACGTTCATCATGACCTTGAGCGGAATGTCCGGCATGGCGGTGATGTCGCGCGAGGTGATTTCGAAATCGAGGCGGCCGCGATAAACGTGGCCGGTGTCGCCTTCGGTACAGGATGCCGTGACGATTTCGCCTTCGGTCAGGGTTTCGGTCGCGTCGCCGCAACCGACGATGGCCGGGATGCCCAGTTCGCGGGCGATGATGGCGGCGTGGCAGGTCCGGCCGCCACGGTTGGTGACGATGGCCGAAGCACGCTTCATGACCGGTTCCCAGTTCGGGTCGGTCATGTCGGCGACGAGCACGTCACCCGGCTTGACCTGGTCCATTTCCTTCGGGTCCTTGACGATGCGGACCGGGCCGACACCGATCTTCTGGCCGATGGCGCGACCGGAGGCGAGCACCTTGGAGAAGGACTTGAGCTTGAATTTTTCGACCTTGCCGGCGCCCGCCTGCGACTGCACGGTTTCCGGACGGGCCTGCAGGATGTACAGCTTGCCGTCGATACCGTCCTTGCCCCACTCGATGTCCATCGGACGACCGTAGTGGGCTTCGATGATCATCGCGTAGCGGGCCAGTTCCATGACTTCTTCGTCATTGAGCGAGAACTGGTGACGCAGGGACTCTTCGACGTCCTCGGTGATCACGGACTTGCCGGCAACCTTTTCAGCCGAGAAAGTCATCTTGATCATCTTGGAGCCGAGGTTGCGGCGCACGACGGCTTTCTTGCCGGCAGCCAGCATCGGCTTGTGCACGTAGAACTCGTCCGGATTGACGGCGCCCTGAACGACGGTTTCGCCGAGGCCGTAGGAAGACGTAACGAAGACGGCATCACGGAAGCCGGATTCGGTATCGAGCGTGAACATCACGCCGGCCGCACCCTTGTCGGAGCGAACCATGCGCTGGATACCGGCCGACAGGGCGACGTCGGCATGGACGAAGCCCTTGTGCACGCGGTAGGAAATGGCGCGGTCGTTGTACAGGGAAGCGAAGACTTCCTTGATGGCGTGCAGGATGTTTTCGAGGCCGACGATGTTGAGGAAGGTTTCCTGCTGGCCGGCGAAGGAAGCGTCCGGCAGGTCTTCAGCGGTGGCCGAGGAGCGCACGGCGAAGGACATGTCGGTCGTGGAATCGGCGACCAGGCGCTGGTATTGCTCGGTGATGGCGATGGTCAGGTCCATCGGGAAGGGGGTGTCCATGATCCACTGGCGGATCTCGGCACCGGTCTTGACCAGGGTATTGACGTCATCGACATCAAGGACGTCGAGCACAGCGTTGATCTTGGCATCGAGGCCGGACTGGGCGAGGAAATCGCGGTAGGCCTGGGCCGTGGTGGCAAAGCCGCCCGGCACGCGGACGCCGGTATCGGCCAGCTGGCTGATCATTTCACCGAGGGAGGAATTCTTGCCGCCGACTTTGTCGACGTCGTTCATTCGGAGTGTTTCGAAAGGCAGGACGAGCGGTTCCATACGGGTTCCTTGCAGGAAAGTTGAATTGAAAATCAGGAAGTGGAGTCGGAAGAATCGGGGCTGAGGCGACGGGCAGCGGTTTCGCGGCGGGCGACGCTGCGCAGGGTTTGCGCCAGCGTTTCGCGGACGAAATCGATGTGGGTTTCAGCGGCAGCGCGGGCGGCCTGCGGCTTGCGGCCGGCTATCGCCTCGTAGATGGCGGCGTGCTGGCTCTTGAGCAAGGCGCCGGCCGCCGGCACGGTTTTCAGTTCGCCGAGGTTGAGGCGGATGTTGTCGTGCATCAGGCGCAGCAGGGCCGATGACAGATGGCCGAGCAGCGCATTGTGGGCAGCCTCGCCGACGGCCTGGTGAAAGGCGATGTCGGCTTCGGAGCGCTGATCCATGTTTTCGTTGGTAAAGGTCGCATTCAACGCGGCGAAGCGCTGGCCGAGTCGCGTCAGGTCGGCCTCGGTGGCGCGCTCGGCGGCCCACTCGGCGGCCTGGCCTTCGAGCATGCGGCGGAATTCGAGCATGTCTTCGCGCAGATTGGGATGGCTGCCCATCATGTCCTGCCACGGGTCGAAAAAAGTCGCTTCGAGCGCATTGGTGACGTAAGTGCCACCGCCCTGCCGGCTCTGCACCATGCCTTTGGATGCCAGTTTCTGGATCGCTTCGCGCAGCGACGGCCGCGAGACGCCAAACTCGGTCGCCAGTTCGCGCTCCGGCGGCAGGCGGTCGCCGGACTTCAGCGAGCCTTCCAGGATGCGGCGCTCCAGCGAGGCAGCGACGGCATCGGAAATACGCGGGACCTGCACTTTATTGAGGGGCATCGGGCTCGGCATGATTGGTAAGACCAGCACATTCTAATCAGCGTTTCGGTAAAGCGCAAGTGTAGGATATTCCCTTAGTTTATTGACTAAGTCACGGTATTCACGTAAATTTTCACCCACACGAATATTGGTCTTACCATTTTACCGTTAAATAATTCACAACGGAGACAAGATGAAACAACCGGAATCCGCAGTGCCACGGCCTGGCGACGTTTATTTTTTTGCCACCTGTGTCGTCGACCAGTTCTTTCCCGGCGCCGGGATGGATGCCATCACGCTGCTTGAACGCGAAGGCATCCGCGTGCACTTTCCCGAAGAGCAGACCTGCTGCGGTCAACCGGCTTATACGAGCGGTTTTCCCGATGAAGCGCGCAAGGTGGCGGCGCATCAGTTGACCCTTTTTCCGAACGACTGGCCGGTGGTCGTGCCGTCCGGTTCCTGTGCCGGGATGATGAAGCATCACTACCCGACGCTGTTCGCCGCCGACTCGGCCCGGAAAGCACAGGCCGAAGCGCTCTCGGCGCGCATTTACGAGCTGACTGATTTTCTGGTCAATGTCCTGAACTTCCAGCCGGAGGACAAAGGCGGCGAGTGCACCGTCGTCCTGCATACCTCCTGCTCGGCGCGCCGCGAAATGGGCGTCCATCTGACCGGGCGCCAGTTGCTTGGCGGTCTGAAAGGCGTGAAGCTGGCGCAGCAGGATCACGAATCCGAATGCTGCGGTTTCGGCGGCACCTTCTCGATCAAGCAACCGGAGATTTCCGGGGCGATGGTCGAGGACAAGGTCAAATCGCTCAAGGCGACCGGTGCCGAGCGCGTCGTCAGCGCCGACTGCGGCTGCCTCATGAACATCCTCGGCCACGCCGCCTGGAGGGATGAGCAGGAAGGCCTTTCAAAACCGAGCCTGCCGGGCGAACACATCGCCACTTTCCTGCTGCGGAGGATTTCAAAATGAGCGCCCGTGATCGCATCCTGGCCAAACTGAACGCCGCCCCGGTGCTGCCGAAAGCCGCGCCGGATATCGCCACCTGGTACGCCACGCATCGCAGCACCGAAAGCACGGCCGAAAAGGCCACCCGTTTCCGCAACTGCATCGAGTTCGCGCACGCCGAGGTCTATGCCGTCTCCCGCGCCAGCTGGCTGCAAAAGCTGTGGGAAGTGCTGTCGGCCAAACAGGTCGGCAAACTGCTCGTGGCACCCGGCACCGCTCACGGTGCGCGTGCCATCGCCGAATTGCCATCCGGCGAAATCGAATGCAAAGGCTACGACAACCGGATCGAGGACTGGAAAGAGGAGCTGTTCCACGACATTCCGGCCAGCCTGACTGTCGCCCGCAGCGCCATTGCCGAAACCGGCACGCTGCTCCTGTGGCCTGATGCAGACGAGCCGCGCCTGATGTCGCTGGTGCCGCCGCTGCATATCGTCCTGCTCGATGCCTCGACCATTCACAATACCTTTTACGAGGCGATGACGGCCGAAGGCTGGTCTGATACGCAAACTTGTGGCCTGCCGACCAACGCCCTGCTCATTTCCGGCCCGTCGAAGACCGCTGACATCCAGGTGACGCTAGCCTACGGCGCCCACGGACCGAAAGAACTGGTTGTCCTGCTGATCGGAGACGAAGCATGAGCGAACACGCAATGAACTTCATGCCCTCCGAGGGCTTCCGCGCCCGCGCCAAGGACGTGGTTGAAAACCCCTTCCTGCGCCAGAGCTTCCGCGGCGCCATGGATTTCCTGATCAACAAGCGCATCACCCAGTTTCCCGATGCTGAAGAGCTGGAAACCCTGCGCACGCTGGGCGAGCAGATTCGCCAGTACAACCTCGGCAAGCTGCCCAGCCTGCTGGTGCAACTGGAAGATAACCTGACGCGCAACGGCATCAAGGTGCATTGGGCGGAAACGCCGGACGAAGCCAACGCCATCATCCTCGGCATCTGTCAGGCGCATTCGGCCAAGCTGATGGTCAAGGGCAAGTCGATGGTCAGCGAGGAAATCGAACTCAACCACGCCTGCGCGGCGGTCGGCATCGAGGCGATGGAATCGGACATGGGCGAATACATCGTCCAGCTCGCCGGCGAAAAGCCCTCGCACATCATCATGCCGGCCATCCACAAGACCAAGGAAGAGATTGCCCGGCTATTCAAGGAAAAAGTGCCGGGCGTCGATTACACCGACAACGTCGATGCGCTGATCCAGATCGGCCGCAAGGTGCTGCGCGAGAAATTCCTTGTCGCCGACATCGGCCTCTCCGGCGTCAATTTCGCCGTCGCCGAAACCGGCACGCTGTGTCTGGTCGAGAACGAAGGCAATGGCCGCATGTGCACCACGGCGCCGCCCGTACATATCGCCATTACCGGCATCGAGAAGATTGTAGAGAAACTCGAGCACGTCCCGCCTTTGCTCTCGCTGCTCACCCGCTCGGCCACCGGCCAGAACATCTCGACCTACTTCAACATGATCTCCAGCCCGCGCAAGGCTGGAGAGAAGGATGGACCGAGCGAAGTGCATCTTGTGCTGCTCGACAACGGGCGTTCACAAGCCTATGCCGACGAGCAGTTGCGCAAGACGCTGCAATGTATTCGTTGCGGGGCGTGCATGAACCATTGCCCGGTTTATACGCGGATTGGCGGGCATGCCTACGGGACGACCTACCCGGGGCCGATCGGCAAGATCATTTCGCCGCATATGCTGGGGCTGGAGGCGACGTCGACGATGGCGACGGCCTCCTCATTGTGCGGCGCTTGCGGCGAGGTTTGTCCGGTCAAGATTCCGATTCCGGAGCTGTTGATGCGCTTGCGGGAGGAGGCGTTTACTGCGCCGCATGAGAATCCGGCGATGGTGGGGCAGGGGGCGGGGTATAGCTGGTTGATGACTTCCGTCTGGCGGGGGTGGGCTGCGGTGTATCGGTCGCCTTCTTTGTACGGTGTCGCGACCTGGTTGGGGAGTCGGTTTTCTTGGCTGATGCCTTCGAAGCAAGGGGCGTGGACTTCGGTTCGGGTGCCGTTGAAGCCGGCGCCTCGGCGGTTGCGGGATATGTTGCGGGAACGCGGGGAATGACGTTTTCCCTTGCCAATGGGCATGGGGTTCCGCCTTGTTGGCGGGCGTACTTTCTTTTGCTTCGCCAAAAGAAAGTAGCCAAAGAAAAGGCGACCCCGGGGGCGGCGCCGGCTTCGCCGGTTCCTTGCGCTACTCGGAACGCCGGGCGGCTGGCTAAACTCGCCTGCGGCTCAAACAACGCCAGCCGACTGCCCCCGGCATTCCTGCGTTGCTCAGCGCCTTCGACGGGGACCCCAAAGGCGTCCGGGCTGAACCGTTTTGCCGAAAAAACAGATTCCCACGGTCAACCGGAAAAAACAGCCAAAAATGAAATCGGTCATTCAGGCACCCAAGCCCAAGCACGGATCGTTTCACCGGGCTCCTTGAGAGGTGCCGAGCAACGCAGGAAGGCCTGGGGCAGTCGGCGAAGACTGTCTGAGGGGCAAAGCCCCGAATTCCGCAGCCGCGCCCTGAGCGATGCTCTGCATCGCGAAGAAGTACTCCTGGGGTGCCCGGCCTTCCGAGTAGCGCAGGGAACCGGCGCAGCCGGCACCGACCCAGGGGTGGCCTTTTCTTTGGCTACTTTCTTTTGGCCACACAAAAGAAAGTACGCCCGCCAGCAAGGCGGAAACCCTAGCCAAATCAGCAAAACCAAATAACTACTCCGAGACAAACCCATGAGCGACCTCATCCACGCCATGAGCGACCACCTCCCGCGGAACCAGATCACCGTC
>JAUYEI010000103.1 GCA_030691385.1 Azonexus sp.
TACACCCAACCCCAAACAACAACGCGCGCTCCAGCTTCTGCGGCAAATCACGGTGTAGTCAGAACGCGGACTTCAACATCCACGCAAATCGCTTGTGTGGCAAGGGAAATTCGATCTTCACGCGGGAGAACTTCAGACTAATAACTAGCCAACAGCGCTCCGGCGATAGCGCGCCAGTTCGTAGTCGGCTGTCTGCTCGCTCAGCGTAATCGGCGTCAGCAGGAAGCGCTGACCATCGCGCACATACTCCAGGCTTTCGCGCGGGTCGAAGGTCATCGGCGGCAAGATGACCCGAAACTCATCCGGTTCGTTGCCGTCGAGCAGCATCAGGGTCGGCGTTCCCGCTGCCGCGGCATAGCTGGACACGGCCCGAACCTGCATTTCTACCGCCAGCGCTTTCGTGGCCAAAGCCTGAATGCCGACACGGGCATCCTTTTCGGATAGCCGGTGATAACGCCGAATGACCCCGAGCAGCCAGTTGTCACCGCCTTCGGGCTGCATGGCAACGAGGGCGCCGACCTTGAGCCATTCGCCCGGCACACTGTTGAGCAAGGCGCCGAAGCCACCACGACTGACATTTTCGGCCACCCAGGTGTCCGTCGGCAAACCCGCTGCCTGACCGCCAAATTCGTCGGAGAAAACGACGAATGCATTGACCAGCCCGTTGAGCACCGACATCCGGTGCGTGACGCGATGGCGGTCGTGCAGGCGCTGCGGCGGCATCGGCGAAAGATAATTGGTCAAGTGGCGAAATACTGTGACCAGCAGTTTGACCGGATACTGTCCGCCGAGACTGATTTCTGGCGGCATGTCGCCACCTCGCTCGAGCGTCGCGAGGACCGCCAGCATCGCCTCGTGGGCCGCGCCGGGTTTCAGGAAGCGCTGCGTCGGCTCGGCCCTGGCCGGCCGGCGCGCCAGGCGCAGCGGCGGCTGGGCCAGTTTGAGGTCGACCCAGTAAACGCTGTCGATCTGCGCCTCAACGGTAAATACAAAGCCGGGCAGAAAATGGGCGATGACTAGTTCAGCCAGCTCGATACCGACCGGCAACAGGCTATCGAGCGAGGCCGCCTGGAAAATCATGACTTTCTGGTATTCCTGCAGCGGCGAAGTCATGCCGCTCCGGCCCGGCAAGGCTACCGCCTTGCCCGCCACCCCCGCCTCCTCGGCCGCCAGCAACGCCCGCCCCATGCTTTGCCAGCGGGTTTCCGACGAGGGACCGTAATGGAACTGCTCCCATTTAAGCGCTCGTCCGTAAGCGACGATCAGGCGCACGCACAAAGTTGGCAACACTGCCTTCGGCAACTCTCCGGTCCGGCTTTTTTCTCCGATGGCCAGCAGGCAGCGCTCATAGGCGGCGCCCAGGCGGGTCCAGAAAGCATAGTTGATCGACCACAGGCGGTTTTCTTCGGATTTCGACAGACGGACGCTCCCGAAATACTCGCGGGAAAGGCGCTTCAGATGCGGCTGAGCCGCCTCCTCGAACTGCTCGAGAACCTCGTACAAGGTGCCACCCGGAAAATTGCTCGCCCCTTCCAGCGATTCGAGCCAGCCGGAAATTTCGTCGAGCGCCTTGAAAGCGTTGTCCTTGGGCAATTCGCTGAGGATTCTGCGTAATTCGCGCGCGCTGGCCAGCGGATGATCTGATTTCTGGGCAAAAAATCCGCCCAGATTGGCTACCTTGTTAAGCACCGCTCCCCTCCTTCGATAATTATTTTTTTACAGTGTAAACCGATAAATCGCCTTCTGCCGTGAGTAATTTCCACATTTCGGCAATATTACCTGTGGATAATTTCGCCTCTGCGGGCGAGCGATGTTTCGGTCTGCCATGTAAAATAGATCGTTTATTGATTGCTCCGGATAGCCGACTCGATGCAGCCCTACCTTGACCTGATGCGCCACGTTCTCGACAACGGGCACGACAAATCCGACCGCACCGGTACCGGCACGCGCTCGGTCTTTGGCTGGCAGATGCGTTTCGACCTGGCCAGGGGCTTTCCGATGGTGACAACCAAGAAGCTCCATCTGAAATCCATCGTCCACGAATTGCTGTGGTTCCTGCAGGGCGACACCAACATCGCCTACCTCAAGGAAAACGGTGTTCGCATCTGGGACGAATGGGCCGACGAAAACGGCGATCTCGGCCCGGTCTACGGCAAGCAATGGCGCCGCTGGGAAACACCGGACGGCCGGCTGATCGACCAGATCACGCAACTGGTGGGCAGCCTCAAGAACAACCCGGACTCGCGCCGCCACATTGTTTCCGCCTGGAATCCGGGTGACGTCGACAGCATGGCCCTGCCGCCCTGCCACTGCCTGTTCCAGTTTTATGTCGCCCCTTCGACAGGCTCAGGACAGGTTCGCAAGCTGTCCTGCCAGCTCTACCAGCGCAGCGCCGACATCTTTCTCGGCGTCCCCTTCAACATTGCTTCCTACGCCTTGCTGACCATGATGCTGGCGCAGGTCTGCGGCTACCAGCCAGGTGATTTCGTCCATACCTTTGGCGACGCGCACATCTACTCGAATCATTTCGAACAGGCCCGGCTGCAGTTGTCCCGCGAAACACGCCCGCTACCGACGATGTGGATCAATCCCACGGTCAACGACATTTTTGCCTTCAAATTCGAAGACTTCCGTCTTGACGGCTACGACCCGCATCCGCACATCGCAGCCCAGGTGGCCGTCTGATCATGCAGGTGCCACTTCGTCCCGCCTGGCTCGCGCTGGCCGAGCACGCGCGCAGCATCAGGCACCGCCACCTGCGCGACCTCTTTTCGGCTGATCCGGCCCGTTTCTACCGCTTCTCGGTGCAGGCCGACAATCTCCTGCTCGACTACTCGAAACAGCGCCTCGACCAGCACACCATGGGTTTGTTGCGGCAACTGGCCGAACAGGCCGGATTGCGCACCTGGATCGAGCGGATGCGCGCGGGCGAGCCGATCAATCACACCGAAAGGCGCGCCGTCCGCCATGCCGACCTGCGCGCCGGTGACGCCGCGCCGTCCGAGGTCAAAGCCGTGCTCGCCCGCCTGGCCGGCTTTTGCGAACAGATACACGGCGGCCAGTGGCGGGGCTTTTCGGGCGAGCACATCACGGATGTCGTCAATATCGGCATCGGCGGCTCCGACCTCGGCCCGCGCATGGCCGTCCATGCCCTGGCCGCCTTCCAGCAGCCCGACCTCAACGTCCATTTCGTTTCCAACCTCGACAGCGCCGATCTGGCCAGCACGCTGACCCGCCTCAATCCGCGCAGCACCGTGTTCGTCGTCGCCAGCAAGACCTTCACGACGCTGGAAACCATGGCCAACGCCCGAACCGCGCGCAACTGGATAGTCGCCGCGGCCGGCAACGAAGCAGCCATTGCCCGGCATTTCGTCGCCGCCTCGACCAATCTGGCCGCCACGGCCGAGTTCGGCATCGCGCCGGAAAACGTCTTCGAATTCTGGGACTGGGTCGGCGGCCGCTTCTCGCTGTGGTCGGCCATCGGCCTGCCCATCGCGCTGGCCGTCGGTTTCCGCCATTTCGAGCAGCTGCTCGCCGGCGCCCACGCCATGGACGAGCATTTCTTCAAGGCCGCGCCCGACAGCAACCTGCCGCTGACCCTGGCCCTCGTCGCGCTGTGGAACACCAACTTCCTCGACGCCCATAGCCACGGTGTATTCCCCTACAGCCACTCGCTGGCCCTGCTCCCTTCGCACCTCCAGCAGCTCGAAATGGAAAGCAACGGCAAGCGCGCCAACCGCGATGGTCTGGCCGTCGATTACCCGACCAATCCCATTTTGTGGGGCGAAGCCGGGACCAATGGCCAGCACTCGTTTTTCCAGTTACTGCATCAGGGCAGTGCGCTGGTTGCCTGCGACTTCATCGCCCTCGGCAAGTCGGATTTTCCGCTGCCCGGCCACCACAGCGGCCTGCTCGCCAACTGCCTGGCCCAGTCGTCGGCGCTGGCTTTTGGCCAGACCGTCGAAGAGGCTCGCGCCGCCGGCATTCCCGAGCATCTGCTGGCCTTCCGCCGCTTCCCGGGAAACCAGCCATCGTCCACGCTCATCCTGCCCAAATTGACACCCTTCACGCTGGGCCAGCTCATCGCGCTCTACGAGCACAAGGTTTTCTGCCTTGGCGTCCTGTGGAATCTCAATTCCTTCGACCAGTGGGGCGTCGAACTCGGCAAGCAGCTAGCCGGCAAGCTCGCCCCCTGCATACGCGACGACGCGCCGACCGAGGGTCTCGACCCCTCGACGCGCGGCCTGATCAATCACTTGCGTCGTTTCCGGAGCGAACCCAATGCCTGAAGTCGTCATCATCGCCGCCGTCGCGAAGAACCGTGTGATCGGCAAGGATAACCAGCTAATCTGGAACATTCCGGAAGACATGGCGCATTTCAAGGCGCTGACCGCCGGCCACACGGTCATCATGGGCCGCAAGACCTGGGAGTCGCTGCCGCCGCGTTTTCGCCCGCTGCCGGGCCGGCGCAATATCGTGATCAGCCGCCAGGCAGATTACGCCGCCCCCGGCGCCGAAGTGGCCGAGTCGCTGGAAAAGGCGCTGCATCTGGCGTCCGCCGCAACCGTATTCATCATCGGCGGCGAGCAGATTTACGCGCAGGCCTTGGCTCTGGCCGACCGCCTGGAAATAACCGAAGTCGACCTCGAACCCGAGGGCGATGCGTGGTTCCCGGACATTCCCACGGTCAACTGGAAAAAAACGTCAAAAATCGAAGGTTCCGGCTACGCCTTCGTGACCTACCAAAAGCAATCATTCGCCGCCGCAGTGCAGCGTTGAGCACGCTGCACCGGGCGATCAAAAACGCTTTTTAGCGCACGCAATCCACGTAGTAACGGCCATCCGCCCCCTTGACCAGACCGTGCACGTCCGTCTCGAAGCCCGGGAAAGCGGCATTGAATTCGCGGGCAAATTTCAGGTAGTTGCAGATTTTCGCGTTGAAACGCTCGCCCGGAATCAACAGTGGAATACCCGGCGGGTAAGGCGTCAGCAACACGGCCGTGACGCGGCCTTCGAGTTCGTCGACCGGCACGCGCTCGATATCGCGGTGCGCCATCTTGGCGAAGGCATCGGCCGGACGCATGGCCGGCACCATGTCCGACAGATACATCTCGGTCGTCAGGCGGGCCACGTCGTTCTGCTTGTAGACGCTGTGGATCTGCGTGCATAGGTCGCGCAGGCCGACACGCTCGTAGCGCGGGTTCTTCTGCACGAACTCGGGCAGCACCTTCCACAGCGGATGGTTCTTGTCGTAATCGTCCTTGAACTGCTGCAGGGCGGTGACCAGCGTGTTCCAGCGGCCCTTGGTGATGCCGATGGTGAACATGATGAAGAAGCTGTACAGGCCGCACTTCTCGACGATGACGCCGTGCTCGGCCAGGTACTTGGTGACGATGGCGGCCGGGATGCCGAATTCGTCGGCGAAGTCGCCATCGACGTCGAGGCCCGGGGTGATGATGGTCGCCTTGATCGGGTCGAGCATGTTGAAGCCGTCGGCCAGATTGTTGAAACCGTGCCAGCGCTCGCCCGGCTTGAGCATCCAGGCTTCACGTTCCTCGATGCCTTCTTCGGACAGATCGTCCGGCCCCCAGACCTTGAACCACCAGTCGACGCCCCACTCCTCGTCGACCTTGCGCATGGCACGGCGGAAATCAAGGGCTTCGGCGATCGACTCCTCGACCAGCGCCGTGCCGCCCGGCGCTTCCATCATCGCCGCGGCGACGTCGCAGGAGGCGATGATCGAGTATTGCGGCGAGGTCGAGGTATGCATCAGGTAGGCCTCGTTGAAGATATCGCGGTCGAGCCTGTTGTTCTCGGCATCCTGGACGAGGATCTGCGAAGCCTGCGACAACCCGGCCAGCAGCTTGTGCGTCGATTGCGTCGAGAAAATCATCGACTCCTTGCAGCGCGGACGGTCGGCGCCGATGGCGTGGTAATCACCGTAGAAGTCATGGAAGGCGGCGTGCGGCAGCCAGGCTTCGTCGAAATGCAGGG
>JAUYEI010000104.1 GCA_030691385.1 Azonexus sp.
CGACAAAAACTTGACCCCCATGACATCAACAGAGTAAAAACCGAAAACCCCGCGTCGCTACGCTCCGACTGTCCAGTTTGCTCCGGAATGCGTGTCCAGTTTGGCTCGGAATCACTGTCCAGATTCGTCGGAATACGCACCATTTTCTGGTCGATGAGATTTACCACGGACTAACCTATGAGATCGATGCGCCAACGGCCTGCGCCGCCGGCGACGACATCTGGGTTTTCAACAGCTTTTCCAAGTATTTCCAGATGACCGGCTGGCGACTCGGCTGGATGGTCATCCCGGAACCCTACGTGCGCGACGTCGAAAAGCTGGCGCAGAACCTGACGCTTTGCCCCTCCACGCCCGCCCAGTACGGAGCGCTGGCAGCGTTCAAGCCTGAGACCATCGCCCAACTCGAAACGCGACGTGCCGAGTTTCGCCGCCGTCGCGACTTCCTCGCCCCGGCGCTGGAGCAGATCGGCTTTCGGGTCACCGCCCGCCCCGAAGGCGCCTTCTACCTCTATTGCGACAGCTCAGCCCTGGCTGAGGATAGTTTTACACTGGCCAGAGAGTTGCTGGAGAAAACGGGGGTTGCCGCAACACCGGGCCTTGATTTCGGCAGCCATGAACCGGAAAAACACATCCGCTTCGCCTACACGACGGACGTCGCCCGGCTGGCCGAAGCGGTGGCACGCCTAGGCCGTTATTTCGGCCGGTAAGCCGACGTCCGGATAGCGCGCCCGCAGTGCCGGCCAGTCGAAATACAGTCCCGGGTCGGTCTTGCGCCCGGGCGCAATGTGGCAATGGCCGGCGATGGCCGCAATCGGATAGCGCACGCGCAAGGCATCGAGCACAAGCCACAGGGCCGCGTACTGCTCGGCTGTGAACGGCTGCGTATCGGAGCCTTCAAGTTCGATCCCGACGGAGTAGTCGTTGCAGTTATCGCGCGCGCACCAGCACGACTGCCCGGCGTGCCAGGCCCGCTGATCGCAGCCGACGAACTGGACGACCCGGCCATCGCGGCGAACGTAGAAATGGGCCGAAACCTGCAATTTGAAAATTGTCGAAAAATACCGGTTTACCGTGGGATCGAGCCGATTGAGGAAAAAATCCTCGACCCAGTCGCCACCGAACTCGTCGGGCGGCAGGCTGATGTTGTGAATGACGACCAGCGACACAGCCTCGCCGACCGGCCGCTCGCCAAAGTTCGGCGATGGCAGCCAGCGTACGCCCTCCAGCCAACCGTCAGGCTGCCACGACATCACTCGATGCCCAGGCGCTCGAGACGGTAGCGCATCGAACGGAAGGTCACGCCCAGCAGGCGAGCCGCCGCCGTGCGGTTGCCTTCGGCTTTCTGCAAGGCTTCGAGAATGGCCTGACGCTCGAGGCGGTTGAGGTACTCGTCCAGCGTTTCGCTGCCGCGCCCTTGATCCTCGACTCCGGCCATTTCTTCCGGGCCAAGATGCAAGTCTTCGACCTCAATCAGGTCACCGGAGCACAGCGCCGTCGCCCGCTCGAGAATGTTTTCCAGTTCGCGAACATTGCCCGGGAAAGAGTAAAACGACAGCGCTTTCACCGCACCGTTTGACAGCTTGGGCGGTGAATCACCAAAGACCCGGTGCAGGATGGCATCGACCAGCGGCACGATGTCCTCCATCCGCTCGCGCAATGGCGGCATGCGCAACTCGATGACGTTCAGCCGGTAATACAAGTCCTGACGGAAGCCCCCCCGGTCGACCAGCTCGCGGAGATTTTTGTGCGTGGCGCAGATGATCCGGACATCGACCGGCTCCTCGGCAACGCTCCCTACCTTGCGCACCCGCTTTTCCTGGATGGCCCGCAGGAGCTTGACCTGCATGGCGAGCGGCAGATCGGCCACTTCATCAAGGAACAGCGTGCCACCGTGGGCTGCCTGGAAAAAGCCCTCGCGCTCGCTATCGGCACCGGTAAAGGCACCTTTGCGATAGCCGAAAAACTCGCTTTCCATGAGGTTTTCGGGAATTGCCCCGCAGTTCACCGGGACAAAAATGCCCGCCGCCCGCGCGCTTCGGCCGTGGATCAGCCGTGCCGCCAGTTCCTTGCCGCTACCCGACTCACCCGAGATATAAATCGGCGCCTGGCTGCGCGCCAGCTTCTCGATCATCGCCCGCACCTGCTGCATGCTCGGCGAATCACCGATCAGGGATTGCAGCGGATTCTCGCTATCCTGCCCGCCGCCCGGCAGGCGCAGGGCCGACTTGACGAGGGCGCGCAACTGCTCAAGGCCCACCGGCTTGGCCAGATAATCGAAGGCACCGGCCTTCAGGGCAGCCACTGCATTCCCCGCGCTACCGTAAGCAGTAATCACGGCCACCGGCGTCTGCTGATGATGTTCGGAAATGTAGCGAACAATCTCCAGACCCTCGCCATCCGGCAGGCGCATGTCAGTCAGGCAAAGCTGAAAGACATCGCTGTCGAGAGCCGCCCGCGCCTCGGCAACCGAGCCGACACACTCCGTCGCCAGCCCCATGCGAACCAGCGTCAGATCGATCAGTTCGCGGATATCGGCCTCGTCATCAATGACGAGGACCCGGCTCATTTCGCCGCGCGGGCGCCGTTCGGTTCTGGCAACAGACACGTGTCGTTTCTCCCTGCAACAATAAAATGCGCGCCGGATGACGACTCCGCCAGAGCCAGGCTCGCCCCGTTGGTCGCACACAATTCACGGGCGATGAACAGGCCCAAGCCCGTCCCCTGCGTATGCGTCGTGAAGAATGGCTCGAATATCTGCTCACGCACGCTTTCCGGAACGCCGGGACCGTCATCGATCACATGCAATTCTACCCGGCCGTCGCCATGGCTGCTGCCCAGTTCGATACGGACAGCCCCGGGGCCGCTGCTCGAATGACGCAGCGCATTGCTGACAAGGTTCCACAAGACCTGATGCAAATGCGAGCGATCGAAGCAGATATTGAACGGCGACGTCTCTTTGAGCAGGACGATGCCAGGCGACAGGTTTTCTGTCGCACTGAAATGCTCGACAAAGCCGGCACAAAATTCGTCGGCACGCAGTAACTCGGGCTCGGCCCGGCTCTGGCGACCCAGTTCAAGAACATCCCCGACAATCCGGTCAAGCCTGATCACATTGTCGTTGAGAATACGCAAAAGGCGCTCCTGCATCTCGCCGCGACGCTCCTCGCGCAGCAACTCCCCGGCATGGCCAATAGCGGACAAGGGATTGCGGATTTCGTGAGCAATGCTTGCGGTCAACCGGCCCAAAGATGCCAATTTCAACTGCTGGGCACGCTCCTTGATCCGCCCGACATCGTCAAGGAAAACCAGAACTTCGCCGTCTGAACTCGCAGTTCGCTCGAACCGTGCCCGCAATTCACGTCCGTCCGCGCCGCAAAAATGCAACCCGTCCTCGCCGCCATCTTTATCCCAGGCCTGCAGCGCGGCTGCCAGGATCGGCGCTTGCTCAGCCAACTCGACCTGCCCGTCCTCTCCAGGCAGGCCCAGCATTGCCCTGGCTCCCGGATTGCGATGGCTCACCACCCGACCCTTGGCAATGATCAGCACGCCGTCCTGCATTCGCTCCACGACACGTTGACTGATCAGTATCTGGTTGCCAAGCGCCTCGCCTCGTCGGCGCGCCAGATCCTCGTTGACCATCGCCCGCTGCCCGAGCAACCGGGCAAGGATCGCCGTTGCGAAGAAACCGGCGGAGATAAAGCCGGCCTGAACGATCGACGATTCGTCAAAACCTCTAGCAACAATCCCGTATATCTGAGTCAGCAAAATGGCCAGGGTGGCAAGCGCCGCATAGAACAAGACCAAGCGCCCGCGCCCGACCAGGCTGGCCGCAGCCAGCGACACCAGCAACAACACGCTCAAGCCACTGCTGACACCGCCCGCCAGGTACATCAGCGAGCTGACGACACCAACATCGACCACCATTTGAGCCGACAACTGGCTGTTGAATCGCCGCTGCCAATGCGTAGCCAAAAGTAAGCCAGCGAGCGTGGCCGCGATGTAGCCCCCCGTTAGCCCGAACATCAACGGTGACGGTAACAGATTCAAGCGCACCGTCCAGTCGTGGGGGAATACAATGGCCAGAAAAAACAGCGCCGCCAACACCAGCCGGTACAGGTTGAAATACTGGAATGAACGCCAGTTGGCCTCCCAGATCGAAGAAAGCCAATTCTGCATTACCGCTCCGTGTCGCTAGCCGCCAGGCGATGCGCTTCGCTGCAATAGACCCGATCCCCTGCTACGATGCCCTCACTCTCGGGCAGGTGCACGCCGCAATGTGCGCAGGCCACCATTTTCTCAGGCGCAGGCTCCTGCTGCGCCGAGGCATCAGCGCCCCCCGTCACCTGGCGTTTGGACCACAGCCACCAGACTACCGCCAGGAAGGCAAACAAAAGCAGGTATTTCATCGTTTATCCCGGATACAAAAAAAGCTTACGGAAAATCCGTAAGCTTTCATTTTTACCACACTTCAATACTCTACCCGCCGCTCCCAACAGGGCAATTCGCATCAAATTTCCATAAGTCCCAACAAGGTAGCGCGATATGAATCAGAGGAAGCGGCGAGAATGCGACGCGTGTATATGCCGCCCTTTCGCTTGGCGGTATCGAGGCGAAACAGATTGGGAACGAGACGACGGATGATGGCCAGGTTGGCGCCGGCATTTTTTACGCGGGACCGCATCTGCTCATCGTTCAAGGCGACGTCCAGACACCGGTGAACGCTATTCTCGATGCCCCAATGAGCGCGTCCCGTGTTGACCAGAACCGTTGCCTCGGGTGCGATGCTGCCATATACAGGCGTCGTTCGACGCTGCTCTTGCTGTTGATCGTGCGTTCTGCCTCGATCACGCCGACATCTTCAGGTCGGCCCACTGCTGCGGCTCGGCCAGGCAGTCGAGTTGCGTAAGCGCCCAGCAGCGCCTGACTTCCAGCCGACCATGATCCTTCTCGACCGACTCGACGTAGGTGTGGGGCGTGTTCTTCCAGTGCTCGGCTTGGCCAATTTCAAAGAATGTCGTGATCGATTCGGCCAGTTTTGGCTGGTTGTCCTTCACCGCCAGAACGTAGTCGGCCTCCTTGTCCCGAATCGCTTGGGCAATGTTGGCGTGCGTGAACAGCCCCCCTTCGCAACCCGTTGAGAGTGAACGATTTTTTCCGAAGGTCAACGACAATGGCATTCGAATTTTGATGCGATTGCCCTGGCGCTCCGAATATGAATGCAGGC